>CAYVWU010000121.1:0-7718 GCA_964455575.1 uncultured Cyanobium sp. | reverse complement strand
TTCGGAGGGGGTGGTGGCCACGCTCCAGCCCAATGGCGACACGGTGATCAAGGCGTCCCGCAACAACGTGGTGTTGGAGGACCGGCTGCGCATCCCGGCGCGACGGCAGACGCGGCTGCAGAAAAAGGAGGAGGTGGACAACCCCTGGGTGATCGGCATTGATCGCGAGGATCGCGATGGCGTGTTCCTCGGCTACAACACCCGATTCCGCATCGGCGAGCGGGGGCAGTTGACCGTCCAGCCCCAGGTGTTGGTGGAGCGCGCCATCGATGGCGAGAGCGACAGCTATCCCTACCCCTGGCAATCGGCGGGGGCCGGGGCCAAGAAGCAACCCGCCAAGACCGGAGACGATTTCGGCTTGCTCGCCAATTTGCAGGCCAACGTGTTGGGCTTCGACACCAATGCCCGCCTGGACATCTCCACGTTCAATCCCGACAACCTGCCCAACGGCACCCGCGCATTGGCGGATTTCTCCCGCGATGTGGTTCTGCCTGGTGTCGGCATTGCCGAAATGAGGCTGTTCAGCGCCTATCGCTTCCGCACCTGGAACGGCACCCTCGGGGAACAGGATGTCTATTCCGCTTTCGGCGGCTTCCTGGAGAAGAAGGAGACGCTGCCGCCTTGGGGGCGCCTGAGCCGCAACTACCTCTGGCGCCTGGGGGCGGGCAATTTCCAAAGCAACGAGTTCAAAACCTCCAACCTCGCCACCTTCTGGCGGGCCAACGCCATCGGCTCCCTCAACGTCTCCTATCCGCTGTGGACCGGAAAGGCCGCCCCCTCCACCCCTCTGGCCGCCTTGGCCAACACGGCGCAACCGGTGGTGCCGGGTCTCAGCCTGACGGCCAATGTGCAGGGCGTGCTGGCCTACTACGGAGATGGCACGAACCAGAACACCGCCAGCCTGTCCGGTGGACCCACCCTCACCCTGGGCCACTTCGTCAAACCCTTCCTCGACTACACCCAGCTCACCATCACGGGGAGTGGCACGCTGCGCCAGGGCTTGAGCCCCTTCGGATTCGATCGCGCCGTCGACCTCGGCACCCTGGGCATCGGCCTCACGCAGCAGATCGCCGGCCCCTTGGTCTTCAACGGTGGCGTGGGATTGAATGTCAGTCCAGGTTCCTCAAACTATGGCGAGGTCACCGGGTCCTACCTGGAAGTGCGTTGGCAGCGGCGTTCCTATGAGGTGGGCATTTTCTATAGCCCCTATGACGGCCTCGGTGGCGTGCGCGTCAGGCTCAACGATCTGAACTTCAACGGTCCAGGGGTGCCTTTCGTCCCCCTCACGCCAAGCCAGGCGATCGAACGCCGTCCGTTCTGAAGCCTTGCAGATAGGGCAAGCGGTCGGCGGTGGCCTGGAGCTGCGCCCCATGGCTGAGCAGTTGGGAGGTGCCATCCCACTGGCCGCTCACCAGCATGCTGCGGGGACCTGGATCCAGCTGCACCGACAAGCGGGTTTCTCCGGCCGCCTCGCTGTCCAGCGTCACCTCCAGAGCCTCCAGGTCCAGCTCGAGGATCGTGCCGGGATCGGCGGCCACGGCCTCCTGGATGGCGGCCACCACGTCCGGGCTGGCGGTGAGGCAGGGCAGGCCGAGGGCCAGGCAGTTGCCGAAGAAGATCTCCGCGAAACTCTCGCCGATCACCGCCCGGATGCCCCAGCGCATCAAGGCCTGGGGGGCGTGCTCGCGACTGGATCCGCAGCCGAAGTTGCGGTTCACGATCAACACCGAGGCGCCCTGATGGCCAGGACGATCCAGGGGGTGGGGCCCGTCGGGATGGTCCACCCGCTCCGCCCGATCATCGGCGAAGGCGCCGGCGGCCAGCCCCTCGAAGGTGACGCACTTCAGGAAGCGGGCCGGAATGATGCGATCGGTGTCGATGTCGGAGCCCACCACCGCCACGCCCCGCCCGCGATGGCGGCGCACCGGACCGCTGGGGAAGGGCTGGGGGTCAGGCGTCGGAGCGGTGGACATGGGCCAGGGGGCTTGGGCGTCGGGGACGGAGGGCGGGAGCGGGGTCAGTGGACGGCGGCGGGCACGGCCAGAAGGGGGCGCACATCGGCGACCCGGCCGCTGACGGCGGCCGCGGCCACCATGGCCGGACTCATCAGCAGGGTGCGGCCGCTGGCGGATCCCTGCCGACCCTTGAAATTGCGATTGGAGGAGCTGGCGCTGATCTGACGCCCCTCCAGGCGGTCGGGATTCATGGCCAGGCACATGGAGCAGCCCGGCTGGCGCCACTCGAATCCGGCAGCGCGGAACACCGCGTCCAGGCCTTCCGCCTCCGCCGCGGCCGCCACCTGCTCGGAGCCGGGCACCACGAAGGCTTTCAGGCCTGGAGCCACCCGCCGCCCGCGGGCCACGGCCGCGGCCGCCCGCAGGTCGCTCAGGCGGCCGTTCGTGCAGCTGCCGATGAAGCAGACATCGACCGGAAGTCCGGCGATGGGCTGGCCGGGGTGGAGATCCATGTAGCGATAGGCCTCCTCGGCGAGGGCGCGCTCCTCGGGGGCCAGCTGCTCCGGGGTCGGCACGGGCTCATCGATGCCGATCCCCTGGCCGGGCGTGATCCCCCAGGTGATGGTGGGAGCGATGCTGGCGGCGTCAAAGCGCACCTCGTCGTCAAAGCGCGCCTCCGGGCCGCTGGCCAGCGACCGCCACCAGGCGACGGCCCGCTCCCAGGCTTCACCGTCGGGGGCCTGGGGCCGTCCCCGCAGGTAGGCGAAGGTGGTCTCGTCCGGATTGCAGTAGCCCACCCGGGCGCCCCCTTCGATCGCCATGTTGCAGAGGGTCATGCGCTCCTCCATGGAGAGCGCCGCGATCGCGGGGCCCGCGAATTCATAAGCGTGGCCCACGCCCCCCTTCACCCCGAGGCTGCGGATGACGTGCAGGATCAGGTCCTTGGCATACACCCCGCGCTGAAGGGTTCCCTCCACCCAGATCCGCCGCACCTTGAGCTTGTTCATGGCCAGGCTCTGACTGGCCAGCACATCCCGCACCTGGCTGGTGCCGATGCCGAAGGCGATGGCGCCGAAGGCCCCATGGGTGGAGGTGTGGGAGTCGCCGCAGGCCACGGTCATCCCGGGTTGGGTGAGGCCGAGCTCGGGGGCGATGACATGCACGATGCCCTGACGGCCGCTGCCGAGGCCGTGGAGCGTGATGCCATGGGCCGCGCAGTTGGTTTCCAGGGTGGCGAGCATCTCCTCGGCCAGGGGGTCTGCCAGGGGCCGGGCCTGGGAGGTGGTCGGCACGATGTGGTCCACCGTGGCGACCGTGCGCTCCGGGTGGCGCACCGTCAGCCCGAGGTCGTTGAGAGCGGAGAAGGCCTGGGGGCTGGTGACCTCATGGATGAGGTGCAGGCCGATGAAAAGCTGGGTGGACCCCCCGGGGAGATCGGCCACCCGGTGCAGGTCCCAAACCTTGTCGTAGAGAGTGCCGGCGCTCACGGGGGTGCCCGAAGGGTCGCTACCTCACCCTAGAGGGAGGAGGCGCGTCCCTCGCTCGCCGAATCGAGGCGCGGCGCGGACGGGCCGGGCGTATCGCGTTGAAACAGGCCGTCCAGGTAGTGGCGCGCCACGGCGCGATCCTTGGCGCCGTGCTGAAACAGAAACCCCGCCAGCGCCGCCTGCATCAACCGGTATTGGTCCCATTGGGGATGAAGGCGGATGAATTCCCGCATCGCGTCGAAGAGGTCCTCCGGCATCTGGTTTTCGATGCTCACGCTGCGGGGGGCATGGCTGGGGACTGACGGCATGTGGCTCCTCACGACGGCTTCACCATCACGCCACAACGGGCCGCCGGGCGTCAAAGGGGGCGTCGCAAGCTCCGTCTTTTTGGTCTGAGCTTGGGATTCAAGTCCTGGCAAGGGTTTTTGGCCGTCGAGTCGGGCTCGTCAGGGAGCTGGATCTCTCCCCGCGCCCGGCGTCAAGGGGAAAGCCGCATCCCACAGGCTTGCCCCCCGCTCGGGGCCTGCGCCCTCGCGGATCGGCCTCCGCTCCTCGCGCGATCTGTGGAAAACCCCTTGCATTTCTGGGGATAACGCCCGTGATCGGTGGAAAACTCCATGCCTCAGCATTCGTGATCGATGGCGGGAAGGGCGGCAGTTGTCCCCCCTTGACGCCTTCCCGCCAGGGGGCTGTCCCGCCCTGAGGCCCGTCCATCTCGGCGCGGCATCGCTCCGCGCCCGTGGGGGTCCGTCCGGGCTCGGGCGTGACCGCCGGGGTCAGGCGGTCACGCCGGGCTCTGGAGCAGGCTCAGCCGCAGGCGATTGAGGGCCTCGCCCACGCTCAGGGCCTGGATGGCCTCCCGCCCCCGGCTCGCGCCGAACCGCACCCCCTCGCTCCAGGGGGCGAAGGGTTCGGGCCCCACCACGGCAATGTGCACCAAGCCCACGGGCTTCTCCGCCGTGGCGCCGCCGGGGCCGGCGATTCCGGTGGTGGCCACGGCCCAGTCGCTGCCCAGCCGCGTCCGCACCCCCTCCGCCATCGCCACGGCCACCGGATCGCTCACCGCTCCCCAGCGCTCCAGCAGGGCCTCAGGCACGCCGAGAAGCTCCCGCTTGGCGGCGTTGGCGTAGGCCATCACGCCTCCCAGCCAGCTGGCGGAAGCTCCGGGCACCGCCGCCAGGGCCGCTCCCAGCCCCCCGCCGGTGCAGGACTCCGCCACGGCCAGGGTCTGGCCCCGCTCCGTCAGGGCCCGCACCACCACGGAGGCGAGGCTGTCGCCATCCCGGCCGAAGCAGGCGGTGCCGATCCGGTCGCGGATCTCGCGCTCCACGGGCTCCAGGAGGGCTTCCGCGGCCGCGGCGTCCGCCCCCCGCGCCGTCACCCGCAGGGTGACCTGTCCGCCGCCGGCATAGGGCGCCACGGTGGGATTGGCGAGGTCGAGCAGGTCGGCCACCCGCTCCGCCAGGAAGGATTCGCCGATGCCCCACACGTGCAGGCGGCGGCTGAGAAACACCCCCTCGGTGAGACCGGCCTGGCGCAGCCAGGCACAGGCGGTGGCCTGCCACATCGCCCGCAGCTCCATCGGCACTCCCGGGAAGGTGAGGATGGTGAAGCCGGGCTGTGGGCTCCAGATCATTCCCGGTGCCGTGCCGGTGGGGTTGGGGAGGACGGCCGCTCCCTCCGGAAGCAGGGCCTGGCGGCGGTTGCTGGGCGCCACCGGCCGCCCCCGAGCCCCCAGCTTGGCCTGGATGTCGGCCCACACCTCGGGATGCTCCACCAGGGGCACGCCGAAGGCGGCGGCGATGGCTTCCGTGGTCAGGTCATCGGCGGTGGGGCCCAGCCCGCCGGTGGTGATCAGCACCCGGCAGCGGCTGGAGGCCTCCCGCACGGCCGCCATCAGCCGCTCCCGGTTGTCGCCCACCACCTCCTGGCGGTGGTGGGGCACGCCCAGGGCGGCCAGCTCCTGGGCGAGCCAGCGGGCGTTGCTGTTGAGGATGTCTCCGAGCAGGAGCTCGGTGCCGACACAAAGAATCTCAGCGCTCATGGGGGCCTCCGGCGGGGTCGGGGTCTTGGCGTTCCTGCTGCAGGCTGCGGCGGGTGAACACCACCGCCGCCACGAGCACGGCCGTCGCCAGACCCAGCCAGAGGAAGCGCATCTCCGCGTTGGCCACCACCAGGGCCAGCACGGCCAGCCACTGGGTGAAGGCGTAGATCATCAACACCGTGCGGCGATGGCTCAGACCGGAGCGCAGCAGCCGGTGGTGCAGGTGGCGACGATCGGGATAGAAGGGGGAGCGACCCTCCCGCAGGCGACCCATGATCACCGCCGACATGTCGGCCAGGGGCAGGGAGAGGATCAGCAACGGCAGCAGCAGGCTCACGCTGGTGAGCCCCTTGGCTGGGCCCACGATGCTGATCGAGGCCAGGGCGAAACCCAGGAAGTAGGAGCCGCCATCGCCCATGAAGATGCGGGCGGGATTGAAATTGTGGCGGAGAAAGCCGAGGCAGGCCCCGGCCAGGGCGGCCGCCAGGAGGCCCGCGGCCGGCTGCTGCAGGCTGAAGCTCACCGAGAGCAGGGCCACGCCGGCGATGCCGCTGACCCCGGCCGCCAGGCCATCCAGACCGTCCAGCCAGTTGATGGCGTTGGTGATGCCGGCGAGCCAGATCACCGTGGCCACCAGGCTCACCAGAGGCGGAAGGCGGAGGAGATGGTCGAACTCTCCCCCGGAGCCGGGAAGGTTGAAGGGCAGGTCGATGTCACTGATGCGCACCCCCTGGCTCCACACGGCCATGGCCACCACGACCTGGCCCACCAGGCGCGGCAGGGGCGGCTGGGCGAAGAGATCATCCGCCAGGCCGATCACGAAATAGCAGAGGGCGCCGGCGAGGGAGGTCCAGATCAGCTGATCCTTGTCGGGCGGCAGCTGGGCAAAGCCGCCGCTCACCCAGGTGACCATCAGGCCCAGGCTGAAGCCCACCACGATCCCCACGCCACCGAGGCGCACCATGGGCTGGGTGTGCTGCTTGCGGGCATCGGGCTGGTCCACCAGCCCCCAGCGCAGGCCCAGGCGACGGATCACGGGAACCACCAGGGCTGTCCCCAGGGTGGCGACCGCGAAGGTGAGAAACGCCGCAGCGATCGGGTTGGAAGCGAGGGTCACGACCGCACCAGGAGGGGGCTGGAGGGACTCCGGGGAATCCCGCGCCAGCGCGTGTGGATCGGTCTACACCGGCTGGAGCTCACGCTGGCCGCCATAGAGGGGAAAACGCTCGCAGAGGGTCCGCACCCGCTCCCGACATTGCAGTTCCACCGCGCTGTCCTCAGGACGCAGCAGGCGATTGGCGATCACCTCGGCCACCTCCAGGAACGCGGCCTCGTCGAAACCGCGGGTGGTCAGGGCCGCCGTGCCAAGGCGGAGGCCACTGGTGACGAAGGGGGATTCGGGATCGAAGGGAACGGTGTTCTTGTTCGCGGTGATGTTCACTTCGCTGAGCAGGGCATCAGCCACCTTGCCGGTGAGGCCGATCGAGCGCAGGTCGAGCAGCACGATGTGATTGTCGGTGCCACCGCTCACAACGGCGATGCCCCGCTCCTGCAGGCGGGTGGCCAGGGCCTTGGCGTTGGTCACCACCTGGCGGATGTAGGTCTTGAAGCTGGGCTGCAGCGCCTCGCCGAAGGCCACCGCCTTGGCGGCCACCACATGCTCCAGGGGGCCGCCCTGGGTGCCGGGGAAGACCGCCTTGTCGAACTGCTTGCCAAACTCCGCGTCGTTGCAGAGGATCAGGCCTCCCCGTGGGCCCCGCAGGGTCTTGTGGGTGGTGGTTGTCACCACATGGCAATGGGGGACGGGATTGGGATGCTCTCCGGCCGCCACGAGGCCGGCGATGTGCGCCATGTCCGCCAGGAGCCAGGCGCCGACCTCGTCGGCGATGGCCCGAAAACCGGCGAAGTCGATCTGGCGCGGGTAGGCGGAGTAGCCACAGACGATCAGCTTCGGACGATGCTCCAGGGCCAGCTCCCGCACCCGCGCCAGATCCAGCCGCTGGGTGTCGGCCTCCACGCCGTAGTGCACGGCTTTGAACCACTTGCCGGACACATTCACCGGTGAGCCGTGGGTGAGGTGGCCGCCGTGGGAGAGATCCATGCCCAGGATGGTGTCGCCGGGCTTCAGCAGGGCGAGGAACACGGCGAAGTTGGCCTGGGCGCCGCTGTGGGGCTGAACGTTGGCCCAGGCGGCCCCGTAGAGCTGCTTGGCGCGCTCGATGGCCAGCTCCT
>CAYVWU010000120.1:0-7829 GCA_964455575.1 uncultured Cyanobium sp. | reverse complement strand
ATCTTCATGGGGATGGAGTTTGGCCAGCGAGCCGAATGGAATGTCTGGGGCGATCTGCAGTGGGATCTTCTGCAATACGAGCCCCACAAGGCCCTGTTGCGCATGATCGATGACCTGAACGTTTTCTACAAGGATGAACCCGCCCTCTGGCGGGACGACTTCAACCAGTACGGCTTCCAGTGGATTGATTGCAACGACTCCCGCAATTCCGTGATCAGTTTCATGCGGCGCGAGAGCATCACAGGCCGTTGGCTTGTGGTGGTGGCCAACTTCACGCCGCAATCCCATGCCCACTACAGGGTGGGTGTGCCGCTGGAGGGCTATTACGCCGAGGTGTTCAACAGCGACAGCGGCCGTTATGGCGGCAGCAACCTGGGCAACCTCGGCGGCAAGTTCACCGACGACTGGGCCCTTCACAGCTACGACCAGTCCCTGGATCTCTGCCTGCCGCCCTTGAGCGTGTTGATCTTCCGGCGCGATGAGGTCAAGAGCCTGCAGCGGGCGGAATTGCAGCAGGAGGCCGTGGTGGGCGCCTGATCTCCTCGCGAGCGAGCAGCGCCCCGATGGAAGGTCCCTTCTTCCGCCGTCTCCTCTGGCTATGCCTGCTGGTGTTGAGCAGCACAGCCTTTCCCGCGTCGCTAGCCCGGCTCACCTGGCTGGGCTATCCCTTGCTCTGCCTTCAACTCCTGGCGGGGCTCAGCCAGCGCCCCCCCTGGCGGACAATCTGGGGCAAGCGCACCTACCAGGCCATGGGCCTGGCCTCCGTGATCGCCCAGATCGTCTGGGTGTTCAGCCCCCTCAGCCTGCTGTCCACGGCTCTGCCCCTGCTGGTCTTGTTCCTGTTCTTCATGGGGTGGAGCCTGGTGCGGCTCCTCCACCGCCTGGCGCGCGAAACCCCAAGCGAGGGAGATCTTGTCGCGGGCGGACTGGCTGGCTACCTGCTGCTGGGCATCAGCGGCGGCCTGCTGCTGACAGTGATTGACAGCCTGGTGCCCGGTTGTTTTCGCGATGCCGCCACCGGGGCCTTGGTGCAGCTGCCGCCTCTGGGTTCGGAACTGGCGGCCACCTCGGCTTGGGATGTGAATGTGCAACGCATCACCTATTTCGCCTTCGTCAGTCTCACGACCGTCGGTTATGGCGACATTTCACCGATCCAGCCCGTGGCCCAGCTGGCCAGTGTGACGTTGAGCGTGCTTGGCCCCCTTTACATCGCCGTTGTCATCGGTGTGGTCGTGAGCCGCCTGGTCGACCAGCGCTCCAGAACGTAGAAGGAGGAGGAGCCCCAAAACCGCTGAGCCACGCGGGGCAGGATGGGGAGGCTCAGCGGGGAGAAGGCTCAGGTTGGATCCGTCAGGCCTTGGGCAATGAGGCGAAGGGCCGTCAGGCTGGGAATAAAGAAATAAGCCCCGCCTCGGACCTCAACAAATTGGGGCATCTGATCACAGATAAAAGGAGGTTTGCCGCTTTCAGCCGTGGTTTCGATCACGAACTTGGTACCCGGAACGTGATTGCCGACCAAAGGACATGTATCATTTCCCGACTGAAAGTCAAGGCCATATTGAAGCCATTGCTGCTGGACGAATTCAAACTGTCGGAAGAGGCTGGCACAAACGACAAGCATGATAATTCCATGTTCTTGCTCGTCAGAGATGCCTGGCCCTGACTTTCCGTAGGGCAGTCCGCGTCGGAGGATGCGCCGGCGGTTATTCAGCACGCTGCTCGCTTTTGGCGAGGATTCACCCGTGCCAGCAGCGCTGACGCTGGGATCGAGCATGTCACGAGGATTGCTGCGGCGGAGATGGGAAGAAAAAGGACAGCGGGAACCCTCTGGATCAGCGGCATAGGTAAAATCACGTTGAAGGAGGTCCAGTCTTTTTTGCCTGGCCTCGTCGCTCATGGTGGAAAGTTTTTCTTTTTCCAAGTTCCACAAGGCATACGTCGGAGCTTTCATCAAGGGAATACCATCGCTCCAACGGCCAGCCATTTTGGCGAGAAGAGTTTCTTTCGCCTCCTCGTGATCGACACCGTGAATAGAGGCATACTCAGAGGCCTTGGCATCAATATAGCGATGAAAAGCATTCACGTTTTGATGAAGCTTGCGGTAGGCCATAAACGTACCGTTTCGACTAAAGGTCATCGGCATGGCCGAACCCGGTGTCTCTTGCGCCTCATCGGCATAACCCAGGAGAAATTCACCCGTGGCCAGGGGCACCCACTGCTGGTCGGTCGTGAACTTCCCCTGACCAATGACGGCATCCGCCGTGACGTCGTCGTTGGGATATTGACCTTCAAAGACAGGATCACCAATGCCATCGGTGAAACCAAAATGCTCTTTATGCGGATCGCCAGGAAGAACATGAATATCTTGATAGTCAGGATGGTCGCCACGATGACCCGTCAAGATCTTCATGCCCTTATCCTCACCGCAAAGGCTGGCAATGTAGGCCATTTTAGCCTTGAGAGCCTCTTGGAGATCTGAATAGCTCTTATGCAAACATCCATTAAGCATGATCAGAACATGCACCTCATTGGACGCGCCATCGGGCTTCAGTTCATTCACCCAAATGGGATCCCAAAGATCGCGAATGGACATCCGATTATCATGGATATCACGCAAGATTTCAGCTCGTTTCAACATGCCTTCTTGAAACTCATCTGGCATACCTCGCAGGGTGCGTACTGGAACCCCGAGGGCGACCAAACCCGCAAATGTAAAGGCGATATTGAGAGCCACCTCCGGTTTTTTTGTCGTGATGCTATATGAAGGCCGAAGCTTCCCCGTTCGTGATGATGGCCAAAGCTCAGCAGTGGTTACCTGAGGCAGGAGGAGATTAAGAAGATCCCGAGCCTCTTGAGCACGATGTTTATTAACATGCAGGAGGATACAACGCCCAGCGGGAAATCCCTGCCTTCCATAGGCTTGGAGGATATTGCCCTGGATGTCAGCTAGATCAAGATCTTTGGCCATTGGTGGAAGGAGTCAGGAAGGAAGAAAACCCGGTGCCTGGGTGGGAGTGTGAATGGATTGAGGCTTGTGCTGTTGGAGAAATTCGATAAAGTTAGCCTTTAAAGCATCAGGACTAGATCCTTGGTTGGCAATCATGAAGGCAATAAATTTACGCTGTAGATATAGGGCTTTCAGCACCGAGGGCAGATCGGACCGAGGGGCGGTGGGGAAGGGTTGCATGCCAACGTAGATCAACCTTCTGACCAGCCAGAGGAGGGCCAGAGCCAGGGTGGAGCCAATGAGCAGCAGGCGAAGTGGTCCTGCTGGACCCAGCCAGAAGCAAGCGATCACACCGATCAGAGCCGCTCCCAGGGGGAGGATCAACACCGAGGGCAATTTGTTCGGCAAGGCTGGGGACCCCGACCAGAGACCGGGTTCACCCGTCCAGTAGTAATCGTTGTAGGACATGGTCGTCTCAAGCTGCCCCTTCATCACCTGCCGGACAAAGCTTTCACAGGGAGAGGCACGATCAAAGCCTTCACAATGCCGGAAGATGGCTGTCAATTCTCTCGGCATTTGCTGCCAAAGGTCCCGAAGGTAAGACTTGAGGGTGTCCGCCCTATCATCACTGGCATCGAAATCAACGATGAAGGCAAGGAAATCATTGGGCAGGTGATCAACGGGTCCAGCGATTACAGGATTTGTTTTTCGTATTGCTGTGAGGATGGCATCTTCGTGTTGACGACCAACAAAGGTGAGGCTGTCGATCACAACGAGGCGACAGAAATGCGTGTGGTGATTGCGACTGAAGGGCGCGACTCGGGTGGTCCCATCCGAAGCAGCGACCTCGACATTTTGCGTGGGCAGGATGGAAAGGATTTGGCGCACAGCCAGAGTGTGAGAGTAGCCTTTACCTGCGTCAGATTTAGAGGAGGCAAAACCTTGACGGATGGGGATTAAGGAAGAGAGGAAATAGTGGCCGCCATCAAAATTGGGCATTGAACAAGTGGGGGTAAGGGGTGGAAAGAAAGGGTATCGATGGCCGAAGGATCAGGTGGTGGAAGCGGTTGCCAACAGGTCATCAGCCTCTTTAAGGAGTTTGGCCAGCAAGGGGGAGAGGCGCTGGCGTTGCTGGTCAGCCATCAACGTATCTGTGCTGGCGAGAGGGGCCGGCCCAGGAGAGGCGAGATCATGCTGGAGTTTGTGGGTGACCTTGGCGAAGAGCGCAGAGAATTCTTGCGAGCTTTGTTGCTGGATGCCCTGCTGCAAACATTCAATAGCAGCCCACACTCGCAGGGCCGACTTAATGTCACGCTGAGCCGAACCAGGGGTAGAATTATAGTAATAGTCACAATCGATCTGGTTGAGGCGAATATAGTTCTTGAAGGGCGTGATCGGGATAGAGCCTGGATAGCCGATACTGCTGTACCAGAACAGATCCAACCCATTGGGAATTCCATCTGAGAAACTATCAATATATTGGTCCCAAGTACCGTTGAAATTACTAACAAAGAACATATAGTCATGGATCGGCTGATCAGCTGGCGCAACTCCAGGCCAGCTGTGACGTTTAATAATGAACCAACGTGCAAAATGAATGATAGAAAGATTGAGCAGACCAGCGAGCAGAGCAGGACTGGTTCGACCGAGCATGAAGAGCAAGCGATTGATCCAGGTATTGCGCGGATGCATCGGCGTAAGCACATTCATGCCATAGGCCTTACCAGCAACGTTTGACACGAGCTTCGGCGAGCAAGGGCTCATAAACTATTTCCAATGTATAGCGCAGGCGCGGATTGACGGACATTTGAGCAACTAGACGCAAAGGTTTGTTACCTTGCCGCCCGCAAGCTGTCAGACGCTCCTTTGGAGGGATTGGCCCAGGAAGATAATTAATTAAAACCCTGAGGACAGAGATTGGCGTTCAGAATGGGTAGAGCATGCTCAGCATCAGGTGCCTGACTCCCCGAGCAGCAGTGGTGGTTCTCACGGCGAGGAAGAATGAACAACCTTCGCTCACCCCTGCGACGAGCTCCCCCCTTCCCCGGATGGCGGGGCGAGCAGGCCTTCGGCATCGAACCGTTGCCAGATGGCCAGCTTCACATCTGAGGTGATTGTGTTTGCCAGCAGAGGATCAACAATGGAAAAGGAGAGTCTGTAGCTGTGGGAGGCGGGGCTGAAGCTCAACAGGGAGGCCAACGGCGGTGGAGTGCGCAGCACTTTGGGATGGGCCAGGGCCAGCTCTTGCAGCAAAGCGATCATGCGTTCGGGGGTCCAACTGCTCGGAGCTGTCACCTCAAAGCTGCAGCGGCGGGTGCGATCGCTGCGGGTGTAGGTCGTGGTGGTGGCGGTGAAGAAGTTCTGATTGGGCACCACCAGCTCCGCGTTGTCGCTAGCCCGCAGAAGGGTGGCGGCGCGCAAGTCGAGCCGTCGCACTTCGCAGGCTTCTCCGTCATGAATCAAGACCTCCCCGGGCCGCACCGAACCCTCCACAAGCAGCCAGAGGCCGCTGATGAAGTTGGAAAACACCTCCTTCACCCCGAAGCCCAGGCCCACGGAGAGACCGCCCGCCACCGCCAGGACGCCGGTCCGGTCGATCCCCAGCCGCGCCAGGGCCCAAACCAGTCCGAGGCTGATGAAGGTGTAACGCAACAGGGTGACCATCGCTTTGCGGCTTCCCTCTCCGAGGCCGAGGGAGCGCTTGGCGAGCCAGCCCACCGCCAGGGCGGGATAGATGGAGCCGGTGATCACGAAATACAGCACCACCACCACGGTGGCGAGGGTGCCAAGCGCGATGTCGCTGCCAAACCAGGTGCCGAGGGAAATGGTTGCCAGATCGCGCACGGAGGCCACCGCATCCAGGATCACCATGGCGACGATGAGGCCGAAGGCGGGGCGCACGAAGCGGCTCACCAAAGCATGCACGGCCTCCGGCGCCAGCCAACGCCGCAACATCAGGCGCTCCAGCAGCTGCAGCCCCCAGAGGGCCACCAGGATCTGCCAGGTGAGCAGCAACAGGCCGAAGCGCCGTTCCGCCAACGCCGCGGCGGCAATCGCGAGCGGCAGGCCCAGAAGGGCCAGCGGCAGGGGGCGCACGGCCCGCGCGGGACGCCACAGGAGCCGCAAGCAGGCCAACGCGGCGAACACCAGGCCCGCCACCAGCCCCTGCTCCACCACGAAGGGGCGGCCGAGGAAACCCAACCAGCCCAACCCCTGGGCCAAAAGGATGCTCATGGCTGGATCTCCCGCAGCCGCAGAATCTCCCGCGTGCCCTCCTCCGGTGTGAGCACCCCCACCATCACCTGCTGCAACACAGCCTCCAGGCGATGCACCATCCGATTGAGACGGTCGACCGTGAAGGGCCTGCTCAGCATCGGCGAACCGGAGGCAAACTGCTGCTGGGCTTCCGCGAGGGCGGCCAGGATGCCGGAACTCGCCACGGGCGTCTCCACGGTCTTGTTGACCGCCAAGACCTCCTGGCTGTCAAGCACATAACGGCGCTGGATCAGGGGGTCGACGCTCAGGGCCGCCAGATCAGCGGCGTTCTGCCGCTGGCGAGGGCTGGAATCCAACCCGAAGGACCAGACGAGGAGAGAGTTGAAGGGGCTGGGATCGCCGCCGGGGCCCCGGGGGAGGGCGCTGACTCCCAAGCGATCGCCCATCGCCTGCTCGAGGATGTCGAGGGTGAGGCTGAAACAGGGAATCCAATCCAGCCGCGACTTGATCAACCCTTCGGTGAGCTCTTCCGGGCCGCTGGCGATGTCCACCTTGCTCTGTTGGGCCACCTGCCGCAGCCAGGCCAGCCAGCCGGTGATCTGGGTCTCCCACCGCTGGATCTCCTCGGGGGAGGAGGGCGCATCCCCGGTCAAGATCGGCGCGACGGCGCGATCCGCATCCTCCGTCCCGGCGGTCCACCAGATCCCGTAGGGATCAATGGAGAGGCCCACGGTGCGGCCAGCGGCGGCCATGGCCAGCAGGTCGGCCGTGGTGCGGGGAGGGGTTGGCACCCGGACGCGGTTGTAGCAGGCCAGGGTGACCATTTCATGGAGCGGCAACCCGGCCAGGGTGGTTCCATCGCGCACGCGCTCCAGATAGCGGGGGGCCACCTGGGCGATGGCGCGCCCCAGGGCGGGCGTGTCGGGCAGGGGCTCGATCAGGCCCGCCTTGAGCAGGGAGTTGGCCATGGGGGCCCGCACCAGGACGAGATCGGGCCCAAGACCTCTGGAGGTGCGGCGGCGCAGCTCCTGCTCCACCTCGTCTTCCTCCACCGTGGAAAGGCTGAGGCGCACCTGCGGATGCAGCCGGCTGTAGTCGTCAATCAGCGGCGCCCAGAGGCGCTCCTCCATTACATCCCGTCGCAGCCAATCCAGCTTGCGCTGGGTGACCACCATCACATAGAGCGTTTCGCCGGTGATCCAATGCAAGGGAGCACAGCCCTGCAGCCCGAGAAGAACAAGCAGCAGCAGGGGCAACCAGCGGCGTGGCGGCAAGGGCATCCATCTGGAGGCGTTGCCTGACACAGGGGCGGAACCTGACACAACAGCTGGCATGAAGCGGTGAGCCTGACCAGGACGGTAACGGAATCCTCCGGATCGGTCCCCACCCCTGCGACAGGCCAGCGCTGTTGCCGCCCGGGCGACGCCGTCCACGTCAGGCGGAGCGGCAAGCGTGAAGAAACACGTCGCGCCTCGGCGGGCGACCGTCGCCCTGGAGAAGTGGGTTGGTGCGCTCGGCTAGGTTGCCGATCTCCTTCTTGCCCGCCATTCCGCTTCCATGGCTGAAACGCTTCCCCTCCTGCTGCGCGCCGCCCGAGGGGAGCCCGTGGAACGGCCGCCGGTGTGGATGATGCGCCAGGCGGGGCGCTACATGAAGGTCTACCGCG
>CAYVWU010000119.1:0-7890 GCA_964455575.1 uncultured Cyanobium sp. | reverse complement strand
AAGCCGAGCGGCAGCTCCGGGGGTTGCCGTCCCAAGAGCCACCGCGCAGCAGCCTCCGTTCGGAATCATTCGTGCCGTCCGTCTGCTGCTGGGCGCTCCGCTGGCCTTCCTGAGCCACCGCGTTCAACCACGGGCTGCCATCGATCGGCGCTCCCTCATAGTTCTCATGCCAATGATCCAGGCACCATTCCCACACGTTCCCGTGCATGTCCTTCAGCCCCCAAGCGTTGGCCGGAAAGATCCCCACAGGGGTGGTCTCGTTCCGCCGCCTGCCCTTCGGGCCGTTGCCATACCGGCTGGTACCGTTGTAATTCGCCAACTCTGAGGTGATCGTGGCACCAAAATGAAAGGGTGTGGTCGTCCCCGCCCGGCAGGCATATTCCCACTGCGCCTCGCTGGGCAAGGTGTAATTCTTGCCGGTGCGCAGCCGCAACCGCTGGCAGAAGGCCATCGCCTCCTTCCAGCTCACATTCACCACAGGGCGCTCATCCCCCCGAAACCTGTCGGGCTCCCCCAGCTTGCCCACCGGATCGGGAGCCAGCTCTCGCGGCCAGAGCTCCGCGTTCTCATGCTCCCGCCGCTCCCACTCCGCCACCGCCCGCCACTGCGCCTGGGTGACCGGCGTCTGGGCCAGGAAAAACTCCCGGAGCTCCACGTCATGTTGAGGGCCTTCGTCATCATCGCGGCCCTCCTCCTCGGGCGGCGAACCCATCAGGAAGCGCCCAGCGGGAATGTGAAGCATGGTGAGCGCCAGGGCCGGCGAGCCAGCGGTCAGAGGCTCCTCGAAACACTGGTTCGTCCTGGTGTCCTCCACAAGGCAGTCCCCCTCCAAGGTGGCCGTGGAATACGCGCGCCACTGGAGCGGCAGCTCCACCCACTGAGCCGTGTCAAAGACCTCATCCAGCTCCTCCCGCGGCAGCTTGAGCAAGGCCGCGCTCGGCACCACGATCTCCTCGAAATCAAAAATCCCCCGAGGAAACGGATCCGGCGGTTGCTCCCCGGCCGCCTGCCGCAACCGACGCGCCAGCCGCTGATACTCCGGACCGGGCAAGCGCTCGATGATTTCAGCGGTCACCCGCGCGAAGGCCTCCAGGGAGGCCACAGGCTGGCCCTCAGCGAGGAGAGAGGGATCGAGAAGGAAGGCCTGAAAGGGGGGGAGGTCGGGGCATTGATGCCAACGCCGTTCGATCAACTGACTCACCCGTTGCACCACCTCCGCCGTTTGCGGCACCGTCAGCGTCTTGCGCAACGCCGTGCGCACCCCCGGCGCGAACGCGAATTGAATGCGGTTCACCTGGCGCCGCCGGGCGAGGGGGGAGGCGGCCAATGGGGCGCCATGGTCGAGGCGCTGAATCAGGCCGCTGAGGAGCAGCTCCGCCATCGCCAGCGGGCCGCCCTCCGGCACCATCTCCTGTCGCAACAAGCGCATCACCGGCAGGGTGAGCACCGGCGCGGCGGCCAGCACCCGCAACAACCGCTCCGCGGGTCCGGAGCAGCGGTGGAAGAAGGTCGTCAGCCGCTGGCGGACGCGCTCCTCCTCGCCCTCATCGCTGGCCACCGGGGCGGGGGTGATCTCCACGGCGGGCCAAACAGCGGGCAGGCAGGCCGCCGTGTGCGCGCGGTGGCCGTGGCCGAGCACCAGATCGCACCAGCCCCGGAGGCTGTCGGGATCCAGGGTCAGCAAGGGCAGCACCACATTGTCGTCCCCGCAGGGCGGGGGCGGATCACCATCGCGCAAGGCAAACCGCTGGTAGAGCCGGTTGGGCGCGAGCGGTTGCCGGTTGCGCACCGCCACGAGCGAGCCGATGCGCAGGGCCGTGCGGCGCCACATCCAATCCGGCAGCACCTGAAGGAGCGCGATCGGTCCGCGCCGACTGAGCGTCGCCAGGAGCGTCTGCACCTCGCCGCCCTGCCACCAGTGCTTCCCCGCGCAATCCGTCACCACCAGCACCACCCGCTCCTCCGCACCACCGGCCACGGCATCGAGCGCGGCGGCCACGCGGGCTGGATGTCGCGGATCCAGCGGAACGGCCCGCACATCGCGAAAGGCGGCCGACTGGCTCAAGCCGATGAGCAACTCCTCCGCCAGCCGCTCCCACACCTGCATCGACAGGCCCCCATCCACCACCAGCGCGAGGTTCAAGCGGGGCTCGCGCGGCAGGGTGTAGCGCGGCCAGAGCCGCTGGGTGCGCGCCCAGCTTTCCACCGTGGCCACCTCATCCAGCACGCGGCGCGGATGGTCGTCCGCACCCAGCGGCTCCAGGGCCGCCAGCGGTTGGAACGCCTTCTGCAGCGGCCGCGCGTCGTCGATCAGGCGCGCGTCCTGCAGCCGCAGCGGCAACACCGCCCGCAGATCGGCCTCCGTCGGCAACACCTGGTCGGGCAGCAGCGGCGCGGCGGCGGGCGTTGGCGCGGCCCGCTGGGGGTGAACGGGGAAGAAGCTGGGCAGGGAGAAGCGCAGGGGATCGCCGTCCGCTGGGGGCGGGGAAGGCGCCGCGGGCTGGGGCGCTGGTGCGGGGTCGATCCGCTCCCGATCATCTCGCTTGCTCCACCCGCGCGGGCTTGGCGCGTCCGTTCCGTCGGCGCGCGCGAGGGCGGGCTGTCGGGAGGGAAGATCGGGCGCCAGCCAGAGGATCTCCGCCAGCTCGCGCGGATGCAGCGGGGCGCCGTGGTGTTCCAGGAGGCCGCGCAGCAGAGCGTCGAGAGGATCCGGGGGCTGGGCCATCACTCGGCCGCGGCACCATCACGGGCTGAGTCGCTGGACGCTGGATCGCTCGTCCTTGGGTCGTTGGTTCTTGGGTCGTCGCTGGGGTCGCTGAGATTGCGATAGAGGATCTGGCGCAAGGCCTGGCGCTGCGCCTCATTAGGTGCGTCCTGGCTTTGGCCCGTGAGCAGGAAAAGGGCATTGAGCAATTGGTCCACGGCGCGGTCGCTGATCGACGGGGAACCCGCTCCAGTCGCCCCGCCCTCAGCGGCTCCGCCCCCGGCGGTGTCCATGCGGAGAAAGAGCTCGATTTCCTTGCGCAGGTCGTTGCCCTTGGGTTGCGTGGCTTCGGGTTCCGTGGCGAAGTGGGCCTCCACGATCGGGGTGAGCACCTGCTCATCCGGAGGGGGCATGCCGATGCGGATGCAGCGTCGATGGAACGCAGGCGGGAATTCCCGCTCGCGGTTGCTTGTCATCACCACGATCGGAAATTCAGCGCAGGACACAAACCACTGCGCAAGTTCACCTCCAGAGGCTCCTCCAGGCCCGCCCCGGTGTCGTTGACAACCTTGGCGTCCGCTGTGCGGATAGTGTAAGGAGTAAGGCCATCTTCCCTCTTGTCCTCGGTGTTGTCCTCGGTATTGCCCCCGCTGTTGACCTTGATGTTGTTTCTGTTCTTGTTCTTGTCCCTGTTCTTGTCTTTGCGCAGTGCCCGAGTGAGTTCGCTGATTTCATAACGACCTTCCTCAAACAAGTGCAGCAGCTCGTTGGGTAGTTGCAGATCACCTTTGTCAATCTCATCAATCAACAGCACCCGCGGCCAGCGTGAAGGGAGAAAGGCTGTGCCCACCGGGCCAAGGCGAATGAAGTGATCAATCGGCGGGGCGGAGGGCGTCTCGCTCATTGGTGAGGAATCTGGGGTGCCCACGCCCTCGTCCCTGGCGCGAACAGGGGCGAATCGGTCCAAATCCGCCTGCTGCAAACGCGCCAGGGCGTCATAGCGGTAGAGGCCATCCTCCAGCAGCCGGGAGCGGGGCGTGATCGGCCACACCAGCACAGGCCCCAACCCCAACTCAGCGGCGATCGCATAGGCCAAGCTCGTCTTGCCACTGCCAGGCAACCCCGTCACCAACAACGGCCGCCGCAAGCGAATCGCGGCGTTGACGGCCAACAGAATGCGTTCCGCTTGTTCGGTGAGCTGCTCGTTCTGATCTCTGGGCAAGCGGAAGGTCTGCCCGCGGCTGTAGACCCCCGTGGAGGAGGACGAAGAGGCCGTCGCGATCGCGTCAAGCTCCTCCCAATACCGCTCATCCATGCCGTAGGCCTCATCAGGGTTGGCCGTCTTCGTCGGAGGGGTGTCGTCGTCGGCGTCGGTCGGTGGCGGAGCCGCGGGGAGGGTCTGAAAGCGTCGCCAAGGGGGAGCCGCTGGCCACGCCTTCCCCCCCGCCGCCTTGCTGGCCCGTCGCGCCTTCGCGTCAGCGGCCCCCGTGGCGCTGGGATCGTTGCGGAATAACCACCAGGATTCCTGGCTGGCCTCTACGGACGCTGGTTCAGGGTTGCCCTTCGGGGCGGCCGGCTCCCCGGGGTTGGCCGGACGATCAGGGGGCTGAGGGGAGCGGGGCATGGGGGGAAGAGCGGGTGGGCTGGGCGGTGGCGGGGGTTGGGGCTGGAGGGAGGGGTCGTCCTTGGGTTCAGTCGGAGTAAAGAACGTCCTCCCGTGAGACGCGGATGGTGGTGCCGCGTTGGTCAGCGCGGTAGTCGATGACGGGCTCGAAATCCCGCCGCGGCGGCCAGCGCTCGACACTCTCCGTCAACAAAACCATTTCGTTCAAGGCTCGCCCGTGCTGCGTTGAGCGGCGGCCATGAAACACGGCGGTCGCCATCGCGTGGAACAGCCGCAGGGGAGACGCGACGTGTGGGTGAAGGAAGGGATCTTCATGAGCCAGGGCTGACTCGGCAGGCTTGTCCACACCAAAATGCGCATGATGGTCGTCGTGGCGAAATCGCAGCGCATGTTCACGCGCAGCCTTGCTGCTTTTGGCGCCAGGTCTCCACCAGATTGCCACTGCGGGACAGGCGTTGATCACCTGACTCAGCCAGGCGTCCCGCATGGTCGGGGAGTCGGGCAGATTCGAGAGACGTCTGAAAGAGAAAAACCGCTTTTGCACGCGCAGGTCATCAAACAGCTCAGCCTGCTTGTCGATTGGATCCTCTGTGGGATTTCTTATCTTGTCAGCCTTCAGAGAAGCCGAGCGTTTTCTTGAGGTTGGCGGAGGGTCCTGCCACCAGCAACATCTCGACTCAACCTGTGCTGACGCGCGCAACGCCCAATCCCATTTGCCGGGCAGCGAGGATTGAATCGTCTTCGCCCGCCGCTCATGAAAGTTCTGATAGCGATCAGAAGAACGCAGAACAATTGGGTAGTGTCTGGCGATTGGCTGATCTTTCACTCCTGGGACGGGCAACGTGATGAGAGTGCCAAGGTCCATGTGCAAGAACTTTTTGGGGAGGAAAATCTCGAGCAGCAGCTCTGACGATAAGGGCACTTGAGCCACCGCGCACTCAAGAGCACTACGGATCAGCGTCTGCAGCCCCTCAACAAACGTCTCCGCATGGATTGGATATCCGGGGTCCTTTGCATCCACAGTCATCCATCGGTCAGACGGGGCATCCTCATCTGGACAAAAGAAAGCCCTAAATGCATATTTTTCGCATGTCATCCCCATCGGCACCTCTATCGGCTCAAGCACCATCACAATCAACGATGACAACGCGGAAGATTCCGGCCTCCCCAAAGATGCCGGTGGGGCGGACAGCACATCCTCAAGGGCATCAAGAAAATCCTTGTCCAGAGGAAAAGGATCGCGCCTCGTTCGAATGAGAAAATCCGACCAATCAGCAATGAGACCAGCGCCAAAAACGGATGGAAAGACACTCTTTAGGAGCTGAGAGGGATAGGCGTTCTCCATAGCCTTGGCGATGGTCGCCTGGAGTTTTTTCGGCTCAAGTTGGCTATATCGACGCGCAAGTGCATCAAGCCGACCTCGAAGGATCGAGGCCGATTTTGCATTATCCTCGGCGCAACACGACAATAAAGGCAGGCCATAAGTTTGGCGCATCCAAGCCGCTTCGATTGCTTTCGCGACGTCAACCAGGACCTGCTCTCGCTGATTCGATCGAAGGCCAGCCAGCGGCTTCCTAACATTCGCAGGCGATTGGAACTGGAAAATCTCATATCGGTCCCAACGACAAGCGGAGATCAAGACTGGCAGAATGATGACCTCACCATTTCTTGCGGGCTCCAAGAATCGGGGAACTTCCTTTTCCTGAATGAAATCGGAAGCCAAAAAATCTCCGCTCAGCAAAAGAACAGCTACACACGCGCCATCGAGTGACTTTTCAATCTCAACCGGCCACCGCTCCCCAGGCAGAATGTCCCGATCGTTCCAAACCCGAAGGCCACCCTTCATCAAAGGTTTAAGATGTTTCAAGAGTCGATCAAGCCATTTCTTGTCTGCATGGCTATAGCTAATAAATACCTTATTCCTCCTCACCAAATCACCCCCTCCAGCGGACGACTCTTCTGAGAGCCAGCGGCGCTTGTGATCAGAGGACTAACTCTATGGCCATAGGCAAGCTGCATGAGCGTCACGCCAGCGGAAAGCTCTATGCTTAATCTTACGCCCCTATTGCGACGCGCAAGTTCGTTGCCACACAGCCACCAACAGCGATCAGCGGAGATCACGCCTCCATAGAGATAGAGATGATGGGTGAAAATGGCGGCTGGCAGAGCGGACTCTGTGGACCGTGCGGTGGCCGCCGAACGCGATCGAAAAATAATCTTGCAATTTTTCACAGATTAGAAACAACAGCCGAGTGTCAAGGCCTATAGAGTTACAGTGTAAAGAATTAGTCCTGGGGGAGGCAACAGACGCGGAACCCCCCGTCGTTGCCGGCGAAGCCCGGGTGATTCCCGAGACGATAGGCCGAGCGGCAGTTCTGAGGAACAACGAACCAGGACCCGCCGCGCAGCAGCCTCCAAGCGTGTTCTGGAGCCTTCTCGTCCAACCAAGCTCTGCCATGCACCGGGGCTCCCTCATACGTATCGTGCCAATGATCTAGACACCATTCCCACACGTTCCCGTGCATGTCCTTCAGCCCCCAGGCGTTGGCCGGGAACATCTCCACCGGGGTGGTCTGTTCCCTGAACTCACCTTTCGGGCCGCTGCCATGCCTACTGGTTCCCCTGTAATTCGCCAGCTCTGAGCTGAACGTCGCACCGAAATGAAACGGTGTGGTCGTCCCCGCACTGCAGGCATATTCCCACTGCGCCTCGCTGGGCAACGTGTAATTTTTCCCGGTGCGTACACGCAACCGCTGGCAGAACGCCATCGCCTCCCGCCAGCTCACGTTCACCACAGGGCGCTCTTCCCCCCGAAACCTGTTGCGATCCCCCAGCTTGGCCACCGGATCGGGATCCAGCTCCCGCGGCCAGAATGCCTCCTCCTCGTGCTCAAGCCGCTCCCACTCCGCCACCGCCCGCCACTGCGCCTGGGTAATGGGCGTCTGCCCCAGCAGAAAGTCTCCCAGCGTCACCTGATGCAGAGGACGTTCCGCGTCTGTGCTGCCTTCTTCTCGCTCCGGCGCCCCCATCCGAAAGCTGCCGGCCGGGATGCGCAGCAGCGTCAGCGTCACCTCCGGCGACAAGCGCTCCCGATAGGCCAGCTGGCGAGTGTTCCAACGCAGGATGCGCCAGCGATCAGCGCTTGGTGGACGGGCCGCTGGTTGGCTTGCCATGGCCTCCAGGTGGGTCGGGTGGCTTGCACTGTATTGGCTCCCGAGATTCCACTCGTGCCGGAGGGGGTCTATGGATGTTCACAAACAACCAAAAACACCCCAACAAAAAGCCCCTGTCTCGCGACAGGGGCTTGATGCTTTTGAACGATCCCGAAGGATGGCTCAAGCTCAACCGATGGAAGGAGCCGTCAGGGCCACAGGGGTGGCTTCCGCGGACGCCAGGTCCAGGGGGAAGTTGTGAGCGTTGCGCTCGTGCATCACTTCCATGCCCAGGTTGGCGCGGTTCAGCACGTCCGCCCAGGTGTTCAGCACACGGCCTTGGCCGTCGAGAATGGACTGGTTGAAGTTGAAGCCGTTCAGGTTGAAGGCCATCGTGCTCACGCCCAGGG
>CAYVWU010000118.1:0-7957 GCA_964455575.1 uncultured Cyanobium sp. | reverse complement strand
CCGGAGATCACGAAGAACAGATCCACGCCCAAAAAGCCTCCCGGCAGCCAGGCGGGATCGAGGTGATGGATCAACACCGCCAGAACCGCCACGGCCCTCAGGCCATCAATTTCAGGTCTGTAGGCGGGAGAAGCGTGAGGGAGCGCTTTCGCTTCATCGCTGGCATGCATCTGAAGGCGTCCTGTTCAGGCTTGGCGTCAACGCATCGATCCGCCAGTGGGGGCGGTGATGGATCTGACATGCTGACCCTCCCATCCTGCCCTGGCCATGCCCTTCGGCCTGCCTCGTCTGAGCTTTCCCTCCGCCTCAGCCAGCGCGGCGGCCGGATGGCCCAGCAGTTGGCGGCATCCGCTGGGGGGCGGTTGGGAGCATCCCTACACCGTGCGCTACGCCAGCAATCTGGACGATGGCCCCAACCACGGCATGCCCCTGGGTGGATTGGGGGCGGGCTGCATCGGCCGGGCGCCGGATGGCTCCTTCAATCTGTGGCATCTCGATGGCGGGGAGCACTGGTTCGGGGTGGTGCCCGATTGCCAGTTCGCCCTGCATGAGGCGCGGGAAGGAGGAGACAGCCAGACGCGGGCCCTGGCGGTGGCGCCGACGGCGGACGACAGCCGCCCGGGAGCGGCCCCGCCCCTGGCGGCCTGGGAGTGGTTGCCCGCGGGGAGCGGCACCTACGCCGCCCGCTTCCCCTTGAGCCGAACGGTGATCACCGACGGCTTCGCGGCGGAGGTGAGCGCTGAAGCGTTCAGCCCGATCCTTCCCGGCGACTACCAGCGCAGCAGCTATCCGGTGGCGGTGTTCGTGTGGACCCTGCGCAACCCCACCAACGCCCCGCTGACGCTGTCGTTGCTCACCAGCTGGCGCAACACCTGTGGCTGGTTCACGAACACCGATCCTTCCGCGACGGTGCATTTCCGCGATGACGGCAGTCCCGAGCATTCCTATGTGCCCGCCATCGGCCGGACGGAGGGCCAGCGGAATCGACTGACCAGCCAGCCCGGCCTCAAGGGGGTGCTGCTGGAGGGGGCGGAGCGGCCGGCGGGCGCCCTGCCGGCGGAAGGGGAGGGACAGTGGTGCGTGGCCGTGCCCGAGGAGAGCGCCTTCGGCGGGGTGGCCGTGGAGATCTTCCGCTGCGGCCGCTGGAACCCCGCCGGGAGCGGCGAGGAGATCTGGGCGCCCTTCGCCCGGGAGGGGTCGATTCCGGAGAGCGCCAACGATCGCCGCGGCGGTCGCGACGATCCCGCCAGCGCGGCCCTGGCGGTGCGCTGTCGCCTGGAACCGGGCCAGAGCGTGGAGATTCCCGTGGTGGTGGCCTGGGATCTGCCGGTCACGGCCTTTGCCACCGGCTGCCAGGCCCTGCGCCGCTACACCGATTTCTTCGGGACCGGAGGGGATCAGGCGGCGGTGATCGCGGCGGAGGCGCTGCGCGATTGGCGGTCGTGGCGGGAAGCGATCGCGGCGTGGCAGGCACCGGTGGTGGGGCGGAAGGATCTGCCGGAAGCGCTGCGAATGGCGCTCTGCAATGAGCTTTACGACCTGGTGAGTGGCGGCACGTTGTGGACCGCCGCGAGTCCGGAGGAACCGGTGGGGCGCTTCGGGGTGCTGGAGTGCCTGGATTACGCCTGGTACGAAAGCCTCGACGTGCGGCTCTACGGCTCGTTTGCCCTGCTGCAGCTCTGGCCGGAACTCGACAAGGCGGTGCTGCGCGATTTCGCCCGGGCGATTCCCGCCGCCGATTCCACACCGCGACCGATCGGTTGGTATTTCACCCAAGGAAAGGGGCGGGTGGAAGCGCCGCGGAAGGTGGCTGGGGCCACACCCCATGATCTGGGCGCTCCGAACGAGCGCCCCTTCGAGGCCACGAACTACACCGCCTACCAGGATTGCAACCTCTGGAAAGATCTGGCCAGTGATTTTGTGCTGCAGGTTTGGCGCACCTTTCTCCTGGCGCCCACGGGGGAGGACCTCACCTTCCTGGCGCAGTGCTGGCCGGCGGCGGTGCAGGCCCTGCGCTATCTGAAGGGATTTGATATCAACCAGGATGGCCTGCCCGACAACGGCGGCGCACCGGATCAGACCTTTGATGATTGGCCCTTGAAGGGGGTGAGTGCCTATTGCGGAGCCCTCTGGATCGCGGCGTTGGAAGCCGCGCTGGCGATGGGGCAACGGCTGCAGTTGGAGCTGGGGCTGGATACAACAGAGGAGCAGAGAGATTTCGGCCAATGGCTGGAGCAATCGCGGACGAATTTTGATCCGCTGCTTTGGAACGGGGAGTACTACAAGATCGATGCGGAGAGCGGCACGCCAGTGGTGATGGCGGATCAACTCTGCGGCGATTTCTATGCGCGATTGCTGGGCTTGCCTCCCGTGGTGTCCGATGAGCGGGCCCGGTCATCCTTGGCCGCGATCCGCGAGGCCTGCTTCGAGCGATTCGAGGGGGGGCGCCTGGGTGTGGCGAACGGCCTGCGCCGCGATGGCACCCCCCTGGATCCCAACGGCACCCATCCTCTGGAGGTGTGGACGGGCATCAATTTCGGCCTGGCGGCCTACTACCGGTTGATGGGCGAAACCCAGACAGCCCTGGCGATCACCGGTGCCGTGGTGGAGCAGGTGTATAGCGGCGGACTGCAATTCCGCACCCCCGAAGCCATCACGGCGGTGCGCACCTTCCGCGCCTGCCACTACCTGCGTCCGATGGCCATCTGGGCCCTTTGGGCCACGCACACCGGCTGGGAGACCATTCCGGGGGCGGAGCGGCCGGTTTAGGGGGGCGCCAGGGGCGGTTGGCCATGCCATGTGTGCCGCGGGAGAGGCGCTCCCCCCCTCTCATCCCTCCGCCAGCCCCCGCCTGATCCCCCGCAGCGCCCGGCTGAAGCCCGTGGCCAGCCGCGCCGTCACCAGGCCTGTGAGGGCGGCGACCACGACAGTGGAGAGACAGGTGAGTTGGGCCCCCTCCGGACCGCCCACCCCCAGCACCATGGCGATGGCTGTGAGGGGCAGCCGGTAGCCGCCGGCGATGCCCGCCGCCGCGCCCGCCGCGCCAGCCAGATCCCCCGGGATGCCGAACGGTTCCGCGAACACCCGGCCGCTGAGGTCGCCAATCGCCAGAAACGGCACGAACACCCCGCCGCACCCCCCCGCCAACACGGCGGAGGTGGTGGCGGCGGCCCGAAGCAGCGCCACCAGGAGCAGGCGGGCGGGGGAGGCGGCCTGGGTTTGGGCCCAGGTGATCGCCGCGCCGCCCGGTCCGAACGCCGCGGCGGGGGTGGCCAGGGCGCCGATCAGCACGGCCAGCCCCACCAGGGCCGCGCCCCCCAGGGCCAACCGCGCCAGCGGCCGTTGGCGCCTCCCCCGCGCCCAATAGATGGCCTCCCCCGTGAGGGCCGTCAGGCCCCCGGCGATCACCCCGATCAGCAACGACGCCAGCAGGGCCCGCGACAGCCCATCCGCCGCCACCCGCGGCACCACCAACCGGATCAGGTTCAGCCCGAAGGTCGCGTTCACCCCCCAGCCGATCAGTCCGCCCACCACCATCGCCGCGGCCCGCTCCAGGGTGAGGGGCACCAGGCGCCGCTTGCTGAGCTCGAGCATGAACAGGCTTCCCACCAGCGGGAGGCCCATCAGCGCCGACACGCTCGCCGCGCCGCCACCGATCGCCAGGGGTCGCGCCAGGGGCCGCAGCGCCGGGACGACGTTCCCGAGCCAGCTGCCGGTGGCCACGCCGATGTGGGCCGCGGGCGATTCCATGCCCATCGGAGCCCCGAGGCCCACCGTGGCCAGGATCGCCAACGCCCGCAAGGGCGCCAGGGTCCAGGGGAAGCGCTCCTCCGTTCCGGAAGCGTTCACCACGTCACCGGTGAGATCGGCGCGGGCGATGTCATGGGGGAAGGAATACCAACGGGTGAGGGCGCTCCAGCGACCTGCGGGACGGTCCACCAGGGGCGCCAGGGTCTGGACCGGCTGGCCGCGCCCCGGGCCGAAGAGGATCCCCACCGCCAGGGCCACCCCGAGCAGGGGCAGGAGCCGCAGGCCCAGGCTCCCCGACCGAGACAGCTGGTCCAGGCTGGCCTTGATCAGCTCCGTGAGCAGCACCGCCAGCAGGCAGCCGAGGAACCCGCCGAGCAGTCCACCGGCCATGCCCCGGCCAAGGCGGGTCCACCAGGGGTGTGCTGTCGTTTCGGCCATGGCCGCGCGTTGTGCCTGGGCTCACTCTCCGATGCCGCTGACCCCAAACCTCGCGGCCTTTGGCTCACGCCCCGGGGCAGGGGAGCCCCCTCAGCGCTGAAACCAGCCCGTGAGGGCCACCGCCAGGGCATCAGCGGCGTCATCGGGGCGGGGGGGATCGGCCAGATCCAGCTCGCGCATCACCGCATCCAGCACATCCCCTTTCTCCGCGTGGCCATGACCGGCCAGGGCCAGCTTGATCTGCATCGGCGGATACTCCACCACCGGGATCCCGAAGCGGGCGAGGGTCATGATCAGCACCCCCCGGGCCTGCACCACGGCGATGGTGGTGCTGGAGCGATAGAAGAAGAACTTCTCCACAGCCGCCAACTCCGGCTGCCAGCGGCGCAGGAGCACCCGCAGATCCGCGGCGATCTCCACCAAGCGCTGCCCCTCCGCCCGGTCGGGATCCGTGCGGATCAGGCCGCAATCGAGCATCCGCTGCCGCCCCTGGCCTGGTCGCCCGCGGGCGTCCGCCTCCACCTCGATCACGCCGTAGCCCACACGGGCCAGGCCGGGATCGAGGCCAAGGATGCGCATCGGCGGAAGCGGGCGGCAAGGCCCCGAGGGAAGCGGCTCCAGGGTCGCTCACCGTCCCGCCGCTGTCGATGCCGCTCCCTCGCTCCCTCGTCGCTGGCGCCACAATGCGGCGCAGCGCGCGTTTCCGGGGAGCCAGCCGCGGTGTCCTCCACCTTCGACTCCGACCGGGGGTCGCCCCTGTCCGCCCAGCCCCTGTCCGCCCAGCCCCCGTCCGCCCAGCCGCCGTCGGCCCACCCGCCCCCGCCAGCGGCCAAGGCCACCCTTCGCCCCCACTTCCGCCAGTGCCGCCGCGCCGCGGTGGCGAGGGACCCCGCGGGCCTGGCGACCGCCGCCCGCGCCGCCCTGCCCGCCCTTCTGGCGCCACCCCGCCGCCTGGGCCTCTACTGGCCCGTGGGCCACGAACCCGACCTGCGCCCCCTCGCCGAGGGGCTTCCCTCCCCCTGGCGGGACCACCTCGCCCTGCCCGCCATCCGCGACGACCGCCTGCTCTACCTCCCCTGGAGCCCCGGCGATCCCCTGGCCCCGGATGCCGTGGGCATCCCCGCGCCGACGGCGGCCACCCCGCTGGCGCCCGAGGAGCTGGCCCTGCTGCTGGTGCCGGGCCTGGCGGTCGATCGGCGCGGTCTGCGGCTGGGCTCGGGCGGCGGCTGGTACGACCGGCTTCGGGCCGATCCCCTTTGGCGCGCCGTGACCGCTCTCGTGGTGGTGCCGTCCGCCTGCGTGGTGGCGCGCCTGCCCGACGACCCCTGGGATGTGCCCTTCCCGGGCTGGCTGGCGGAAACGGGGATCCACTGGATCGGCCCGGCTTCGGAGGACGGCGCGGCACCCGACTCGGCAGCCAGTGTTGCAACCTCTTAAAGCCCTGCCCGGCCTCTCGCCCTTCCGCGCTGAATTTGCCAGGATCCTCAACAGTGCGACTCCCTGTCTTGGCCTTGTCCCCCTCGCAGCGCCTGGTGTTTTCCACACCGTCCACCGCTTCCGCCGACGGTGGCGCCAAACCCACGGTGGCCGTCCAGGTGCTCGCCGCCGAGATGGAAGCCCGCCAGGGGACCGGAGAAGCCCTCAGCCTGATGGTGAGCACCATCGCCTCCATGGTGCAAGCGGCCCGGGGCACCAACAGCCGCTGGAATGCGGGTTGACGGCCCTGCCATTCTGAACAGACCCCTCCATCCCGCGAGAACGCCGATGGTCGCGCCGCGCGCCCCACGCCTCTGGCCCCTCCTGGCTGGCGGCGTCCTCCTTGCTCTCTTCACCGCTCCCGCGGTCCGGGCCCATGGCATCGAAAGCACCCTGGAAAAGGTGGGCGATCGTCTGACCAGCAGCCCCTACCTGCTCGAAAGCCGCTTCTCCTCCGGCCTGCCGGCCAAGGAGGCCACCGTGCGGATGGTCAGCCCCGACGGCACGGCGTCCGTCGACCTCGGCGCGACCAACGCGGAAGGTCGCCTGACCTTCACCCTCCCCGCCCGGGCGCGCGCGGACTGGGAGGTGCAAGTCGACGCGGGACCGGGCCACCGCGATTACATCGAGCTGCCGGGAACCACGCCCCCCGGTCTGCAGGGCGAGATCCGGCGGGTGTCTCAACCCCTGGCCCGCCAGCTGGGCCCCCTCGGCGCCGTGGCCCTGCTGGGCACCGTGGCCGGCTTGATGCTCCACCGCCCCCGCCGATGAGCGCCACCCCTCCGCCCCGGGGCAGCGGCAGCCCGGCTCTGGACCAGATGGTGGAGCGCCTCCGGGGCAGCAGTGATCCACGGCGACGCTATGAATACGTGCTCTGGCTCAGCAAGAAGCTCGAACCCCTGCCCGATGCCTTGCGCCAGGACACCTACAAGGTGAAGGGGTGCGCCTCGCAGGTCTATGTGGTGGCAGAACTGCAGGAGGGGCGACTGCATTGGCAGGGCGATTCCGACGCGGCGATCACCAAAGGACTCCTGGCCTTCCTGATCCAGGGCATGGAGGGGCTCACCCCCGAGCAGGCCGTGGCCCTTGACCCCGCCCTGCTCACCGCCACCGGCCTGCAGGCCAGCCTCACTCCCTCCCGGGCCAATGGCTTTCTGAGCATCTTCCGCACGATGCAGGCCCAGGCCCGCCAGCTTCAGGACGGCGCGACCGACTGACGCTCCATCGCGTCTCAGCCGCCCACGGCCACCGGATCGCCTGGCCCCCCGTCGCCTGGCCCGCCGTCGCCTGGCCCCCGGGTCACCGGCCCCCGCGGGCGCCTTCCTAGGATCCGCGGTTTGCGGACGGGGCTGATGGCCATCGGGGTGGGCTTGCTGGGGCTGGGCACGGTGGGAGCCGGCGTGGCGGCCATCCTGGCCAGTCCGGAGGGGCGCCATCCCCTGGTGCGGGAGCTGGAGCTGCGACGCGTGGCCGTGCGCGATCCCGCCCGCCCCCGTCCGGTGGCCCTGGATCCGTCTCTTCTGTGCGCCGATCCTCAGGCGGTGGTGGATGACCCCGCCGTGGAGATCGTCGTGGAGGTGATGGGCGGCCTGGAGCCCGCCCGCTCCTTGATCCTGCGCGCCATTGCCGCCGGCAAACCCGTGGTCACCGCCAACAAGGCGGTGATCGCCCGTCACGGGGAGGAGATCGCCGCGGCCGCCGCCGAGCGGGGGGTTTATGTGCTGATCGAGGCGGCGGTGGGGGGCGGCATTCCGATCATCGAACCGCTGAAGCAGTCGCTTGGCGGCAACCGCATCCAGCGGGTGAGCGGCATCATCAACGGCACCACCAACTACATCCTCAGCCGCATGGCGGACGAGGGGGCCGACTACGGCGCCGTGCTGGCGGACGCCCAGCGGCTGGGCTACGCCGAGGCCGACCCCGCCGCCGATGTGGAGGGCCATGACGCGGCCGACAAGATCGCGATCCTCACCTCCCTGGCCTTCGGCGGCCCGGTGCCCCGCGCCGCCATCCCCACAGAGGGCATCGACCGCCTGGAGGCGCGGGATGTCACCTACGCCACTCAGCTGGGGTATGTGGTGAAGCTGCTCGCCGTGGCGGAACGAATGGAGGGCCTGGAGGGCGCGGCGGCCGCTGACGCGTTGCCCCTGGATGTGCGCGTCCATCCCACCCTGCTGCCCCGCCAGCACCCCCTGGCGGGCGTTCATGGCGTGAACAACGCCATCCTGGTGGAGGGCGATCCGGTGGGGCAGGTGATGTTCTTCGGGCCTGGAGCGGGGGCGGGTCCCACCGC
>CAYVWU010000117.1:0-7959 GCA_964455575.1 uncultured Cyanobium sp. | reverse complement strand
CCGGCGTAGCTGGACCAGCCAGCGGCCTGGTTGCCGGTGACGATGTAGGTGTCGCCGCCCTCGCCGCCATTGAGGCGGTCATCGCCGCCGGCGCCGACGATGGTGTCCGCCTTGACGCTGCCGGTGATGGTGTCGTTGCCGTAGAAGCCATCGATCACGAAGGTGTCGCCCACAAGGGTGATCTGGCTGAAATCAAGGACGTCACTTCCCCAGCCGCCGAGGAGGCGCACGGTGCCGGTGCCGAACTCGGCTTCAATGCGTTCGATGCCATTGCTGGCACTGAAGCCGTTGAGGCCGATGTCCACATCGCCAGGGCCAACGGCGAGGATGCGGTCGATGCCGCTGGTGCCGGTGTCGGCATAGGTGTCGAGGCCGGAGAAGCTGTTCCACCCCGCAGCCTGGTTGCCAGTGACGATGTAGGTGTCGCCTCCCTCTCGGCCATCCAGACGGTCGTCATTGCCGCCACCGACAATGATGTCCGCAGCGGCGGTGCCGATGATGGTGTCATTGCCGTAATAGCCGTCGATCACGAAATAGCCGCTGCCAAAGGTGATCTGGCTGAAGTCGAAGCTTTCATTCGCCCAGCCGCCGATCAGGCGCACCTTGCCGGTGTTGGCCGTGGCTTCAATGCGTTCGATGCCATTGTTGGCCGTGAAGTTGTTAAGGCCGATGTCCACATCGCCAGGGCCGACGGCGAGGATGCGGTCAATGCCGCTGGTGCCGCTGTCAGCGAAGGTGTCGGCGCCATTGAAGCTGGACCAGCCGCCAGCGATGTTGCCGCTGATGAAATAGGTGTCACTCCCTTCGCCGCCATCCAGCAAGTCGTTGCCATAGCTGCCGTCCAGCTGATCGTTGCCAGCGCCCCCCAGCAGGGTGTCCTCTCCCCAGGAGCCATCGAGGAGATCGTTCCCACCGCCGCCCTCCAGGCGATCGTTGCCCTCGCGGCCCACCAACTGTTCGGCCAGGTCGGTGCCGACGATCCCATCACTGCCTGTGGTGCCAACAATCTGAACGCGATCGTTGAGGTAAAAGTTCAACCAGCTGGAGACATCCCCGAGTGCGGCATTGCGATCACCATCTTCATTGAGGAGATTATCGCCTTGAATATCAAAGCCGATGTGATAAATGCCATCCGCAATCGTGTTGATCAGGGCTTTGCCCATGGCTTGCACATTGCCGCCATCCCCCTGAATGAGATGAAAACCTGTTTCCTCGCCACCTTCATCATCACCGTGGAAAACAAGGAAGTCGTCATAGGCATTGGTTTTGATCCATTGGTTCAGGACCCGCAGATCGCCGCGGCTGATCCAGCCATCGAGATTCACCCCTGTGGCGTTGATCCCTTTGAGGATCAGGGTGTTGAGTTGGTTGGCCGCATCAAGCCCGCCACGGATCTGGGCGGCGGCGGTGTTGGCGGCGAGACCCGCGTCCCAGCGGGCGGTGTCAACGATGCGATCGAGACCGGAGCCTGTGGTGGACGGATCCCCGAGGTAGTAGTCGAGCCAGCTGGCCACATCAGAGACGAGGGCGTTGGCATCGCCGTCCTCATTGCGGAAGCGACCGTCCGCGCCGACTTCAAAGCCGATGTGGTAGATGCCGTCGAGCACGGTGTTGACGAGATTCTTGCCGAACTGGCGCGTATTGCCGCCGTCGTTTTGAACGAGGTGGAAGCCTGTTTCGACGCCATTCTCATCATCGCCATGCAAAACCAAGAAGCTGTTGTAGCGCTCTCGATCCGCGCGTATCCAGGCGTTGATTCCCAGAACCTCGCTGATCTCAATACGGGTCGGATCGACGCCAGTGCCTGCCGGCAGCGCCGCCAACCCCTTCAGGATGAGCTCATTGAGTCCGTTGGCGGCTTCCGCTCCGCCTTTGATCTGCGCCAGCGGAATGGTGTTGGCCAGGCCAGCATCCGCGAGGATGGCTTCCGTGGTGCGATCAAGCGAGGAGTTGGTTGTGGCCACATCCACCCGCAGGGCACTCAGGCGCTTGGCCACCTGGGCCAGGGTGGCGTTGGCCGTGCCGTCCTCATTGAGAAAGTTGCCGGCGCCATCAATCTGGAAGCCAAAGTGATAAACGGAATCCAGGATGGTGTTGACCAGGTTCTTGCCATGAAAGAGCTGGCTGGCCCCGTTGTTCACCAGGTTGTGAAAACCTGTTTCCACCTCCCCTTCGTCGTCACCGTGTCCAGCGATGAAGGCTTGGAGCCGATCGGGATCGGAGCGCACCCAGGCGTTGAGGGCGACCAGGTCGGCGGTGCTGAGGTCGAGGGTGGACGAGCGCCCGATCGCGGCCAGTCCAGTGGTGATGAGCAGATTGAGGGCGTTGGCCGCGGCGATGCCCGCCGTCAGGGACGGTGCGTCCGTGGAGCCGCGCAGGCCGGGATCGCGGCTCAGCCAGCCGATCACTTGATCCAGGCCGGTGCCGGTGGTTCCAGAGGTGGAGCCCGACCAGTAGGAGTAGCGCTTGATGCCGGAGGAGGAGGCGGTGGTCATGGAGGGGCGGGGCGAGGGACGTTGAGGGGCGGGGCGCGTGGTGGCTTCGCGCTGGGCTTGCGGGTGGGTGGTCCTCCCTCCATTCAATCAAATTTCTTCGATATGAGATCAATGAGACAGCGCTTGTGCGGATGTCCGCCCCCGGGAGGTGCCCAGAGCTGTTCTGGGCACACCGCCGTTGTCAGGGCCCTCATCAGGGTCCCCCCCCCCCTGATGAGGCCTGAGCCACCGTCAGCGGCGGACCCCGATCATGCGGGCTCCATCCGCCTCAACCGAAGAAGACGAGGTTGTCAAAGGCGACAAAGCCAATTTGCACAGTGAGGGAGGTGAGCCTGCTGAAACCCGATGGAGCGAAGGTTTGGGGGGCTTCATTATTGCCAGGCGTCTTGAAGCTGGCGCTGATTCTGCTGCCGTCATCACGAATGCCATCAAAGACAATCGTCTGTTCTGGTATGGCGGTGTTGATGTTGCGGATTTGCAGGGACTTCAGCTCAAACGTTTTTCCTTGGGCTGGTTTCACTGTCACCTGGCTTGGCACGCCACGGTTGCTGACAAAACCATCCTTGAAGGGGCTTGACCATTGATTGCCTGTGTTGTTGGTGAAGGTCAAACCCGCTTCCACGTAGGGCATGGCGACATTGTCTTTGGGAAAGTTCTTGTTGAACGTCACCGTGATCGGCGCCGGTTCCACCGTCCAGACATTGCCAATGCCTGTGTTCCAGGTCGTGACGCCCTGGGGGGAGTCGGGTCGATGCAGGAAGTCTCCTTTCCAGGAGCGCAATTGCACCGTGCCATCCGCCGCGAAGATCGGCGTCCAGTCATTGCCGATGCCCGTGTTCCAGGTTGTGACACCCTGCGGGGAATCGGGCCGGTGCAGGAAGTCTCCCTTCCAGGAGCGCAGTTGCACGGTCCCATTCGCACCCGCGACTGGAGTCCAGACATTGCCGATGCCCGTGTTCCAGGTTGTGACGCCTTGGGGAGAGTCGGGCCGGTGCAGGAAGTCTCCCTTCCAGGATCGGAGCGTGACAGCGCTGTAGCTCAACAGTTGTTGCAGGGTTGTTATGGCGCTGGCCATCGTTGTTGTTGTCATGATCAGCCGCGGTGGTGGTGAAGTGTGCAAGGGGCTTCTGGCCCAGCAACACTCTGAATTGTTGGAAGCGGGGTGGTTGTTTCCGCGCGGACGGGTGGTTGTCAATGACCTGATAAGTGTCTGTCCTTCCGATGACACTTGGTCTCCGCTTCAGCCTTTGTTGTCCTCAGCAGTGTCAATGGACCGGATTGGAGTTGCACCTGATCAGGCCGGTCGTGGCTGCGAGCGTGCCAGAGCGATCAGACGGGTGTTGGAGGAAGGTGGATCCACCACGCGTTGGCGTTCCAGCCGCTGGCCCGGCTGGCCAGGACGACAGTGTTTGGAGAAGGGGGCCGTCAGGATGATTGCCTCGGCGGAGACCAGCAGAGCGGTGTTCATGACCAGGCTTCCCCAGCGCTTCCATCCCCTTGTCCGCCATCCCCCCTGCCCCCGCCCCGCTCGCCGGACCGCCCTGGCCCTGGCCACCGTCAGCCTCTTGGCCAGCACCAGCCCCCCGGCCAGGGCGGACGTCATCCTGCACGCCTTTGGCTGGTCCTATGCCGCGGTCGCCGCCAAGGCGCGGGAGATCGCGGCGGCGGGCTACAAGGCGGTGCTGCTGGCCCCACCGCTCAAATCGGACAGAAGCGGCCGTTGCGACTGGTGGCAGCGCTACCAACCGCAGGATTTCCGCACGATCGACAACTGCGACGGCAACAAGGAGACGTTCCAGGCGGCCATCGACGCCCTGCGCGCCCATGGCGTGCGCGCTTACGCCGATGTGGTGGTGAACCACATGGCCAATGAGCGCGGTGGGGCCACCACCTTTCCCGGCCCGGCTGTCCTGGCCGACTACCGCGCCCGCTCCAGCTATTGGCGTCGGCAGAGGCTTTTTGGCGATCTCAGGGGCCTTTCGCGGGGGTTGTTCAGCAGCCGCGACTTCCATCCCGCCGCCTGCATCCGCGACTACAGCAACACCGCCTCCGTCCTCCGTGACCGGATCTGTGGTTCCCCTCCCGACACGGGCCTTCCCGACCTGAAGGACACCGACCCCCATGACCCTTGGGTCAACGCGCAACGGAAGCGCTACCTCCAGGCGCTCCATGACCTCGGCGTGCGCGGCTTTCGCCTTGATGCGGCCAAGCACATGCCCACCGCGGCGATCCAGGCGTTTGTGCCGGAGACGGTGGCCCGCACCTCCCACGTCTTTGCCGAAATCATTACTTCCGGTGGCACCACCGCCAGCGATTATCAGCAGTTTCTGGCGCCCTATCTCCGCGAGTTGCCCGTCACGTTCGGGGCCTACGACTTTCCTCTCCTTCAGGCCCTTCGCCAGGCCTTCGTTCCCGGCCGCCCCCTCTCCGACCTGGCCTCCCCCCTGGCCACGGGCAACGCCCTGGCGAACAGCCGGGCGGTGACGGTGGTGGTCACCCACGACATCCCCTACAACGAGGGCTTCCGCCACCTGATCTTCGATCGGGAGGCCGCCAGTTCCGTGGATGAAGATCTGGCCTATGCCTACATCCTCGGCCGCGATGGTGGCACGCCGCTGGTGTTTGACGATCAGTCCGCCGGGCGCGCCAACAACGGCCGCTGGCGCCAGGTTTGGAACAGCCCCCGAATGCGGCGCCTGATCGCCTTTCACAACCGCATGCGGGGCAAGCCGATGGAAGTGCTCGCCGCGGATGCCTGCAGCCTCCTCTGGCGTCGTCTGGAAGACGGCATCGTGGCGATCAACAAATGCGCGGAAGATCGCTCCCTGACGGTGGACACCCGCTTCAAATTCAAGTGGAACCACCCCTACCGTGAACACCTGTCGGGTCGCTGGCTCCCCCCCATCCAGGGACCCCGTTACACGTTTCATCTACCCGCCCGCAGCGCGCAGCTCTGGAGTGCCGACTGACGGAGGCGACAGGGCCGGACCCGAGCCGGCAACGCCCCTGGTCCCGCGCGCTGGGGGGGGCTCAGCTCGCCAAGCGCCGCCCCGCCGCCTTCCGCAGGCGGCTGGCCGCTTGGCGGGCCCGATCGCGCATGGCGCCGGTGGCGTCGCCGGGAATGGCGCCTTCGGGGCGGCCGCCGCCGCTGGGGGGCAGGCTGCCGGCGGAGAGGGTGCCGGCCGCGGCGGTCTCCTTGCCCTGAAGGCGCATCAGCTCGCGGCGGCCGCCGAGCACGATCTGGCTCAGATCCTTGAGGCGGGTTTCCAGCTCACCGAGCACCTGCTCGGCGTAGCGGTTGGCGCCGTCCTGGATGGAGCCGGCCTCCTGACGGGTGCGGGACACCAGGGCATCGCATTGTTGCTGGGTCTGTTGGCGGAACTGGAGGGCCTCCTGGTGGAGCCGCTCCGCTTCCGACTGGCTCTCCCGCTGCACGCGCACGCCCTCCTGGCGGATCGCCTCCAGCTCCTGCAGGGCCTGTTGCCGCGCCCGCTCGTGCTGCTCCATCAGCTGGCGGGAGCGGTCCACCGCCTCCGCCTCCAGCTGTTGACGGCGGCTCTGGGACTCCTGCTCCAGCTGCTGCCGACGCCCGGCGAAGGCCTGCTCCATCTGGGCCATGCGCAAGTGGTGCTCCTGCTCCGCCTGGGCCGCCTGGGCCCGGGCCTGCCCCTGCAGCTGCTCCATCTGCTGCCGTCCCTTCTCCCGCACCTCCGCCGCCTGCCGCTCCGCCTCCTGAAGGATCGCGTGGCTATGGATCAGCTGCTCCCGCTCCCGGCGCGCCTGGTTCACGATCTCCTCCGCCTGCTGCCGCGCCTTCTCGATGAAGCTCTCCCGCTGCCGCAGCAGCTCCTCCGCCTGGGAGATCTGCACGGGCAAGGAATCGCGCAGGGCATCCATCGCCTCGATGGCGTCCTGCTCATTCACCAGCCGCCCGCCGCTGAAGGGGATGCGGCTGCCATCGAGAACGATCTCCTCGAGCTGGTCGAGCTGGTCGATGACCGTGATGCGCGTGTCCGACATGTCAACGGGAAGGGGTTGACCGATTAAAGAGCCTCGCCAGATCCTCCGCCACTCCCGGAGGAACCATGCGAGACACATCCCCGCCGAAGCGGGCCACCTCCTTCACCACGGAGCTGCTCAGGAAGCTGTGGTGCGCGGCCGTGGCCAGAAACAGCGTTTCCAGATCGGGCGCCAGGCTCTTGTTGGTGTGGGCCAGCTGCAGCTCGAATTCGAAATCGCTCATCGCCCGCAGCCCCCGCAGGATCACCCCCGCGCCGCAGCCCCGGGCCATGTCCACGGTCAGCCCGTCGAAGCTGCGCACCTCCACGCCGCTGAGGTGGCCGGTGGCCCGCCGGATCTGCTCCAACCGGCGCTCCAGGGCAAAGGCGGGGGTTTTGCCGGGGTTCTGCAGCACCGCCACCACCAGGCCATCGAACAGCACGGTGCCGCGCTCGATCAGATCCAGATGGCCCAGGGTCAGGGGATCAAAGCTGCCGGGGTAGAGGGCCCGCATGGAACTCCGCGGTGGGGTCCTTCCTAGAGTCGCCCGCAAGTCGCCCTGCGCACCATGACCGCCAGCCAGAGCCTTCCGCCCCTCGACACCGCCGCGAAGAAGACCCTGCTGCGCAAAATCCCTCACGGCGTCTTCATCTGCGGCGTCCGGGAAGAGGAGGAGGTGAACGGCTTCACCGCCAGCTGGGTCACCCAGGGGTCCTTCGAGCCCCCCCTGGTGGTGATGGCCGTGCGGGCCGACTCCACGAGCAACGGCATGATCCAGCGCACCGAGCGCTTCTCCCTCAACGTCCTCCCCGCGGATCAAAAGGATCTGGCCGCCGTGTTCTTCAAGCCCCAGAAGGGCATCGGCGGCCGCTTTGACGCCGCGCCCTATCAGCTGGGACCCCTTGGGCTGCCGGTGCTGGAGGCCGCCCTGGGGGCTGTGGAGTGCGTGGTGGTGGGCCAGGTGAACCATGGCGACCACACGGTGTTCGTGGGAGAGGTGAAGAGCGCCACCCTGCTGCGGGACGGGGAGGCCCTGGAACTGGCCGGAACGGGATGGCAGTACGGCGGTTAGGAGAGGGGGAGATGGAGCGCTCCGGTCCGACGCCCCTGCTGCAGCGACCGGAGCAGCTGGCTCAGCGGCTGCGCGACATCCCGACCGAACCGGGGTGTTATTTGATGCGCGATGGCGAGGATCGGATCCTCTACATCGGCAAGGCCAAGGTGTTGCGCCATCGCGTGCGCAGCTACTTCCAGACCTCCCAGAACCACAGCCCGCGCATCAGCTTGATGGTGCGGCAGGTCTGCGACATCGAGGTGATCGTCACCGACAGCGATGCCGAGGCGCTGGCCCTGGAAGCGAATCTGATCAAGCAAAATCAGCCCCATTTCAATGTTCTCTTAAAGGACGACAAAAAATATCCCTATCTCTGCATCACCTGGAGTGAGCCCTATCCCCGCATCTTCA
>CAYVWU010000116.1:0-8005 GCA_964455575.1 uncultured Cyanobium sp. | reverse complement strand
TGGGCCTCAAGGGCTCGGGCCTTTTCCAGGCGGGTCGCGCGCAGATCCGACAAGGCGGGCAGGGGGCGTCAGGAGATGGGGCCATCCTGAAGGATGGTCAGCCAGCCGCGGCCATGGGACCGTCAACCATCCGCTGCGAGGCATAGCCGGTGCCGCGGACGGTGAGGATCAACTCAGGGTTGCGGGGATCGGGCTCCAACTTGCCGCGCAGGCGGGCGACATAGACATCGACCACCCGCAGGTCGGCAGCCCGACGCGGGGGGTAGCCCCAGAGTTGTTCCAGGATCTCCGCCCGCGGCACCACCCGGCCCGGATCGCGGAACAGGAGTTCGAGCAGGCTGAATTCGGTGTAGGTGAGAGCGATGCGTTGGCCGTCGCGGGTGACCTGGCGGCGATTCGTGTCCACCACCAGGTCCCCCAGGCGCAGCACGCCGTTGCCAGCGGGCACCTCCCGAGGTTCCGCCTGGGCGGAGCCCCGGCCAACCCGGCGCAGGATGGTGGCGATGCGCACCTCCAGCTCCTTGGGACTGAAGGGTTTGGGCAGGTAGTCATCGGCCCCGAGGTCCAGGCCCGCCACCCGCTCCGCGATGGCATCGAGGGCGGAGAGGAAGATGATCGGCACGCAGGATTCGGCGCGCAGGCGGCGACAGACCGCGAAACCATCGAGCTTGGGCAGCATCACATCGAGCACCACAAGATCGGGCTGCTCCTGATGGAACACCTCCAGGGCCTGCTCCCCGTCCTCAGCGCAGACGACGCGATAGCCGGCCAGCTGGAGTCGCATCACCAGCACGCGGCGAACGGCGGCCTCGTCATCGACCACCAGGAGGGTGGGCTTGGGGCTGTCGCCACCCTCCCCAGCAGGGTGATCGTCGTGCGCGTTGTCCGGCGAGGAAGCCTCCCGCCGGCTCTGTCGGGAGGGCGTCGCGGGGGAGGGGGCCAGCGACGGGGGACAGTCCTCCAGACTCATGGGCGCGACGCATGATGAAGAATCGCAACCATACCCTTGAGTGGCTCCTGGGGTCATCCCCCGCCCCTGCCGCTCCAGCAGGGTTTTGCCGTTTTTTAAGCATTTCTACGGAAACAGACAGCGCTCGAAAGGGCTGCTAACCGCTGCGGGTGCCTGGGAGGAAGGCGCTCGGGACACCAGCCGTTCCGGACAAGCCCGCTTCGGACGGGGCCTCTAGCGGGCGGGCTCGCCGGTGGCCGGCGCTCCCTCGGCGCCGCCCGCCTCCGTCGGCCAGCGGGCGGCGGCGTAGCGGTTCCACTCCCGGGCCGCCGTCTCCAGGGCCGCATCACTGGCGACCTGGCCCAGCATCGCCCGTTGCAACTGGGTGTAGAGAATCGTCTGAAGCCGCTTCAGGCCGGGGGTGGGGGGCACCAGCACCCGCGCCGACTCCAGGGAGCGCAACGCCAGAAGGCGCGCGTCCCGCACCAGCCGCTCACGCGGGTCCGCCGTCGTCGCGGTCCGCAGGCGCCGTTCCATCGCCTCCAGGGCCGCCCGGGAGGACGGCAGGACGCGGGCGGCTTCCGCGAAGCTCAGCTGATTGGCTGCGTTGGTCAGGAACAGGGCCAGGTCGACCGCCGCCGCCGGCAGCGGGCTGTTCCGGGGCACCACGAGGTTCATCACCGCCACATTGGTGGCGCCGGTCGGTCCCCGCAGCGGCGGATGGGGGGTGGTGACGGCGGCGATGCCCGGCGCATTGGTCTGCAGATTGCGCAGGAAATCAGGCCCGCTGGCCACCTGGGCCAGCTCCCCGGCCTGATAGAGCTCGATCGCCCGCCGATACCCCTGGCTGACCACCTCCCGCGGCAGCAGTCCCCGGCGATAGAGGTCGGTCCAGAAGGCGAAGGCCCGACGCCCCGCCGGGCTCCAGAAGGCCGCCTGACGCCGGTCATCCAGCAGGCGCACCCCCATCTGCACCAACGACTCCAGCAGCTCCGCCGAGTCTTCCGGCACCACGGTGACGAACAGGGCGTAGCGACCGGTGCGGCGACGGATGGCTTCGGCATAGGCCGGCACCTCGGCCCAGGTCCGGGGCGGCGCCGCCTGGCCGGCCTGGCGCAGCAGGCGGCCATTGGCCATCGTCAAGCGGGTGGTGAGATACCAAGGGATGGCGAATTGCCGTCCCCCCAGCTGACCGGAGGACCACACCCCGGGGAGATAGGCCAGCTCAGCGTCGGGGGGCAGGACGCTGTTGAGGTCGAGCAGGCCACCCCGACTGGCCAACCCGGCGGCGAACAGGGGGTTGAGATTCACCAGATCAGGAGCCGTGCGCGCAAAGACGGAGGCCAGGAGCTTGCGTTCCACCGAGCTCCAGGGCACATCGGTCCAGCGCACGGCCATCGGGCTGTCCGGGGGCCGTTGGCGGCGCCAGGCCGCCAACGCTTCCTCCATCCACGCCTGGAACCGGGGGGCCAGGTCCAGGGTCCAGAGCTGCAGGGCCGGGGCGGCGGATGGAGCGCCAGCCCGGCGCCCGAGCGGGCCGCAGGCGGCGGATCCCAGGGCGAGGCCAGCGAGTCCCAGGCCTCGCAGCAGCTCGCGACGCGTCAATGGGTGGGCGACCTCAGCCACGCCAGTCCGGGTCAGCCCGTTTCCAAACCAGCAACAGCAGAGAGCAGACCAAGGGGGCCAGGAGGGCGGTCAGAAGGGTTTGGGCCAGCAGCACGTGGGGACCGACCGTGGTCAGATCCTGCCAGGTCCATCCCGCCCGCGCCAGCACACCCGGATCCGGACCGGGAGCGGCGCCATCGACGAGAGGAGGGCGCCAGCCCCAGGCCAGCCACTGCACCATCAAGGTGAGGTTGAGCAGGGCCGTTCCTCCCAAGGCCAGCAACCCCAGGCTCAAGGGCCGCTCAATGGCGGGGCGACGGGCGCGCAGGGGCCCCCACCAGCGGGCCAGCAGCAGCAGGCCCGGAATCCAACTGACCAGTCCGGGATGCTGGGCGTCCAGCAGCAGGCCGAGCACCAGCGCCAGCAGGAGGGCCGAGCGGCGCCCATCCGCCAGGGCCCAGGGCAACAGCCACAGCACGGGCCAGCAGGGAGGGACCCCCGCCAGGGTGAGCCAGGGCGGCGTGGCGAGGCTGACCAGCGGCACAAGAACAAGACTGGTCGCGAGCAGAGGATGGCGCCGCAGAAGGTCCATCAGGGGCGCAGCACCTGGACCCAGTCGATCGCCTGCACCGGGGCGATCAACTGGACCACGGCCGCGGGAGCGGGATCGGCGTTGGCATCCACGGACTGGATCACCCCCACGGGCAGATTGGGGGGCACCAGGGTGCTGGCGGGGGAGGTCACCACCAGATCCCCGGGCCGGGCCTCGGGATCCTTGTCCAGGAAGCGGAGCAGGGGGCGGGCGCTGCCGGCGCCCGAGAGCAGACCCTGGTTGCGGGTGCGGTTCACCCAAACCCCCACCCGGCTGGAGGGATCGGTGAGCAGGGTGATGGTGGCCGTGGCGGGGGTGACGCTGGCCACCAGCCCGATCAATCCCCCCGGGCCCACCACCGGCTGCCCCGCCCGCACGCCCGCCAGGGCACCCTTGCCGATCACCAGCTGCTGCCACCAGCCCCCGCTTTGGCGGGAGATCACGGGAGCGGAAACGGCCTTGTCCGGGTTGGAGCGTTGCAGGGCCAGCAGCTGGCGCAGGCGGTCGTTGTCGCTGGCCAGGGCCTGCATCCGGGCCTGATCCTCCACGCTCCGGGCCGATCGCAGCCACTCCGACTGGGCCGGGCCCGGCCAGAAGGGCAGACTCAGCAGGGCGTAGGCGTCATTGAGGAGGGCCCCCTTGCTCAGGCGGACGACGAGCAGCAGCAGGATCAGCGTCAGCAGCAGGGGCCAGCGCCGTTGTTTTCCCCGGGAGAGCGGGGCGCGTCGCCAAGGGACGGGCATGGAATCAGGCGGCTGGCCTGGTCTCTTCCGGACCCTCCAGGAGCCATTCGTAGCGGGGGAAATCGTCCAGAATCAAGCGCGTGCCCCGCACGACGCAGTACAAGGGGTCATCGGCCAGATGGCTGAGGATGCCGGTCTCCTGGCTCACCAGATCGCAGAGCCCGCGCACCAGGGAGCCTCCGCCCGCAAACATGATGCCGCGATCCACGATGTCGGAAGCGAGCTCGGGGGGAACGCGCTCCAAGGTGCGTCGCACCGCCTCCACGATCACGGACGCGGTTTCCGCCATGGCCTCGCGGATCTCCTGGCCCCGCACCTGCACGGTGCGCGGCAGGCCCGTGAGCAGATGCTGGCCGCGCACATCCTTGCTGAGCTGATCGTGGTTCTCGTCTGGGAAAACGGAACCGATCTCGATCTTGATCTCCTCCGCGGTCTGCTCGCCGACAACGAGATTGTGCACTTTCTTCAGGTGCATGCTCACGGCGGCGGTGAATTCATCGCCCGCCACCCGCAGCGACTCGCTGAGCACGGCACGGCCGTAGCTGAAGACAGCCACTTCGGTCGTGCCGCCGCCGATGTCCACAATCATGGAGCCCTTGGGTTCCATCACCGGCATGTCGGCGCCCAGGGCCGCCGCAAACGCCTCATCCACCAGAAACACCTGGCGCGCATGGGCCTCGCCCGCCGCCCGCAACTCCCGCCGCTCCCCGGGAGTGACACCGCCAGGGATGGCGATCAGCAGCCGGGAGGCCACCACCTCCTCCCCGTTGTGAGCCTGCTGAAGCAGGGCGCGGAGCATGCGCGCGGCAGCGTCCGTGTCGGAGATGACACCATCGCTGAGGGGTCGCACGGCGACGATGTCGCTGACTTTGCGATTGAGCCCGGAGGTCACGTCGCCGGGGGTGCGCCCCAGCATCGTCTTGGCGGACTGGCCCACCAGGGTGGTGTTGCGTTTCAGATCGACAGCGACGACGGAGGGTTCGTTGAGCACCGCCGTCTTGTCCACCCCCTCGATCCAGACCAGCGTGTTGGCCGTACCGAGATCGATGCCGATGTCGCGATCACGGGTGATCTGAAGGCGATTGAAGAACACACGACCATGGAAAGCCAGGCCGGATCATAGGGTTGGCAATCCAGAGCATCGGAAATCCTCGTCCCCTGTGTGTGACAACCGGGATCGAGGGTGGCACTGGAGAAGCAAGCCACCCCAGCGGGGGGGCCCAAACCTGTTCCCTTCTTTCCCAGGAGACTCCGCCATGGGCGTCAACTCCATCACCCTCGTCGGCCGTGCCGGCCGCGATCCGGAAGTTCGCTACTTCGAATCCGGCAGTGTGGTGGCCAACCTCACCCTTGCCGTCAACCGCCGCAGCCGGGACGACGAACCCGACTGGTTCAACCTCGAAATCTGGGGCAAGCAGGCCCAGGTGGCGGCGGACTACGTCCGCAAGGGATCCCTGCTGGGGATCATCGGCTCCTTCAAGCTGGATCGCTGGACGGACCGCACCAGCGGGGAGGAGCGCAGCAAGCCCGTGATCCGCGTGGACCGGCTGGAACTGCTGGGCAGCCGACGGGACATGGACTCCGCGGAGGGAAGCTTCGGCGGAGGAGAGCCCAGCGAGGAGGAAGTGCCGTTCTGAAGCCTGCCGCCGGAAGCTCGGAGCCAGCAGGCGGGAATCGGAAGCCCGGAGCCTGCCGGAAGCTTGGTTGAGCCTCCATCGCGACAACGGGAAGCCCCTCCTGCCCAGGCTCAAACCCAGGGCAGGAGGGGCTTCCGCTGAAGAGCGGGTCGGGCGCCGGCCTGGCTCAGCCGTCTCCGAGGCTGGAGCAGATCAGTGGGTGTCGGCTCGCTTGCGCCAGATGCGCAGGCCCAGCCACACCAGGCCACCGAGAAAAGCAACCACCAGAACCACCTTGACGATCTTGTCCACCGGCGCGATCCAAAGGGCGACCCGGTTGTAACCCTCCCCCAGCAGGAATCCCGCCAAGGCGAGCAGAAGGGTCCAGATCAGGCTGCCGGCGGTGGTCCACAGCAGAAAAGGAGCCAGCGGCATCATTTCGATACCGGCAGGCACGGAGATCAAGGTGCGAATGCCCGGGATCAGACGTCCCCAGAACACCAGGGCCGTGCCATGACGATTGAACCAGGTGCGACTGCGGTGCAGCTCCTGAGGACGAATGCCAATCCAGCGTCCATGGCGAGAGAGCCAATGTTCAAGGCGTTCCTCATTCACCAGACGACCGATTCCGTACCAGGGCAGGGCACCGAGGACCGTGCCAAGGAGGCCAGCCAGAACGACGAATACCAGCGAGAGCTTCCCTTGCTGCACATAAAAGCCACCGAGAGGCATGATCAACTCGGAGGGAATCGGCGGGAACAGATTCTCGAGAAACATGGCCGCGAAGATGGCCCCATAGCCGGCAAGGGGATTGGCTTCCACGGCGGTGCCGATGAACTCAGGGATCTTCCCAACCAGATCGAGGGCCACAGATCGCCAATCAACAGCTGGACATTTTTTCACGGGACCCGCGCGGGGGCGACGTTGCAGAACCAGCCCGTCATCTGGGTGCGCGCCGGAAGGGAAGGCGACAGCCGTCCCCCGAGAGCGGCTCCCGGCAGGACCCACGCGGCAGACCATCGAGAAAGGGATTGCTCCCTGCAGCCACCGAGCCCGTCGCGGCGCCCATCTCGCAGGCACGGAGCACCGTGCTCCGTGCTCCGTGCCTGCTGCGGAACCGAGCCGCCGCGCGGAGAGACGGAAGAGGATTGCCCCGCTTATAGTCCTGGCAACCGAGAACTCTCGCAACAATTTTTACTCACGCTTCACCGCTGACATCTTCAAGAAAGAATGACACTTCCTTTTGTATCTATAGTCATCTGCTCACGCAACAGGCTAAAGGCACTTCAGCGATACGCCTTGCCATCCATTGCAACCATCGACTATCCCTCATTCGAGGTGGTCATCGTCGACGACGCCTCCAAGGATGGCACCTGGGAATTTCTGCAAAACTATCGGTTTCCGCAAGCTTCTCTCAACGTCGTTCGCAACAAGCAGGCCAAGGGACTGTGCAATGCCAGGAATGTTGGCATTGCCAACAGCAGGGGAGAAATCATCGCCTTCATCGATGACGATTGCGCGGTCTCGACGACCTGGATTCACGAAATCGTCAAACCCTACACCAGTGAAGGCGTCGCCGTTGTGGGCGGAATCAGCTACAAGGGAGACAGCAATGACATCTATATCAACGATAAACACGTCTGGGGCTGCAACATGTCATTCAGGGCTTCGATTTTCAAGCGCTTTCGTTTTGACACCGGCCTTAAGTATTCCCACTACGCCGACGAAACAGACCTCATCGGCAGAATCATCTCCCATGGCTTTGAACGCGTGGTCGCCAAAAAAGCCGTGGCAAAACATTACGTGGAAGACGCCACCTACAGGAAACAGGTCCCTTTAAGCGCCTATCTCAACTACCACTATCTCAGCGCCAAGAATGGCGATTTGCCTGGATACTACAAATACGTGATCAACCACTCGCTGAAACATGTTGCCCTCGTGGAGTATGGCTTGAATTTCAAGGGCCAAGGCAAGTCCTTCCCGCGGACCGTGATTGAAGTCTGCTGGAAAGTGGTCTACTACCTCTATGTTTTCCTCCTGGAAATTCCCATTTCCGCAACAATCAAGCATGCCAAGGAAGAACGACTCTTTTACAAGGGCAGGGCAGGCGGCTCGTTCACTTGAATGCCAACGCCAGCACGCCCTCCCGCCGAGGCCAGGCTGCTGGCTTTCGCTGGACGCCAATCAACAAAAAAGCCCCGCCTGACGGCGGGGCCCTGTGGATTTGACCGCGTTGTCAAACGGGGCGCAAGTCGGAATCAGTAGCGGTAGTGCTCGAGCTTGTAGGGACCTTGGACCGGCACGTTGATGTAGGCCGCCTGCTCAGGGGTGAGCTCGGTGAGCTTGGCACCGATCTTGTCCAGGTGGAGACGCGCCACCATTTCATCGAGGTGCTTGGGCAGAACATACACCTCTTTGCCATACTGGCTGCCCTTGGTGTACAGCTCGATCTGAGCCAGCACCTGGTTGGTGAAGGAGTTGCTCATCACGAAGCTGGGGT
>CAYVWU010000115.1:0-8040 GCA_964455575.1 uncultured Cyanobium sp. | reverse complement strand
AGTTGTAGGCGCGCACGGAGAGATTCAATTCCTCCAAGGGAATCTGGGCCTCCGCGGAAGGCTCGGGATCCAGACCCGGCTCATCGGACACCGTGAGGGTGGCCAGGGGCTGGAAGAGGGCGATGAGCTGGTTGGCCGCCTGGGCCATGGCATCGTCCGGAGTCATGCTGCCGTTGGTTTCGATTTCCAGCCGCAGCCGCTCACGCGCCGAACCGCCTTCGCCGACAGCGGTTTCATCCACGCTGTAGTTCACCCGCTTCACGGGCATGAAAACGGCGTCGATCTGCAGCAGGTCGATGGCGCTGGTGTCTTCCTGATGGCGATCGACCGGGCGATAGCCGATGCCGCGCTCGACATGCACTTCCATCTCCAGGTTGTGACCGGCGGCCACCGTGGCGATCTGGCGTTCGCCGTCGATCACCTGCACCTGGGAGGAGAACTGCAGATCGGAGGCCTTGACCGTGGCGGGCCCGTTGACCACCAGGCGGCCGATCTCCAGGTCACGGCTGCGGCTGTTGACGGGAATCGATTTGCAGTTCAGCAGAATGTCGAGCACGTCCTCGCGCACGCCGGGGATGGTGGCGTACTCGTGATTGACGCCCGACAGGCGCACCGCCGTGATGGCACTGCCCTCCAACCCACCGATCAGCACCCGTCGCAGGGCATTGCCGAGGGTGGTGGCCTGTCCCCTCTCCAGGGGGCCGATCACGAAGACTCCGGCCTGGGATCGGTCGTCGGAAACCTGGTGCTCAACCCGGTCGATCTGGTAGTGCAGCACGGTGATGGAGAAAACGCTTGGGACGGGGGGATCGAGGCGGGGTCAGACGCGACGACGCTTGGGACGACGACAGCCGTTGTGGGGCAGAGGGGTGACGTCGCGGATCAGGGTGATCTCCAGACCCGCCACCTGCAGGGCGCGGATGGCCGTTTCGCGGCCGGAGCCGGGACCGCGCACCAGAACCTCGATCTGACGCATGCCTTGCTCCAAGGCGCGGCGCGCGGCCGCTTCAGCCGCGGTCTGGGCCGCGAAAGGGGTTCCCTTGCGCGCTCCCTTGAAGCCACTGGCCCCCGCGGAAGACCAACTGATCACCTCACCCGCCGTGTCGGTGATGGAGACGATGGTGTTGTTGAAGGTGCTCTGGATGTGCGCAACGCCGTTGGGCACATTGCGCTTGGCCTTCTTGGGACCAGTCTTCTTGGCGGGCTTGGCCATGGGTGGGGAGCTGCGGGGCGCAGGCGGAGGTCGGTGGGGGGAGGAAGGAGACGGCGAGAAGGAAACGACAGCGACAGGCTGGCGTTACTTCTTCTTGCCGGCGACGGTCTTGCGGGCGCCACGACGGGTGCGCGCATTGGTGCGCGTGCGCTGACCGCGGACCGGCAGGCCCATGCGATGACGACGTCCACGCAGGCAGCCGATGTCTTGCAGGCGCTTGAGGGCCATGCCCTCCTCGCGACGCAGATCACCCTCGAGGGTGAAGGCCTCCGCGGCGGCGCGCAGCTTCTGCACATCAGCGTCGCTGAGATCCTTCACACGGATGTCAGGACTGACCCCGGAGGAGGACAGGATGGAGCGCGCACGGGTCGGACCGATCCCGTAGACGTAAGTGAGGGAGACTTCAACCCGCTTGTCGCGGGGCAGATCAACGCCGGCAATCCGAGCCACGGAAAACGATGGGGGGTACAGGGAGGCCCCGGTGAGGGGCGAAAAGGGGGTCCCGCCGGGGGCGGGTTGGGAAAGCGGAGGAGGGGATCAACCCTGGCGCTGCTTGTGCTTGGGGTTGGCGCAGATCACCATCACCCGGCCGTGGCGACGAATCACCCGACACTTCTGACACATCCGCTTGACTGACGCACGCACCTTCATTGGACGTGTCTCCTCTTCTTGGCAAACAGATACGGTATCACATTCATCGACCCCTCATTCCAGCAAAGCATGAATGCGGGCGCTGATCTCCTCCACCGTGCCGTTGGCCTCCACCGACTGAAGCAAGCCAAGGCCTTGGTAGTGGGCGATGAGGGGCGCGGTCTGGTCGCGATAGACCTGCAGGCGGTGACGGATCACCTCCGTGTTGTCATCGGCCCGGCCACGGGCGAGAAGACGTTGCAGAAGGACGGGATCCTCCAGCTCCATCAACACCACCAGCTCGATCGCCTGACCCAGCTCGGCCAGCAGGCCATCCAGGGCCACGGCTTGAGGGAGGTTGCGGGGGAAGCCGTCGAGAAGCCAGCCACCGTCATGGGCCTCCAGTCGGTGGCGCACGATCGCCAGCACGAGTTCGTCGCTGACGAGTTCGCCGCGGGCCATCACCGCCTCCGCCTCCTGACCCAGGGGGGTGGCCGCCTCCACCTCCGCCCGCAGCAGATCGCCGGTGGAGAGGTGGAGCAGGCCGTGGGAGGAGGCCAAACGCTGGGCCTGTGTGCCTTTTCCAGCCCCGGGGGGGCCGAGGAAGAGCAAGCGTTGCTTCATCGCTTCATCGGGTGAAATCGGAACGCGCCATAGGGCGGAAAGGCCGGGAGAAAACTCCAGGCCAGACAGAGAGCCCCTGTCGGTTAAGCGACGTAGGGCGGCTGGGAGGCGTCGGAGCGGGAGGAGAAGACCTGGGCTTCGGTGGCCCCCTCGTAGCGGAGGGAGATGACCTGGGTCTGCACCTGTTTGGCGGTCTGAATGGCCACGCCCACAAGGATCAGCAGGGAGGTGGCACCGATTCCCTGGAAGGTTCGCACCTGGATGGCGCCCTCCACGGCCGAGGGGATGATCGCCACGGCCCCGAGGAAGAGACCGCCCAAAAGGGTGAGCTGATTCTGGACGTTGGCCAGGTAGAGAGCCGTTGCCGAGCCGGGGCGAACCCCGGGGATGGCCACACCACTGCGTTTGAGATTGGTGGCAATCTCCGTGGGCTCCAGGGTCAGAGAGGTGTAGAAGTAGCTGAAGGCGATGATCAGCGAGAAGAACAGCAGCGCATAGATCCAAGGCATGCTGCTGTTGGGGCTGAGGTAGCCGGCGAGCTGAATCAACCAGGGCGTCTTGGTCCAGGTGGCCAGCTGCAGGGGCAGGAACACCAGAGCGGACGCAAAGATGATGGGCATCACGCCACTGGCGTTCAGCTTCAGGGGCATGTAGCTCTGGCGCGCCGGCAGACTGCCCGCTCCACCAGCCTGATGTTTGGCGCTGACGATGGGGATGCGACGACTACCCTCCTCAACAAAAATGATGCCGATGATCGTGGCAAGAAACACCAGCAACAGAATGATGATGCCGGTGACGGTGCTGCGGTCTCCCGTTTTGGCCTGGGTGATGGTGGCACCCAGAGCCCTGGGCAACGTGGCGACAATATTTGCATAGATCACCAGGGAGGCTCCCTGGCCGATACCACGCTCGGTGATCACTTCACTGATCCACATCACCGCCATGGAGCCGGCGGTGAGGGCAAGGGCAGTTTGGAGGACAAACTGCCAGGGTGGCAGACCCGGAAGAGCATATTGTTTCAGCACCAAAGAGAGAATCACGCTTTGGATGATTCCCCAAACCAGGGCTGTGTAACGAGTGATTTGAGCGATCTTGCGCCGACCCGCCTCGCCTTCATTCTTCTGTAGATCTTCCAATTGCGGCAGTGCAGCCGTGAGAAGCTGAAGAATGATGGACGCGTTGATATAGGGGAGAATGCCCAGGGTGAACACACCAAGAGCGGCCAAGCCGCCGCCAGTGAAGATATTCACGAACATTAAAAAATCACCCCCTTGTGCCACCAATTGCTCGAAAGCAACTCGGTCGATTCCCGGCACGGGGATGAAAATGCCCAGTCGTTCAAGCAACAGCAGACCCAAGGTGATGAACACCTTGTCGCGCAGCCCCTTGGACTGCGCGATTTTACTGAAAATTTCTGTGGCGCTGGGATTGCGCCCCCGGCTATAAACCATGGGAGAGGGGGGTGGTGTCAGCCGACAATGTCGCAGCTGCCACCAGCTGCCTCGATTTTGGCACGGGCGGACGCGGAGAAGGCGGCAGCCTGAACGGTCAGTTTGACGTTGAGGTCGCCAGCGCCGAGGATCTTGAGAGGGCCTTTGGCTGCCGTCAGGAGACCCTCAGCGGCCAGGGTCTCGAGATTGACCTGACTGCCGGCTTCGAAATCCGCCAGGCGACCCACGTTGATCACCGAATAGGTGGTGGGATTGACGAGGGGGAAGTGCTTGAGCTTGGGCACCCGGCGGTAGAGGGGCATCTGACCACCCTCGAAGCCAGGACGGGTGGAACGACCCGAGCGGGACTTCTGACCCCGCATGCCGAAGCCACAGCTGGCGCCTTGACCGGCGGCGATACCGCGGCCTTTGCGGGTTTTGGAGCGACGGGAGCCCGCCTGTGGCTTGAGGGTATTGAGTTGATGGGTCATGACGATGTCCTCAGGAATAGATCTGCTCGAGGGAAATGCCCCGCTCTTTGGCGGCTTCCTTGTGGGTGCGCAGGGCGGACAGGGCCTCCATGGCGGCCCGGGCGTTGTTCAGGGGAGTTTTGGAGCCCAGGCGCTTGGCCAACACGTTTTTGATCCCCGCCAGCTCCAGCACCGTGCGAATGGATCCCCCCGCGATCACCCCGGTACCGGGGGCGGCGGGGCGAATCAACACGCTGGCGGCCCCATCCCGGCCCCGGCTTTCCGTGGGCACGGAATTGGTACGGGTGAGCGGCACCTTCACCAGATGCTTCTTGCCATCCGCGACACCCTTGCGCACAGCGCCGATCACGTCGCCGGCCTTGCCAACGCCAACGCCCACCTGACCCCGCTCATTGCCGACGATCACGATGGCGCGGAAGCTCATCTTCTTGCCGCCCTTGACGGTCTTGGAGACCCGGCGAATCTGGACCACCCGCTCCTGCCACTCGGAGTCGCGCTCCTGGGCCCGACGATCGCCGGAGCCCCGGCGCCCGCCACCGCGGCGGTCACCCTTGCCACCGCCGCCACGGCGCTCCTGCTGCCCCTCGGCGGCAGCGGGGACATCTGAAGCGGCGGGAATGTCGTCCGGCGCGAACTGCTGCACGTTGGATTCGGTCATGGTGAGCGGTGGAGATCAGAATTGCAGGCCCGCTTCCCGGGCAGCGTCCGCCAGGGCCTTGACCCTGCCGTGATAGAGGTTGCCGCCCCGGTCAAAGACGACCTGAGCGATGCCCTTGGCCAGGGCGCGCTGGGCCACCAGTTGGCCGACAGCCACAGAGGCGTCACAGGAGCCTGAGGTCTGGAGGGAGGGGCGAAGATCCTTGTCCAGCGTGGAGGCGGCGCAGAGGGTGTTCTGAGCCTCGTCGTCGATGACCTGGGCGTAGATGTGATTGTTGGAGCGAAACACGGCCAGCCGAGGGCGGGCGGCCGTGCCAGAGAGCGTGCGCCGCAGACGACGGTGGCGTTTCTGGGTCTGCTGCTTGCGGGAAAGGGAGGACATGGTGAATAAGGTAGGGCGGGGCGTGTGGGGAAGACCTTATTTCTTGCCTGTCTTGCCGACCTTGCGCAGGATCCGCTCCCCTTCGTATTTGATCCCTTTGCCCTTGTAGGGCTCCGGTGGACGGATGGCACGCACCTTGGCCGCCTCATTGCCGACGAGCTCCTTGTCCGCGCCGGTGACGATGACGGTGGTGTTGTTCTCAACCGCAAAGGTGACACCCTCCGGGGGCACCATCTCCACGGGATGGCTGTAGCCAGCGCTGACGACGAGCTTCCGACCTTGGACCTGGGCGCGATAGCCGACGCCGACGATTTCCAGCTTGCGGATGAATCCCTGGCTGACGCCCTCGACCATGTTGGCCAGGAGGGTGCGGCTGAGGCCGTGGCGCTCGCGGCTCAGGCGAGCGTTGCTGGTGGGGTTGACCTGCAACACGTTGCCGTCCTGGCTGATGCTGACGCCATCCGGGAGGGTGCGGTGGAGCTCCCCTTTCGGACCTTTCACCGTGACCGAGAGGCCGGCGAGTTGGACGGTGACCTTGTCCGGGATGGGAATCGGGGCCTTACCAATGCGTGACATGACAGTTTCTCCGGATCAATAGACGTAGCAGAGCACTTCTCCACCGACGCCCTGCTTGCGGGCATCGCGGTCGCTCATGACGCCCTTGGAGGTGGAGATGATCGCCACTCCCAGGCCACCGAGCACCTTGGGAAGCTGACGGGTGTTTTTGTAGATGCGCAGGCCGGGCCTGCTCACCCGTTGCAGACGGCGAATCGTGGGCTGCCTGTGTTTGCCGCTGTACTTGAGTTCGAGCACGAGCTGCTTGCCCACGCCTTCCCCTTCTTCACTGACGTTGCCGATGAAGCCCTCTTGCTGCAACACCGAGGCGATGCTGCGGCAGAGACGGGAGGAAGGAATGCGGGTGTTTTCGTGACGTTTCTCACTCGCATTGCGGATGCGGGTGAGCATGTCGGAGATCGGGTCGTGGTTGGCCATGGTCGTTTCCGGATGAGGGCTCAGTTGCTGCGGAACGGCATCCCCATTTCGCGGAGAAGGGCACGGCCCTCTTCGTCGCTGCGGGCGCTGGTGACGATCGTGACGTCCATGCCCCGGATGGCGTCGATCTTGTCAAAGGAGATTTCCGGGAAGATGATTTGCTCCCGAATTCCCAGGGTGTAGTTGCCGCGTCCATCGAAACTTTTCGGGCTCACGCCACGAAAGTCGCGAATGCGGGGCAGGGCCAGGTGAATGAGACGCTCCAGGAAGGCATACATGCGATCACCGCGAAGGGTGACGGCGACGCCGATGGGCATCCCCTGGCGAATCTTGAACCCGGCAATGGCCTTCTTGGCCCGGGTGACGACCGCCTTCTGACCCGTGATCTGGGCCAGTTCAGCAATCGAGGCCTCCAGGGCCTTCGCATTTTGGGCCGCTTCGCCCAGGCCCCGGTTGACGGTGACTTTCACCACCTTGGGAACCTCGTGGATGTTGGAGAGCTGAAGATCCTTGAGCAATTTCGGCTGGATCGTCTCCCGGTAGCGCTGTTTGAGAGTCATGTCGGGATGGGGAGTCCTCTGGTCGTGGTCAGAGAGAGAGGGAAGCGGACGGTGGAGGGAAGGCGGGCGGTGAGGCGATGATGCCGGGCGCGTGTGCGGTGGGCGGTCAATCGAGGAATTCGCCGGTTTTCTTGAGCCGGCGCTTCTTGTTGCCGTCCTTGTCCACAACAATTTCCACGCGGCTCGCCACCTTCTTACTGGTGGAATAAAGCATCACGTTGGAGGCATGCACAGAGGCCTCTTCGGTGACAATGCGGCCACTTTCCCCTTCCTGGGTGGGCTTCATGTGGCGAGTGCGCAGGTTGATGCCCTGCACAATCACACGATTCTCATAGGGCAGGGTGCGAAGCACCTCACCGGTTTTGCCCTTGTCCTTGCCAGCGATCACCTGAACGGTGTCGCCCTTGCGGATGCGCATCTTGATGCGCACGGGGGTTTTGGCGCGGGGGGTCGCGGTGGCCATGTCAGATCACCTCCGGGGCGAGGGAGACGATTTTGGTGAAGTTGCGTTCGCGCAACTCGCGAGCCACGGGGCCGAAGACGCGGGTGCCTCGGGGATTGTTGTCGTTTCCGAGAATGACGGCGGCGTTGTCGTCGAAGCGGATGGAGTTGCCGGTGTCGCGCCGAAGGGTGGCTTTGGTGCGCACCACGACCGCCTTGACCACATCGGACTTCTTGACGCCCATGTTGGGCATGGCGTCTTTGACGGCGGCCACGATCACGTCACCGACGTGGGCATAGCGGCGGTTGGTGCCCAGGACGCGGATGCACTGAATCCGCTTGGCGCCGCTGTTATCGGCAACGGTGAGGAAGGTTTCCTGCTGGATCATGGTTGGCTCTCCTTGGCGGGGGTGGAAGCCGGAGCGCCGTGGGGATTGATCACTTCGGCGACCGCCCAGCGCTTGGTGCGGCTGAGGGGACGGGTCTCCGTGATGCGCACGCGGTCACCGACCTTGCAGCTGTTGGTTTCGTCGTGGGCTTTGTAGCGGGTGGTGCGGCGAACGGTCTTTTGATAGATGGGATGGGGGAAGCGGTTTTCCACCGCCACCACCACCGTTTT
>CAYVWU010000114.1:0-8063 GCA_964455575.1 uncultured Cyanobium sp. | reverse complement strand
GGTGATCGCCTTCGTGGAGGACCCCGATGGCTGGCGGGTGGAGCTGATCCAGACCACCCCCCCGGTCTCCCCTTCGGCCGCCGCTCCGGCCGCCTGAGGCCACCGCCACCATGCCCGCCGAGATCCCCCCTGCCGCCCCGTCCATCAGCCTCACCAGCCGCCCCGACCGCTTCAGCGACGCCGCCTGGGATCTGCTCATCGCCAGCCAGGAGCAGGCCCGCCGCTGGCGCCATGGGGCGATGGACGTGGAACATCTCCTCCTGGCGTTGCTCCTCGACGGACGCTTCGCCCCCTGGGTGGATCGCCTGCCCCTGGAGGAGGACCGCCTGCTCGATCGCCTGGAGGCCTTCTGCGCCGACCAGCCCACCAGCACCGACGCGACCCTGTACATCGGCGACGCCCTGGAGGATCTGCTGGAGGAGGCGGACCGCCGCCGGGCCGGCTGGGGAGATCCGCGGATCGATGTTCCCCACGTCCTCCTTGCCCTGCTCACCGAACCCCGCCTCGGGGCCGCCCTCTTGACGGAGGAGGGCCTCAGCGACGACCTGCTCACGCGCCAATGGCGCCCCGAAGCCCTCCCCGGCGCCAGCACGGGCCCCGGAGCCGCCCCCGGAGCGCCCCCTCGGAGCGTGCCCCCCATCCCCTCCCGTCCCGGCTCAGGCGCCACCAGCTCGGGAGCCCCCACCCCGGGAGCCACCAGCCCGGGAACCAGCCCCCCCGGCGCCCCGCGCCAGAGCGGCGGCGGCCTCCGCCTGGAGCGCCTCGGTCCCGAGGAGGACGGCGACAACCGCGGCGACGGCCTCCAGCAATTCGGCCGCGACCTCACAGCCGCCGCCCGGGAGGGGGAGCTCGATCCCGTCATCGGCCGCGACACCGAGATCCGACGGCTGATTCAGGTGCTCTCCCGGCGCGGCAAGAACAATCCGGTGCTGATCGGGGAACCGGGGGTGGGAAAGACCGCCGTGGCCGAGCTCCTCGCCCAGCGCATCGTCGCCGGCGAGGTGCCCGAAGCCCTGCGGGGCGTGCGCCTGGTGGCCCTGGATCTCGGCGCCCTGATCGCTGGCGCCAAATTCCGCGGGCAGTTCGAGGAACGCCTGCGCGGGGTGTTGGCCGAGGTGCGCGAAGCCGAGGGCCGCAACGGTGGCGTCGTCCTGTTCATCGATGAGCTCCACACCGTGGTGGGCGGCGAGCGGGCGGCGGCGGACGCCGGCAGCCTCCTCAAGCCCGCCCTCGCCCGAGGCGACCTTCGCTGCATCGGCGCCACCACCCCGGAGGACTACCGCCGCACCATCGGCAAGGATCCCGCCCTCGAACGCCGCTTCCAGCAGGTGGTGATCCGCGAACCCGACCGGGAGACCTGCCTGGAGATCCTGCGCGGCCTGCGCGAGCGCTACGAGCTCCACCACGGCGTCACGATCACCGATCAGGCCCTGGTGGCCGCCAGTCGGCTGGCGGAGCGCTACATCAGCGACCGCTGCCTGCCGGATTCCGCCATCGACCTGGTGGATGAGGCCGCCGCCCAGCTGCGGATGGAGGTGACCTCCAAACCGCGGGTGGTGGAGGAGGCGGAGGCGGAGCTGCGGCGGGTGGAGCTCGCCCTGCTGGCGGCGGAAAGCGCCCCGATGGAGGAGCGGGTCGCCCTGCAGGAGCAGCGCCAGCGGGCCCACGCCACCCTGGAGGGCCTGCGGCGCCGCTGGCATCAGGAGCGGGAGCGGCTGGCCGAGCTGCGGGCCCTCCTGGAGGAGGACGAGCGCCTGCGCCAGGCCATCGCCGAGGCCGAGCGCGACGGCGATCTGGAAACCGCCGCCCGCCTCCGATACGACCAGTTGCAGCGCCTCCAGCAGCGGCGGGCGGCCCTGGAGGCCGAGCTGCGGGACGATCCGATGCTGCGCGAGCAGGTGGAGGAGTCGGACATCGCCGATGTGGTGGCCCGCTCCACGGGCATCCCGGTGCGGCGGCTCCTGGCCGGCGAACGCCAGAAGCTCCTGGAGCTCGAAGCGCGCCTCGGGGAGCGGGTGGTGGGTCAGCCGGAGGCCGTCGCCGCCGTGGCCGCCGCCATCCGCCGCGCGCGGGCGGGCATGAAGGCCCCCTCCCGCCCCGTGGGCTCCTTCCTCTTTCTCGGACCCACCGGCGTCGGCAAGACCGAGCTGGCCAAAGCCCTCGCCGCCTCCCTCTTCGATGAGGAGGAGGCGCTGGTGCGGCTGGACATGAGCGAGTACATGGAGCGCAACGCCGTCGCCCGCCTCGTGGGCGCCCCGCCGGGGTATGTGGGCTACGAGGAGGGCGGCCAGCTCACGGAGGCCGTGCGACGTCGCCCCTATGCGGTGTTGTTGCTGGATGAGGTGGAAAAGGCCCATCCCGAGGTCTTCAACCTGCTCCTGCAGGTGCTCGACGACGGCCGGCTCACCGATTCCCAGGGGCGCACCGTCGACTTCCGCCACACGGTGGTGATCATGACCAGCAACCTGGCCGGTCGGGCCATCCTCGAGCGGGCCCGAGCCCCGGAAGCCAGCTTGGAAGCGGAGGCGGTGTTGCGGAGCGAGGTGGATCAGGCCCTGGCGCGGCAGTTCCGGCCGGAATTTCTCAACCGCATCGATGAAGTGATCCGGTTCCGCCCCCTGGGCAAGGAGGACCTGCGCCGCATCGTGCATCTGCAGTTGCGGGAGCTGGCCCAGTTGCTCGCCGAGCAGCCCCTGCGCCTGGAGGTGGATGGGGCGGTCGTGGACGCGCTCGCGGAACGGGGTTGGGAGCCGGAATACGGAGCGCGGCCCCTGCGCCGCCTGATCCGTCGCTGGATCGAGAATCCCCTCGCCACCGAGCTCCTGGAGGATCACCTCAGCGGCGCCTGGGGGGTGCGGATCCTTCCGGGGCCGGAGGAGGCGCCCGAGCGGCTCCGTTTCCAGCCCCTGCGCGCTGAAGGGGGGAGCGTCCGGTAGGGTGGTCGTTTGCTGATGGGCGGAGACGCCCGGCAAGCGACGCTCCGCCAGCGATTTTCCTGCCGTGGACCCCTCCCCCCCCTCCTCCACCTCCGCGCCCGAGCGCCCCACTCCCGCCGGTGGCGAGGTTTCCCCGTCACCTGGCACAGCCATGGAGCAGGCCAACGGCTTCGCGGCGGCCACCTTGGCCGAGCTCCGCAAGGTGGTCTGGCCCAGTCGCCAGCAACTGTTCAATGAGACGGTGGCGGTGATTGTGATGGTGGCGGTCTCCGCCGCCGCGATCGCGGCCCTGGATCGCTTCTACAGCTGGGGAGCCAAACTCCTGTTCCGATGATGATGGCCCTGACCGAGTCTTCCCCGCCCAACCTGGATGAGGATTCCTCTGTGGAGGAGTTGGCCCTGGCCTCCTTCCCTCCCGACGAGGACGATGACGACGCCGATGCGGCGGACGACGACCTCGACGCGCCCCACGCCGACGCGGCGGACGTCGACCTTGACGACGACGACGACGACGACGACGACCTGGCGGACGCGGAGGAGGACGACGACGACGACGACGCCTTGGCCGAGGCTGCCGAGGCGTTGAGCCTTCCAGCCGTCTCCCTCTCCGGGGAGCCCGCGGCGGACGACCACTCCGCCGCGGCCCCCCTGCCGGGAGCTCTCTCCTTGGGAGACCTCCCCGCCGGCGAGCCGCTGGGGGAGGCGCCAGCGGGCGAGAGCGCCGAAAAGCCGCAGGTGGCCCGCTGGTATGCCGTGCAGGTGGCGTCCAGCTGCGAAAAGAAGGTGAAGGCCACCCTGGAGCAGCGGGCGATCACCCTGGGCGTGAGCAATCGCATCCTCGACATCGAAATCCCTCAGACCCCCGGGGTGAAGCTGAAGAAGGACGGCACGCGCCAATCCATCGAGGAGAAGGTGTTTCCCGGGTATGTGCTCGTGCGCATGATCCTGGATGAAGACACGATGATGGCGGTGCGCAGCACCCCCAACGTGATCAATTTCGTCGGGCAGGAAGAGCGCCGCGCCACCGGCAAGACCCGTGGCCACATCAAGCCCCGCCCCCTCAGCCGCTCGGAGGTGGAACGCATCTTCCGTCGGGCGACGGAAAAGAAAGCCGTCGTCAAGGTCGACCTCAGCGAAGGCGATCAGATCCTCGTCACCGGCGGTCCCTTCAAGGATTTCCAGGGCGAAGTGATCGAGGTGTCCGCCGAGCGCAGCAAGCTCAAGGCCCTGCTGTCGATCTTCGGTCGGGAAACCCCGGTCGAACTCGAGTTTTCCCAGGTCAGCAAACAGAACTGACCTCCGGGTCGAGGCCGCTTCCCTGCGGAGGGCGGCCCGAGGTGGACTCCCCACCAGCCCCCCGATCCTCTGGATTCCGGGGATCCGCAGATTCTCCAGTGCCCCACACCGCCCAGTCTCCCTGCCTCGCCGATGGCCAAAAAAGTCGTAGCTGTGATCAAGCTGGCCCTCTCGGCCGGCAAAGCCAACCCCGCGCCGCCGGTGGGTCCCGCCCTCGGTCAGCACGGGGTCAACATCATGGCGTTCTGCAAGGAGTACAACGCCCGCACCCAGGACAAGGCGGGGTATGTGATCCCGGTGGAGATCTCGGTCTTTGAAGACCGCAGCTTCACCTTCATCACCAAAACCCCTCCCGCCTCCGTGCTGATCCAGAAAGCCGCTGGCATTCCCAAGGGATCCGCCACCTCGGCCAAGGGATCCGTCGGCGCGATCAGCCGCGCCCAGCTGGAGGAGATCGCCAAGACCAAGCTGCCTGACCTCAACTGCAGCAGCGTGGAATCAGCGATGCGCATCATCGAAGGCACCGCCCGCAACATGGGCGTCGTCGTCAACGACTGAGCCTCCTTCCGCCCTCTCCGTCCACCCACTGTTCACCCCATCGGGGGAGACCCTTTGCCGGGTCGTTCGCACCCCTTTCTCCCATGAGCCATCCCTCCAAGCGCTTCAACGCCCTGGCCCAATCGGTCGAAGACCGGCTCTACGCGCCCGAGGAGGCGCTGGCGCTGGTCAAGACCAACGCCACGGCCAAATTCGATGAAACCATCGAGGCCCATGCCCGCCTCGGCATCGATCCCAAATACACCGATCAGCAGCTGCGCACCACCGTCGCCCTGCCCCACGGCACCGGTCAGACGGTGCGGATCGCGGTGATCGCTCGCGGCGAGAAGGTGGCGGAAGCCAAAGCCGCCGGGGCCGACCTGGCCGGCGATGAGGAACTCGTCGATGAAATCGCCGGTGGGGCCATCGATTTCGATCTGCTCATCGCCACCCCCGACATGATGCCCAAGGTGGCCAAGCTCGGCCGGGTGCTCGGTCCCCGGGGTCTGATGCCCAACCCCAAGGCGGGAACGGTGACAACCGATCTCGGAGGCGCGATCGCGGAATTCAAAGCGGGCAAGCTGGAATTCCGGGCGGATCGCACCGGCATCGTGCATGTGCGCTTCGGCAAGGCCAGCTTCAGCGCGGAGAATCTGCTCGACAACCTCAAGGCCCTGCAGGAAACGATTGACCGCAACAAGCCCAGCGGTGCCAAAGGCCGCTACTGGCGCAGTCTCTACATCACCTCCACCATGGGTCCGTCCGTGCCGGTCGATGTCACCGCGCTGCAGGACATCAAAAAAGAAAGCTGAGCCCCGCTGAGTGATACATTGATCTTCTGGCTTATGCCAGAGGGCACGCGCCCTACCCAAGACAGCAGGTGTCTTGTTCAGAGCTGCCGTTCATCAACGCTGGCCTGAAGAACGTGTAAATCCTGCCGAGGTCCCAGCGTCAGTTTTTGAATCCCGTTCGCCCATTTGGGAGCAACGTGGGAGCAAAGCAAGCCGCGGCCTCGTTGCTTCTGTGGAAATCGTTTCGCGGAAGTCTTCAGGGCCGCGTTCCCGGCTTGTTCCTCTCACTTCGATCCACTTCTCATGGGCCGCACACTGGAGAACAAGCAACAGATCGTCGAAGAGCTCAAGCAGCTCCTCGGTGAGGCCGAAATGGCTTTGGTCCTGGATTATCAGGGCCTCTCCATTCGCGAACTGACGGATCTCCGGACCCGTTTGGCCGCGAGCAACGGCGTCTGCAAGGTGACCAAAAACACCTTGATGCGCCGTGCCATCGATGGAGATGACGCCTGGACGGCCCTCGAACCCCTCCTCGATGGCCCCAACGCCTTCGTGCTCATCAAGGGCGACGTTGGCGGTGCGGTGAAAGCCGTGCAGTCCTTCCAAAAGGACAGCAAGAAGTCCCAGACGAAAGGCGGCCTGTTTGAAGGCAAGCTCCTTTCAGAAGCGGACATCAAAGCCATCGGGGATCTGCCGACCAAGGAGGTGCTCATGGCCCAGATCGCTGGCGCGATCAATGCCGTGGCCACCAAGCTGGCCGTTGGGATCAACGAGGTGCCTTCCGGTCTCGCCCGGGCGCTCAAGCAGCACGCCGATGGCGAAGGCACCGGCGCCTGATCCTTCAGGCCTTGGCTGGTTCAGCCCCGTCTGACCTTCTTTTTTCCCCTGATCTGTTGCTGATTCACCCATCATGACCGCCGCTACCGACCAAATTCTCGAACAACTGAAGACCCTGTCTCTGCTGGAAGCCTCCGAGCTTGTCAAGCAGATTGAAGAAGCATTCGGCGTTTCCGCCGCCGCTTCCGCGGGTGTGGTGATGGCCGCTCCGGCCGCCGCCGCCGCTGAACCCGTGGAAGAGCAGACGGAATTCGACGTCATCCTGGACAGCTTCGACGCCGCCGCCAAGATCAAGGTGCTGAAGGCCGTCCGCGAGGTCACCGGACTCGGCCTGGGCGAAGCCAAAGCCCTGGTGGAAGCCGCTCCGAAGGCGGTCAAGGAAGGCGTGAAGAAAGAGGACGCCGAGGCCCTGAAAAAGACCATCGAAGAAGCCGGCGGCAAAGTCACCATCAAGTGATTCCCCGCAGCCTCTGACCGTGGCTGAACCGAGCCGGCCTCCGTTGGAGGCCGGCTTTTTTGCAGGCCGTGATGTGCGGTGCGATTGGCATAAAAAAAACCCCGCCGAAGGCGGGGCTCAGGGGTTGAACGTTAGCCGGGAGTCTGTCCTCGTTTCGACCCTGGCGTGGCGTTCAGCACTCCTCACACGCCAATAAAGTAACCAGATCCCGCTGCCATGCCAGAGCCAACGGGTCAGTCACAAAAGTGACTATTGACCTTGAGCGGATGAAAAGCTGTCACTCGCGAGGCGGGGGCGGCCCTCGGAGCTGGTGCGCTCTTCATAGGGAATCACCTGGAGGGCGACCACGCCTGAGCCGGTCGGGTCCGCGGCCGCGGGGCTCTCCTGCGCCATGGGGGCCACGGAGCGGCTGGCACGGGCCTGCCGTCTGGCAGCATCCCGCCCATCGAGGTCCCTCGGGCTGGTCTCCCGGCGGAAACGGGGGTCGCGGAGGTTGAGGGCGTCCTCCAGGCGCGAGCCGCGGCTGAGCGGCCGCTCACTGCCGGTGGCCAGGAGGGGCGGGGGAGCCGCCGGAGGCAGGGTCGTCGCCGTGCCCATGCCCGGGGCGCTCTCCGTGTCCAAGGGCGCGCGACCGCGAGCCGCGGCGATCAGGTTGTCGAGCGGCTGACCATTGGAGAAATAGACGTGATTGAGGCTGCGGTCGCCAAACGTCCGCCGCCGCAACTCCCAGCCTTGCTCCAGCTGCAGGGGGACGAAGAGATCCCGATCCCGGCGAACCACGGTGCCGCGACCGACCACCAGCTCCGCCCCCCGGGAGGCCGTGGCGGCCAGCAGCTGCAGGGTGTTCCCCCGGCGCTCCAAGCGCAAGCGGTAGGCGTGGCCGAGATCCACCTCACCGATGCGCAGGGAATAACCGTTGCTGTCGATGAAGCGGCCACAGATGCCGGTGTAATCGAACCGATTGAGGGTGGGATCCACCAGGCCGTCAGGGCGAGGGGTCCAGCAGAACGGACGGGGCTGCAGCTGCTCCAGCACGACCAGGGTCCAGTCGTCCGCGGCCACGGGGCGGGCGAGGACGGCGAAGTTGTTCGCCTCCACCGGCGCGCTGTTGAACAGTCCATTGGCCCGGACCCCGGAGATCGGCCCGGGGGTCGACGCGGCCACCAGGGCGAAGGTGGCCAGAGCCAGGTAGGGTCGCTTCATGGTGAA
>CAYVWU010000113.1:0-8102 GCA_964455575.1 uncultured Cyanobium sp. | reverse complement strand
ACGCAAGGTGAGCACTTGGGTGTCCACGGAGCGAGGGCCGCCACTGAAGGGTGGCCAGGCCATGCGCAGGAGCTCCTGGCGGCTGCGCACGACGCCAGGGGGCATGAGCAGGGCGCAAAGCAGGGCGAACTCCCGGGGGCTGAGCTCCACGGGCTGGTCCCGCAGGGTGACCTGGCGCAGCAGGAGGTGCACTTCCAGTGGACCGACGCACACCCGCTCCTGCAGGCCCGCGCCGCTGCGACGGAGAAGGGTGCGGCAACGGGCAGCCAGCTCCTCCAGGCCGAAGGGCTTGCGCAACACATCATCCGCGCCGGCGTCCAACAAGGAGACCACCGGCTCGGAACCGGAGCGGGCGGTCAACACCATGACCGGGCAATGGAGTTGATCCGCGAGCCGCAGGGCGGAGGTTTCCTCCAACAGCTCCGCGCTCACCAGAAGATGGGGGGCCTGGCCCTGGCAGATATCCAACGCCTCCTGGGCTGTGCCGACAGCCGCGGCGAGATGACCGTCCTGACGGAGACGCTGGGCCAAGACCGTGCGCAGCGTGGCATGGGGATCCACGACCAGAATGCGTCGTGCATGGCCGCCATAATCAGTTTCGGTCGGCTGTGCCATGGTAGTCTTGGATTGAGTCTTAGTAAGACCGATTGCCTTCAATACTTTAACACTTTTATTGACTTTTACCTCTTCTTCTCCTGATCGCGGTGTGCGGTTCTCTGGATCGGCCCCTCCGCACACCTCTCGGATAAACGCGGCACAATGGCTTGAGGGCCAGCCCTGCTCATGACCGCTCTGCAACATCCCGACGCCATCCGCCACTTCCAGTCGCTCTGCGATGCCTGCCAGGAGTTGATCCATCGACACCACGGCCCCTCCGAGCTGCGCCTCTATGCCGACGGCTACCTGCACGCCCTGCGGCGCACCGCCGTTCTCGACCACCACTCCCAGCGGCGCCTGGAAGAGCTGATCGATCGCTGGATCCTCGATCCCTCCGCTTTTCTTGGCCCCGATGGCGAACCCCGCACCCTGATGGAGCGCGAGGTTCGCTGACGCTGACAGGAGCCGCAGGACCCTCTGAGCTGACCACGCAACCCTGACGGTCCGCGTCTCAGGTGAGACAGCCCAAACGGACGCGGGCTTGGGACACGGGAGCTGCACGAGCCGAACGCCAGCCGGACGGTGCGGCCGCCGCTCAGAAGATCGTCAGGACGCCAGAGCGATCGTGAGCTTCTCGCGCAGTTCGCCATTGTTATACATTTCAATCAAAATATCGGAGCCGCCAATAAACTCTCCATTCACATACACCTGGGGAATGGTTGGCCAGTTCGAATAATCCTTGATGCCCTGGCGGATCTCCATGTCGGAGAGCACATCAAAGGTTTCAAAGGGAATGCCAAGGCTGTGGAGAATCTGCACCACATTGTTGGAGAAACCACATTGGGGCATCAACTTGCTGCCCTTCATGAAAACAAACACGGGGCTGCTGTCAATCAAATCCTTGATGCGCTTCTGAAGATCGGAGTCCATGGATGGGGTGGGGAAAGAGTGGAGGAAAAAAGAGGCTCAGCCGGGGGTGCCGGTCTGCAGGGCCAGGGCGTGTATGGCCTCGCTGGCCAGCTCACCACGCAGAGCGCCGTACACCAATTGGTGTTGTTTCACCCGCGACAGGCCCGCAAAAGCCTGAGACACCACCTTCACCTGCAGATGATCTCCGCCGCCCGTAAGGTCTTCCACCTCGACGCTGGCATCCGGCAGAGCCTTTTGGATGGCGGAGCGCACGTGGTCCAGTTGAACCATGGCTTGAGAAAAGAATGAAGGGAATCTAGTTGGGGTTGGCGCTGGGCGCCGTGTACGGCGTGGTGGCAAAACCGATCTCCAGCAACTGCTGATAGGCCTTCCGTCCCGCCTCGGTGCTGGGCGTCATGGTCTTGACCACCTCGACCAGCAACGGCACGGCCACCTCCGGCTGGTTCTGGCGGCGGAACAGGGCCGCCAGCCGCAGGTTGGCCTGCACCAGGGCATCCAACACCTGGCGACCCTTGTCGTCCATCTCCCGCGGGATGCGGGCATCGAGACCGCGGAAGGCTCCGCTCAGATCCCGGTAGAAGCTGAGGAGCTGCTTGCTCGCCTCCCGCGCCTGGTCGTAAAAGCGGCGGGCCTCGCTCAGGTTGCCAGCCGCCGCCGCCCCATCGCCGCGCGCCAGCAGGCCTTGCACGGTCCGCACATCAAAGGCGCTGACCGCCGGAGCGGGCGCCGCACCGGGGGCGGGCTGGGACAGGGCCGGCACCGCGGCCCATGGCAACACCCCGGCTAACAGGAGGGCGCTCCACCAGCCGACCCGACGACGACGCACGGGAGACAGAAGCCGTTTCACAGGCCGGCAAGGCACGAAAGGGGAACTTTACGGGGCGGGCAGCGGAGAGCCCACGGCGGCGCGGGCCGCTTGCTCGGCCGACCCCATGGCCGCCGACAACTCCCGCGTGAAGGCGAGGGCGGCCTGGCGACCCTGGCCCGCGCTGCGGAGCGGGGCGCCGAAACACAGGGCGGCCCGATCCCCCCAGCGGGGAATGGCCCGGCTGTAAGCGATGCCCACCGGCACAACCGCCACCGGCACCCCCTGCCCTTCCGCGATCTGGGAGAGGCGCGCCAGGCCCTGATGCAGATGAATCGGCCCGTCCGTCCGCTGAATGCGACCCTCCGGGAAGACGACCAGCTGCTGGCCCCCGGCGAGCAGATCGATGGCCAGGCGCAGGCTGGCCGTGGTGGGACGGCCCTGATCCACCGGGAAGCACCCCAGCCGATGCAGAAACCAGCCCTGGAGGCCGACCATCTCATCGACGGTCACCATGAAGCGACAATCCCGGCCGGTGACCCGCCGGCCCGCGGCGTGGGGGAGCAGGAGCGCATCCCAGCGGGCCCGATGGGTGGGAGCCAGCAACACCGGACCGCTGAGCGGCAGCCGGTCGCGGCCCAGCACGGTGACCGAAGAAAAGAAGGCCCGCAGCGCCAAATCCTGGGTCACCACCATCGCCAGGGGCGACAACCAGGGGCTGATGCCGTTGCACTGGGAGCGTTCCCGGAGGCTGAGGCTCGACGGGGACAGAGGCTCGATCGCCCCGACCGCTTCCGCGGCGACCGGGAGGGGAGGGTCCCCGTTGGCGGCGCTCACCTGCAGTGTCGGGACCTTGGATTGGGCGGTCAACACCTCACCCCTGGGCGGTGGAGGAACCGTTTCAACGTAAGGGGCGGCGACACCGCCTCGTCGGGGCCACAGGCAGTTGCGGCTGCGGCCGAAGGGCCGCATACCATCGCCGAAAAGCGTCTCGCCCATCCATGGCCAGCCTCGGGGTGAACATCGATCACGTGGCCAACGTGCGCCAGGCCCGCCGCACGGTGGAGCCCGATCCGGTCACCCATGCCCTGCTCGCGGAACTGGGTGGCGCCGATGGCATCACGGTGCATCTGCGGGAGGACCGTCGCCACATCCAGGATCGGGACGTGGAACTCCTGCGGGCGACCGTGCGCACGCGCCTGAATCTGGAGATGGCCGCCACCGCCGAGATGGAGGCCATCGCCCTGCGCGTCCGTCCCGACATGGTCACCCTGGTGCCCGAGCGCCGCGAGGAGGTGACCACGGAAGGGGGGCTGGAGGTGGCCAGCCAGGTGGGACGCCTCGGGGCGATGGTGGAGCGGCTCCAGGGGGCGGGCATCGGCGTCAGCCTGTTCGTCGACCCGGAACAGACCCAGCTCGATGCCTGCCGCGCCACGGGAGCCCGCTGGGTGGAACTCCACACCGGGCGCTACGCGGAGGCGGGTTGGGACGGTCAGCCGGCGGAGCTGCGGCGGCTGGAGGAGGCCTGCGCCCTGGCCCGTCAGCTGGGACTGCGGGTGAATGCCGGCCACGGACTGACCTATCAGAACGTGGAGCCGATCGCCGCCCTGAACGGCATCGAAGAGCTCAACATCGGGCACACGATCGTGGCCCGGGCCCTGGCGGTGGGCCTGACCCAGGCGGTGCGGGAGATGCGGGCCCTGATCCACAATCCAAGAAACGAGCCTCTCTTCGGCAGTCGCCAGCCATGACCACCTATCACTTCATCGCCGCCAGCGAAGCCTTCCTCACCCGGGAGGAGCCGCTCGAAGAGGTGCTGCGCGAACGCGCCAGACACTACGAGGAGACCGGCCGCGCCATCGATTTCTGGCTGGTGACCCAACCGGCGTTCCTGGAGGCGCCGGAGCTGGCCGCCGTGGCCGGCGCCGTGCCCCAGCCCGCCGCGGCCGTGGTCTCCACCGACGCCAGCTTCATCACCTTCATGAAACTGCGCCTGGAATTCGTGCTGCGCGGCCAGTTCGAAGCGCCGAGCGCCACGATTCCCGATCCGCTGGCCAGCCGGGTGGCCTCCGCCTCCGCCGCGTCTTGAGCCCCCTCGGGCCTCACCAGCGACCATCGCTGCAGGGGGGAGGGGCCACGGAGCCTCCGCCGGCCATCCCCCTCAGAACAGGCCGAGAAACTTGCGGCGGGGGGCGTTTCCGTCCTCCGCCTCCGCCTCCGGGGCGGTGGGGGGACGCCCCTGGCCGCCGTCCTGCTGATAGCGGGGCTTGGCGTCGCCGATGGTGAACACCGCCTCCTTGTTCTTCCACCAGACCCAGTCGCGGATCGGCGGGGTGTCGCGCAGATCGGCGCGGGTCAATCCCAGCCCCAGCCGTTGCGACGCGTCGAGGAGCACATCGAGCATGGCCTCGCCATCGCCGCAGCGGGCCAGGGCCTCATTGGTGCGCTGAGCGCCGTTCAAGGCCTTCACCAGCAGGGCCACCCGCTGCACCCGGGGCAACGACCGCAGATCCTGACGACCTTCGGAAGCTCCAGCGTCTGGTGAGGAAGTCATGAGCGCGCGCGTTCTCCCCTTGGCCCCGACAGGCTTTGGGGCACCGTAGCCGCTCGCGCCAGGAACCGGCTCGCCGGGCGGACGACCGGCCGAGCGACACGACCGGTCAAGGAACGGGTGACAGGACGCCCTCCGGGAGGCAAGACTGTCGAGGACAACGGTGCCCCCATGCCCTGCCCTCCCACTGCCCCGCGCCATTGGGTGATCGGGGACGTCCATGGCTGCGGGGAGGCCCTGGGCCGGCTGGTGGCGCTGCTCCCCGCCAGCGATCGGCTCGTGCTCCTGGGGGATGTGATCAATCGGGGCCCGGGAATCGCCGAGGCCATGGAGCTGGCCTGGGACCTGGTGAGCAGCGGCCGTGGCGTCTGGCTGATGGGCAACCACGAGAAACGCCTGCTGCGCGACCTCCGTCCCGGGCGGGATGAGGCCTTCCGCCGCCTGGCCGGCTGCGACACCTACCGCCAGCTCGGCCATCGCCGCTGCCTCCGCTGGGCAGAACGGCTGAGCCGGCTGCCGACGGCCTTCTGGGGCCCCGGTTGGGTCGCCACCCACGCCGGCTTCGATCCCCGGACCTGGGTTCCCGATCTGGATGTGCGCCTGCCCTTCTGGCAGGCCTACGACGGCCGCTATGGCGAGGTGATCGTCGGCCACACCCCCGCCCCCCACGTGCGCCGCCTCGATCGCATCCTGCTGATCGACACCGGCGCCTGCTACGGCGGACGGCTGACCGCCTACTGCCCCGAATCGGGCGATCTTCTCAGCGTGCCGGGTCCCGCGGCGGCCGCGGCCCCGAGCCGGGAGGCCTCCCGCTCCCGCGTGCCCGTGACCTGATCGCCATGGAGCGCCAGCGTTGCTGACGATCTACCGCAGCAATCGGGCCGAGGTGCTGGCCCAGCTCCTGGCGGCCCAGCTGCGCCATCCCCCGCCCGCTCCGCTGGAGCCCGTGCAGGTGATGGTCAACACCTGGCCCACGAGCCGCTGGCTCGGCGAAGCCCTCGCCCTCCACCTCGGGGGCATCGCCGCCCACCTGCGCTTTCCCTTCCCCGGCAGCCATCTGCGGCGCGTGGTCCGCCTCGCCCTGGGCGAGGCGGAGGCAGCCCTCCTGGAGGAGGAGGCGGAGGTCGACCCCTGGCGGGCGAGCAGCCTCGTGTGGCCCCTCTTGGAGGAGCTGCCCGCCCTGGCGGCCGATCCCGAGGGGGAGCCCCTGCGGCTCTGGCTCCACCAGCACCCGAACCCCGCCACGGTGGACGCGGCGCTGTGGCACCTGGCGCGGGCCATCGCCGATGCCTTCGATGACTACGCCCTCTACCGCCCCGAGCTCCTCCTGGCCTGGGAGGAGGGGCGGGCGGTGGACGCCCTGGGCCAGCCCCTCCCCCCCAGCCAGCGCTGGCAACCCCGCCTCCATCGGCGGCTGCGGGAGCGGCTGGGGGTCGCTCCCTTCGGGCCTCGGGTGCTGGAGGTGGTTCGGCGCCTGCGGGCGGGGGAGGGCGACCCGGGGCTCTTGAAACGCCATCTGGGGGAGCGCCTGCGCCTGTTCGGGCCCAGCAGCATGGCGCCCATCCAGGTGCGGCTCCTGCAGGCCCTCGCCACCTGGCTGCCCGTGGACCTCTACCTCCTGACCCCCTGCCCGGGCCTGTGGCACCGCTGCGTGGCCCGCCGACAGGCCCTGCGCCAGGCCCTCGCCCTGCGCCAACCCCTCGACGGGGACTGGCTGCTGCGGGCGCCGCCGCTGGAGGCCCGCTTCGGCCGGCTGGGGGCGGAGTTTCAGCAGCTCCTGGAGGGCACCGGCGAGGCCCAGCTGAGCGCAGAGCGGGACGAGGCGCTCTTCCTGCGGCCGACACTCCTCGCCGCCGCCCCCGGACCTCCCCCCCCGCCCAGGCTCCTGCATCAGCTCCAGGAGCACCTCCTCGATCCCGACCTGCAACCGGCCCTCCATCGGGCCGAGGGGGATCACTCCCTGGAATTCCATTCCTGCCCGGGACCGCTGCGGCAGGCGCAGATCGTGCGGGATCGGGTGCTCCAGCTCCTGGCCGCCGATCCCACCCTCGAACCGCGCCACATCCTGGTGATGACCCCCGCCGTGGACACCTTCGCGCCGCTGGTGGCCACGGTGTTCGGCGATCGGGAAGCCACCGGGGTGGAGCTCCCCTGGCGCCTCACCGACCGCAGCCAGGAGGCGGAGGGCGGCGTCGGCCGCACCCTCCTCGACCTGCTCTCCCTGGCGGGCGATCGCCTCACGGCGCGGGGCTTGGAGCGCCTGCTCGAATCCGCGCCCCTGCAGCGCCGCTTCGGCCTCAGCGCCGAGGAGGCGGTGGAGCTCACGGCGGTGCTGCAGCGGTGCGGCTTCCGCTGGGGGCTGGGGGCCGCGGAACGGCAGGGCGACCCCACCCACACCCTCGGCTGGACCATCGATCGCCTCCTCCTCGGCCTGGTGCTGCCGGAGCCGGCTGGCTCCTGGCCCACCGACACCGCGCCCGCCCCCCCCTTCCCCTCCCTGGAGCTGGGGGGACGGTCGCTCCATCTGCTGCTGCGGCTGCGGCACTGGTTGGAGCGGCTCTCCCGGGCGCGCCCCTGCGCGGACTGGGTGGAGCGGCTGGGGGAGGCCCTCGACGATCTCTTCGGTCCCGACCCCTGCAGCGACGGCGAGCTCGCGCCCCTGCGGAGCGCGCTGGAGGAGTGGCGCGTGGTGGCGGGCGCCTCGGACCTGCCGCTGGAGCCGGCGGTGGTGGCCGCGGTGCTGGAGGAGCGGCTGACGCGCGACAGCGGCCGGTTCGGCCACCGCAGCGGCTCCCTCACGATCAGCGCCCTCGAACCGATGCGGGCGATTCCCCACCGGGTGTTGATCCTGATGGGCCTCGACGCCGATGCCTTCCCGCGCCAGCGCCAGCGTCCCGGGTTCCACCTCATGGACGCCCAGCGCCAGCTCGGCGATCCCGACCCCGCCGATCAGGACCGCTACGCCCTGCTGGAGGCCCTGCTCTCCGCCCGCGATCACCTCCTGATCACCTGGAATGGCCTGGAGGAACGCACGGGGGTGGCCCTGCCGCCGGCGGCGCCCGTGCAGCAGTGGCTGCAATGGCTGCAGAGCGTCCTGCCCGCGGAGCAGGCCGCGGCGCTGCAGGTGGCCCACGACCCCAACCCCCTGGATCCGAGCCACTTCCTGCCGCGGGGCGACCGCCCTCCGGCCAGCTGCGACCGCCGCCAGCTGGAGGCCTG
>CAYVWU010000112.1:0-8139 GCA_964455575.1 uncultured Cyanobium sp. | reverse complement strand
GGCCGTTCATGGCGATCCGCGCGGGCATCCCCCTGTTTGAGCGGGTGCTGGTGGAGAAAGGCGTGCGGCTGGTTGCGGAAATTGAGCGTTGCGTTACGTTTCTGCGCAAGGAATTTGCCGGCGTTCATGAGCTGCGGCTGCTGTTGGAGGGGCCGATGGAGGAGCGCAAAACCCTGGAAGGAACACTGGGGCAGACGATGGAGCCGTTGGAGGTGAAACCCTTCGCCTCCCTGGTGATGGCCGGCCTGGCGATTCCGGAGCGGCTGCCTTGAAGCGCGCGCTCCCCCCCGAGCCAGCCCCCCGGCAATCCCGGCTCCCCGGCGACCTTGAAGGTCCTGTGGACGCGGCGAAAGCGGTGGACCCGCGGAAGTTGCGGGTGAGCTACGGCCTGTGGGCTTTGTCGTTGGTCGGGCTGTGCGGCCTCCACCGCCTCTACAACCGCAAGCCCCGCACCGGCTTCCTGTGGCTCCTCACCTTCGGGCTGTGCGGGGTGGGCCAACTGGCCGACCTGGCGTTGATGCGCCAATTGGTGGAGGCCGCCGACGAGAGCGCGGTCAACGAGGGGGGAGGGGAGAAAGCGCTCACCTCGAAGGCCGCCCGGACCCCGGCGCGCCAACTCACCCCCACCCCCTCCGCCAAGGCCACGGGTCTGGTGCCGCCCCTCGATCTGTTGCGGGAACGCCGCCAGCAGCTGGACATTCAACCCCTTTCGGGGGTGTTGGAGCTGCGGCCGGGGTTGATTCGCCGCGGGCTGATGATCGGCGGCCTGCTCCTGGGAGGAGCCCTCGGAGTCAACGCCATGCTGTTCGCGGTCCAGCAGTCGCTGCGCGGCCGACAGACCGAGCTGCAGGGCTTTCAACAGGAGGCGACCCAATTGCGGGAGAGCATCCAGCGGCAGGGCAGCGCGCTGCAGGGGTTGCGCGGGGCCAATCAACAGCTGGTGAAGCGGTTGAGCGATGTGCGCAGCACCTCCGCCCTGTTGGCCGATCTGCAGTTGCGGGTGCCGGAGGGGGTGCAACTGACCAAGGTGCAGCTGCTCGGCTCCAACGCGATCCAACTGGAGGGTCTGGCGCGGGATCCCGTGGGTTTCGGGCGGGTGAACGCGATGGAGTTGATGCTGCGGCGCTCGCCCCTGTTCCAAGCCAGCGGGGTCACGATCGACAAGGTGGAGCGGGTGCCAGCGAAGGAGTTTGAGATTCGTCCCCAGGAGGGAACGACACCGGGAGCGGCGGTGAAATCCACCAGGGTGGTCATCCCCAGCGCGGTGATTTTCAGCCTCAAGGCCACCCTGTCCCCCCTGCCCCCCGGCAAGCTGGTGGGAGTGATGGACAGCCTGAAGGCGGAGGGCATGGCCCGACGCCTGGAGCTCCTGCAACAGGAGGGACTGTTGAAATGATCAATCTTCTCGGCGCCGCTGATCAAACCCCTGGCGAGTTCAGTCCCGCCACGCTGAAGCAGCTCTGGTTCTGGGCGCCGATCGCGGCTGGTGGCGCGTTGGCGTTGGGCTTGATGCTGGCCATCGGCCTGCCCCAGCTCTTGGAGATCAATCGGCTTCTGAATAATCTCCAGGTGCTGGAGCAACAACGCCAGGAGCTGGCGCTCTTGCGCCTCCAGGCCAAGAAGAACGCGGAGGAGAGCCAGCGGGTGGGCCAGCAGGGGGAGCGGTTGATACGGCTGGTCACGGGCGGAGGCGATCTGGCCACGGTCCTGGCGACGCTGGATCTGGAGGCGAACCAATCGGGGGTTCAGCTGCAGCTTTATGAACCGTTGGCCGCTGGAGGGAAGGCGGACCCGCGCGCCAGGCCCCCCGCGGCGGCGCCCCCGGCCCCGGCCGGCGCCCCGCCGGCGGCGGGGGGGCTGTCCCTCCTGCCGCCAGGCAACCGCCTCCCCGGTGATCCGATGAGCAAAGCGGGCCTGCGCGAGCGGTCGCTGGTGCTCCAGGCCCGGGGCACCTATCCGCAGTTGCTGGATTTCCTGCGGCGCGTTGAAGCGCTGGATGTGCTTGTCGAGCAGAAGGATCTCTCCCTTTCCGTGCAGGAGATCCAGGGGGGTGCCCCCGCGTCCCAGCTGCCCCGCAACACGCCGATCGTGGACCTGCGTCTTTCCCTCACCCTCTGGTCGAAGGACGGGAAGGCGGAGCCCGCCAAACCCGCGCCCGGAACGACCCCTCCACCCCCAGTTCCGCCAGCGCCCCCCGGCTAGATCAGCAGCCGTCCCGAGGTCAAGGCTTTGGAGTGTTTTCGATGGTTCAATAAGCGCAACGATGTTGGACTCAATATGGCGAGGGAGAGGCGAGCGGCCGAAACAGGTCCGGGCATGAGCGGCGGTCGTCGGCTCTCCGCCTGCGCTGTCCTGCTGGCCCTCGCCCTCCCGGAAGTGGTCCTGCTGGCCGGGGTGGCGAACGCCCAGGAGGTGTTTCCCCCCAAGATGCCGCAACTGCCCAATGGACCGGGTCCGGTGGGGGTGTTCAAGCCTCCGGCGCGTCTGGGGCTCAAGGTGCGCCGGGTGCGGGATGCGGTGGAGGTGGTGATTGAGAACACGGGGAGCGGCCCCGAGCTGGAGCAGACCACCCGGGGCGGCAGCTGGCAGGGCCGTCTCTACACGGCCCGCCCCTCGGTCCTTCCCAATGGCGTGCAGCAGATCGGCGCGCCGGAGGCGGGGCTGCAAAGCATCCGCATCGAGGGCGGCGGCACGATCTACAACCTCCAGGTGACGCCAACACCTGGCTTCGCCGTGATGCGACCGCTGGTGAGCGCCGATGGGCGGGATCTGGTGTTGAGTTTCCCGGCGCCGGTGCAGCCCTCCCTGCAGACCGTGCGTCCAAATGTGCTCGTGCCGGGGGCGGTGGCCACGCCCAATGTGGCGCCCCCCCTGCGGCAGCGGGCCTCAGCTCCGCCTGTGGGCGATATGGCCGTGGGGACGATGCTGCTCCAGGATCCGAGCTATTTGAAGGTGAACGGTCCGACCTTGCCGTTCATCAATTTCAATGGCGTTCCAGCTTCAGCAGCCCTGAAAATTCTGGCAGAAAAAGGTTCTTACGGATTTGTCTATTACGGCAAAACAACGGACAAAGAGAAGACGATTGATCCTCTGGTAACCGCGAGATTTACCAACGAGAATTACCGCACGGCCTTCAACATGGTGCTGGCAAGCACAGGCCTGCAGGCCAAGTTGGTGGGGAACACCATCATTGCCGGCTCAAATGTCCTGAGTTCGAGCACGGGAACGGTAGCTTCGAAAGTCTATCGCCTCAATCAGGCCTCGGCGAAGAGCGCAGCGGAATATCTGGCCAGCCTGGGCGCGTTGATTCGCGTTCCCAACACCCTCTCGACCACCTCAGCCCAGGGGACCACCACCAACGCGGGCGGAGGCGCCGCCTCGGGGGGCCAGACCGCCAGCTCCACCACCTCCACCACCTCCACCTCCACCCTGATCCAGACCTTCGGTGGCGGCGGTGGCCCCCTGACTGGCCTGACGGGCACCACGGATCAGCGGCTCGGCACCGTGACGCTGGTGGGCCAGCCGAGTCTGGTGAGCATCGGCGAGCAATATCTCCGCCAGTTGGACCTCCGCCAGAGGCAGGTGGCGCTGTCGATCCGGATCCTGGATGTCTCCCTCGACAACGACAAATCAATCGACAATAGTTTCGCCTTCCGCTGGGGCAACAACTTCATCGTCAACCGGCAGGGCGAATTGGTAGCGAACTTCGGCGCCCTGCGACCACCCGGAACGCCTGAGGCGGGACTACCCGGGCTCTATGACCCCATACAGGGGTCCTCGCCCATCGTGGGAGCGGGGCGTTTCAAATTGCCAGGCCTGACGTCCGATGGCAATGCCTTCTCCAACCAATTGTTTGCCCCCAACGAACCCACTCCCTTCTCCAGTTCCAACCCGAATCAACTGTTGCGCCCTGGCTTCGGCAGCTATAACAATCCCGGTCGGCCCGGGGTGACCACCGTCACGCCAGGCACACCGGACACGCGCAGCCTCTCCGTCGTCAACGGGGCTGTGGTGGAGACGGTCACCCCGGGGACCCCCACAACCTACGAGTATGAGCTGCCGAGCGCCTTCCAATATCCGCGCAACCAATTCTTTGATTTTGTGCGGGCGACGATTGAATCACGCACCACCAAGGTGTTGGCCAGCCCCACGCTGATCCTTTCAGAGAATGCGGAAGAACTGCCGCAGGACACGCAAACCGGCACGACGCCCACGGCTAACTTTCTCGGACAAAGCAGCACGAATGACATCGTCCCCAAAATCGGTCGAAAGCGGGCCAATGAATCCGCTGTGGTGGTCGGCGAGCAGTTGATCACCAACTACACCGTTCAAGCCGGCCAGAACGGGGCGCCCAACACGTGTCAGCCGGAATTCGGCATCGCCGGACTCACCTTCGGGGCGCGGGTGAGCAAGATCGATGACAACGGCTTTGTCACCTTCTCCCTCTCGCCCTCCATCTCAGCGGCCACGCGGCGGCAGTTTGTGGAAGGGTGCGGTTTCATCGACATCCTGGCCTTGCGCAGCCTGGACACCGGCAACGCCCGAGTGCGGGACGGGCAGACCCTGATCCTCACCGGCGTCATCTCCGACCGTGATCTGGAAGAGGTCACCAAGTGGCCGATCCTCGGCGATCTGCCCGTGGTGGGACAGTTCTTCCGCAACAGTCGCGGCGGGCGCGGCAAGCGGGAGCTGGTGGTGATGGTCACCCCGCGCATCATCAACGACACCGAAGGCGGCACCTACGGCTACGGCTTTGAACCCTCCACCCGCGACACCCGCCAGTTCATGAATTTCTCGCCCACCTCCACCGCCCCCAGCGCCTTCCCGCAGCGCTGACGGCCGAGGGGTCGGCGCGGGGGACTCGGGGACTCGACGCGGGGGGGACCCGGGGGCTCAAAAGCCCAACGGCACCTGCGCCAGAGCTTTGATGGCCAGGGGCGCCAACACCTGGGCCAGACCCATCGCCCCACTCAGCAGGGCGCTCCCCATGCCGTTGCCGCCGGACTTTCGAGCTGGGGCCGCCCCCACCTGGACCGCCGCCTCCTGGATGCGCCGCGCTTCCTCCCGATCGCCCTGACGGGCATAGAGCTCAGCGGCGTAGTCGAGATCCTGGCGCGCCTCCTCCGGTTTGCCCTGGTCCGCGCGGGTCAACCCCCGGGCCAGCCAGGTGATCGCCGCCTCCGGGTTCTGCCGCAACGCCTCGCCGAAGAGCCGCTCCGCCTCCGGCTGCCGCCCCCCCAACGCCGCCGCCACCCCGGCGTTGTGGAGGGACGCATAGCTCAACACCCCCTGATCCAGGCCCTGGGCGCCGTCCCAGTGGCTGCGCTCCAGGGCGCCGGGATCGAGCTGGGCGCCGCTGAGATCGCTCTGCCGCAGATCCGTGCCCAGAAGTTGCGCCCCCCGCAGGTCGGCGCCCCGCAGCGACGCCCCCTGCAGGCTGGTGAACCGCAGATCCGCGCCCCGCAGGATGGCGCCATCGAGCCGGGCCTGGCTGAGGTTGGCCCGCTGCAGCTGGGCGCCGCTGAGGTTGGCGTCCCGCAGATCCGCCAACACCAGGTCGGCATCCTGCAGGCGACAGGAGACGCACTGGCGATGCTCCAGCAGCTTCATCACGTCGCCCTCCAGGGCCGACGCGCCGGAGCCGGCCAGGCTCAGGACCAGCGCCACTCCCCAGGCCCCGAAACCGGGTCGATGGTGGCCCCGAGACGAACGGAGGGACGGACCGGACAACCAGCGACCCGGCGCAAACGACCCCATGGCGCAACGGCGGATGAAGAGTCTTTCTAGACCCGGCTTTCGGGGTCTGCCGGCCGGATGGGCCTCTCCCCCAGGCGACCCGCACCCTTGTGGGCGCCGCGCCGCGCCGCGCCGCGCCGCGACGGGCTGGGCTGGGCTGGGCTGGAGGCTGGAGGCTGTCGCGGTGGACGGAGCCGTTGAATGGTGGCCGTTGCGCGGTGGCGATGGCCTCGGCCCTGCTGTTGACCACAGAGGCGGACTGCGCCCTGGCGATCGGGCCCTATCCGCGCTTCCGCTACGACGCCCGGGGCGGTGGCGGGGTGAGCGCGCCGATGGAGCCGGCGGAGGACGGCTGGCAGGCCCTGCGGTTTGCTCCCGCGGGGTTGACGATTCCAGCCCTGAGCGCGCGCACGACCCGCTTCCTGGGCCTGCCCCTGCCCCCCGGCCTGCGGATCGCCATCACCCCCCAGCGGCTGGAGGGCCGCTGGCAGCCGTCAAGCGGCCGGGTGGAGCTGACGTTCGAGGCCCGCTTTCAGCTGCTCGTGGCCGAGCGCCCCGTGGCGCCGGAGTTGCGGGTGGCGACGCGGCTGACGACGGAGGAGGCCCGGGGACGGCGCCATCAGGTGCGGGGGGCGCCCCTCGATGGAGAGGGGCTGGGCGTGCTTGTGGGTTTGGCCTCGGTGCCGGCCACGGGAGAGGGCTGGCTGGATCGCTTTCTCCAGCTGCCGGATGAGGCCTTGGCCCTCCTGCGCTGCCGCCTGCGGGCACCGGGATCGCGGGACTAAGACTTCAGGATTTCGCCTGGTTGAGGCGCAACAGGGTCGAGGGCTTGAGGTGAAAGCGCTTTTGAAAATCAAGGCTGAACAGGCTCACGGAGCGATAGCCGCATCTTCTGGCAATGCTGGCCACCGTTTCGCCGGGCTTGGCCTGGAGGAAGTGGTCATACGCCAGATCCAGGCGGTGGGCCCGCAGCCACTGGGTGATGGTGCAGCCAAAGCGCTGGCGGAAGGCGTATTGCAGGGCGCGGCGTGAATAGTGGCTGTAGCGTTCAAGGACAGTCAGATTCAATGGTTCTGAGAGATTGTTTTGCATATAAACAATCAACTCATCGATGGCGTCGGCAACGCCACCCTCCCGGGGCAGGGCTTGCTCAGAGGCCAGGGTGGCGCAGACCCCTGGAGACGCGAGCAGGGCGCTGAGCAGGCTCAGCTGCTTGGGGATGCCCAGGCGGCCCAAAAGAATAGGTTGAGAAACGGCAAGTTCACCGGTCAACCGCAACAGATACAGCAGCGTTGTCAACAGGGTGGTGTCCAGAGCGCCATCACTGGCCTTGCGGAGGATGGGTTGGGAAAAATTCCACTCGCCAGGCGACACCTTCTCAAACCCTTGATAGGTCAACGCCTTCAGATCCTCTCTGAGGCGTTCGGGTGACATCAGCAAACAAATGACGTTGTAAGCGGAACTCATCCAGAGGGCGGAGTGTTCTGGCAGGAAAAAGCAATCGCCGGCAGAACTGGACAAGCGAACATCCAGCTGAGAGATTTCCACCTCGCCACTGATGACCAGAATCCACGAGATCCATTCCCGTGGCTCCAAAGCCAGGGTGGCCGCATCCCCCTCCACGGCCATGATGTGCATGGAGGGCAATGACAGGGAGAAGAACCCGGAAATGGACTCCAAAACAGCCGGATTGGTCTTCACGGAGCTCACTGGCAAGGGAGCGTCCAAGACAGGGCCATCCAGATTCAACCCTTGGCCACCAGTCATGAATGGCTGAAAGGGGTTGGCGCAAGCCTGCGACTCCTTGGCTTTCAGCATCGTCTCGATCATTCTTCAGACGCCAGGAACTCGGTGACTCAGTACGCGTAGAACTATGCGGTTCAATGCGCAATTGATTGGTAATTGCTACTCATTTAATTCTCTTCGCGTTCCGCCTTTACCCTACCATGACACAACTGCGTTTGCCCTCGTTGATTCGCCAAAGCCCCAACGTTTCTGACCTGCCCTTGCGGCAAATCAGCTTCTTTGCGCATTCCCGCTGGTCCAAACAATCGAGGACCGCCCATCATGATTCCCTTCACGCTCAGGCGGTGGAGGGATGACCGCCCCTCATCTGCGTGTGGTGGCGATCGGGGCTTCTTCGGGCGGCCTCAAGGCCCTCCAGGAGCTCCTCAGCCACCTCAAGCCCGGGTTGAACGCGGCTTTTGTGGTCGCCCAGCATCTCGCGCCCGACCACGCCAGTCAGATCGTTCCCCTTCTCTCCCGCATCACCCGGCTGCGGGTCCAGTCCGCCACGTCAGGCCAGGCCCTGGAGGCCGATCTCCTTCTGGTGATCCCCCCCAACGTGGATGCCACGGTTGAGGACGGCTGCCTTCAGCTCAAGCCACCGGAGCCGCGCTTCAG
>CAYVWU010000111.1:0-8271 GCA_964455575.1 uncultured Cyanobium sp. | reverse complement strand
TTGCGATGGGACCTCTTGTTTTTCTCCAAATTGACAATGGTGGCGCTCCCCTTTTCCTGCTTGCTAATTACATTCACTTGCCCACTGGTTACGTCAGCGGCACCTCCATCAGCAACTCCATGTTTTTCACAGGCCAGACCTTCGCCAGCATTGGACTGATACCTGGAACGTATATCTGGACCTGGGGTTCCGGTGCTGACGCTGACAGTGCGGTGATGACCATAGCAACGCTCGCCGTTCCCGGCCCTCTCCCCCTGTTCGGCGTGGGCGCCGCCTTCGGATGGAGTCGACGATTGCGGTGGCGCTGCCGGCGGGGCACCAGCGCAGCATTCAGCTCCGGCCTTCCATCACATCCCAAAGCTTGCGCCTGAACGCCAACCCTTCAAAGAACAATCCGCCAGCCCCCCTCAGCGGGGCTTTTTCATGGCAGGTCATTTCTGTCCGTCCGATGCGAAGTTGTTTGTTTCCGTGAACCACCAGGCGACACCCTCCCCTTCCGTCAACCACCCTCAGGCTGTCGACCAATCCTTGACAGCCGCGAGCCCTTTCAGCCAAGTGTGTACAAGACGAACAGTGCATGACGGACCCGTTCTGCACATGGTTCGGTGGATGACGGAAGGATTGCCGGTTGGGTGGAGGCCGGCCTTGCATGGCCAGACACCCTGCCCCGCTAGCGGGTTGAGCTGACGCAAATTTTGCCTTGCTCAGAGCGCCACCGATGGTCGCCGCTGACAATTGATGTCTTGATCTTTTCCGCACGTCTTGAACGCATAGCAAGCTGGAAGACCGCCCGCCAGAAGCCACCTGCCTTGCACTCCCATGGCACGGGAAGGCATCGCAAAGTGTGGCGAGGCGAGGAAAGCCATGGCTCTCACGCCACCAAGCCCTCCGCATCACGCCTCTCCACCTTCCGCCATTTCCCACCGCAACGTCACCACCAACGACGGCCGCAACACCCGCCAGCGATGGGTCCAACCCGGCCCCCAGAGCGCAAAATCGCCGGGCTCCTCCAGGAGCACCCGCACCTCAGTCTCACCCTGGGCAAAACACAATTCAAATCCCCCCGTTCCGGCCAGCAACGAGAGCGTTCGCCCCGTGCTCAGCGGCTTGCCGTCTCCCCATTCCGTTGGATCCTCCGGGGAGTGGGCAAACCACTTCAGCGCCAGACCCTCCACCCCCTCGGCGCCGTCGGGGTGGGTGCCGTGACGCAAAAAGCGGAGTGATTCGGCGGGAATCGCCGGATGATCTCCCACCACCCAGTTGGTGTGGGGCGCCTCCCGCGGGCGGAGGGCCCAGGCGTTGCCCAGCTCCAGACCCGCTGGCGGCTCCCCCCACACTTTCACCGGCCAGACGCCCAAACGAGGGCGACCCAGTCCCGCCACGCACCGCCGTGCACCCACCAGCCCCGCCCCTCCATGGCCCTACTCCGCCAAGCCGGTGTGGCGAATCAGGGCCTCCGCTGAGGGCGGCCGGCCTCGGAAGGCCTCGAACACCTCCGCCGGATGGCGGCTGCCCCCCAGGCTGAGCACGGTGTCGCGGAAGCGGCGGCCGGTGGCGCGGATCAATTCCTCGTTCTCAAGACCCACCTCCTCAAAGGCGCTGAAGGCGTCGGCGCTGAGCACTTCCGCCCACTTGTAGGAGTAGTACCCCGCCGAATAGCCGCCGGCGAAGATATGGCCAAAGCTGCAGAGGAAGGCGTCCTCCTCGATCGGGGGCAGCACGGTGGTGGTGCGGGCCACCTCGCGGCGCAACTGCTCCGGCGTCTGACCGGATTCGGGATGCCACTGGCTGTGCAGCCGCAGATCCGTGAGGGCGAAATGCACCTGCCGCAGGGTGGCCGCGCCGCCCATGAAGGTGCGGGCCGCCTGCAGCTTGGCGAACTCCTCTTCCGGCAGGGGCGCACCCGTCTGCCAGTGGCGGGCCATGCCCAGCAGCGTCGCCCGGTCGTAACACCAGTTCTCCATGAACTGGCTGGGCAGCTCCACCGCATCCCACTCCACGTTGTTGATGCCCGCCGCCTGGGGACGTTCCACGGTGGTGAGCATGTGGTGCAGGCCATGGCCGAACTCGTGGAACAGCGTTTCCACCTCCTGGAAGGTCATCAGGCTCGGCGTCTCGCCTACGGGCGGGCTCTGGTTGCACACCAGATAGGCCACCGGCAACACCGGCGTCCCATCCGCCTTGACCTGCCGCACCAGGCATTCATCCATCCAGGCCCCGCCGCGCTTGCTGCCGGGTCGGCTGTAGGGGTCGAGATAAAAGGCCGCGATCGGCTGGCCGCTGTCGCGGTCGTTGACACGGAAGAAGCGCACATCCGAATGCCACACGGGTGCCTCCCCATCGGCCGCTTGGATGTGGATGGCAAAGAGGCGGTCGCAGAGACCAAAGAGACCCTCCAGCACCCGCGGCAAGGGAAACCAGGGACGCAGCGCTTCGCTGTCGAGATCAAACAGCTCCTGCCGTCGCGCCTCCGCCCAGAAACTCACATCCCAGGGCTGGAGATCAGCGGCCTCGGGCGATCCGGCGCGGGCCGCGCAGGCTCTGAGGGCCTCCAGCTCCCGCTCCGCCGCGGGATAGGCCGCCGCCCGCAGATCTTCCAGCAGCCGCTCCACCTCCTCCACCGAACCCGCCATCTTGCTGGCCAGGCTGACCTCCGCCCAGTTGCTGTAGCCCAGGCGCCGGGCCTGCTCCAGCCGCAATTCCAGGATGCGCCGAATCAGGGGCCAGTTGCCGTCCTCCTCCCCGGAAGCCCGGCTCACATGGGCCCTGTAGGCCGTTTCGCGCAGATCGCGCCGGCGGCTGTACTGCAGGAACGGCCCGTAACGGGGCAGGTCGAGCCCCAGCAGCCAGGGACCCTCCGTCGCGCTGGCCTCGCTGCCATCGGCCCGGCGCTCCTCCGCCTGCCGGGCCGCCTGGGCGAGTTGCTCCAACAGGCTGGGCGGCAGGCCCTCCACCTCCTCCGGGGTCGTCAGAAGCAGGGTCCAGGCGTTGGTGGCATCCAGGACCTGATTGCCGAAGCGGGTGGCCAGCTCCGCCAGCTCCTGACTCGCCGCGTTGAAGGCCTCCTGCGCCTCGCCCTTCAGGGCCACCCCCCGCAGCTCCATGTCCCGCAGCTCGGACTCCAGAATCCGCCTCTGGGTGCCATCCCAGCCGCCTTGCTCCCGCAGGGTTTTCAGGGCCCCATGGATCACCTGGCTTTGCCCGCAGCGCTGGCCGAACGCCACCACCGCCGCCAGCTGGCTGGCATGGGCCTCCCGCAACTCCGGACTGTTGCAGACCCCGTTGAGATGGCCCACGACGCCCCAGCTCCAGCGGAGGCGCTCTCCGAGCCGGTGCAAAGGATCCAGCACCTCGTGCCAGCTCAAGGGACGGCCTTCCTGGAGCGCGGCGGCGAAGCCGGCTTCCAGAGCCTGGCGTTCGGTTTCCAGCTGGTTGAGAAGCTCAGGGATGTGGCGTTCGATCTGCTCCGGGGTGATCGCCTCAAAGTGCGGGAGGCCTTCTCCCGCCAGCAGGGCGGGAGGCTCAAGGGTGAGGGTCATGCCGGGGGGAGCCGCTGCGGTCTGTCACTGAAGCCATTCCAACGCAACCACGACCCGACCGGGCCCCGGCGCAAGCCCGTCGGGGCCTAACCGAGCGGGGCGCCGGAGCTGAGCAGGGCCACCGTTTGGCTGGCCAGGGTCCCGGAGAGCGCGTTCGTGCTCGCCTGGTAGAAGTCGATCGCCACCCGCGGCCAGAAGCCGATCACCAGGGTGGGCACCAGCAGGCACATGCCGATCACCAGCTCCCGGGGCGTCATGTCGCCCACCCGCGCCAGAGCCGGAATCCGGGGGCCGAAGAACACCCGCCGGCAGAGGGAGAGCAGGTAGATCGGCGTGAGCACCAGGCCGATGGCCGCGAGCACGATGGTCACGACCTGGAAGCTGGTCGTGAGGTAGGGGCTGGCGGTGATGCCGAGGAACACCGTGATCTCGCTCACGAAGCCGCTCATGCCCGGCAGGGCGAGGGAGGCCAAGGAGCTGGCCAGGAAAAAGGCGAAGGTGATCGGCAGCACTTTGGCCAATCCCCCCATGTTGGGAATGGAGAGGGTTTTGGTGCGCTCGTAGAAGACGCCGGTGACGAAGAACATCGCCGCGGCGATCAGGCCATGGCTGATCATCTGCAACATGGCGCCACTCAAACCCAGGGCGTCCACCGCGCCGATGCCCAGCAGCACGAAGCCCATGTGGCTGACGGAGCTGCAGGCGATGCGTCGCTTGACGTTGTCTTGGGCGAAGGCGTTCAAGGCGCCCCAGATGATGTTGACGATCCCGAGCACCATCAGGGCCGGAGCGAGCCGCAGATGTTCTTCCGGAAGCATCTGCACGTTGAAGCGCAACAACGCATACCCCCCCATCTTCAGCAGCACACCCGCCAGCAGCATCGACACCGGCGCATTGGCCTCACCGTGGGCATCCGGAAGCCAGGTGTGGAGAGGAAACATCGGCAATTTGACGCCAAAGCCGATCAAAAAACCCAGATAGCAGAGGAGGCCGAACGTGCCCCCGGGAGAACGGCTGGCCAGCTCGGTGAGGTTCAGGCTGAAGGTGTCGCCCGAGAGGGCCAGAGCCAGGCCGCTGACCAGGATCAACAGAGAGGCGGTGGCTGTGTAGAGGATGAATTTTGTCGCCGCGTACTGCCGCTGATTGCCCCCCCAGATGGCGATCAGCAGATACACCGGCACCAACTCCAACTCCCAGGCCAGGAAGAAGAGCAGGAAATCCTGGGAGAGAAACACCAAGGCCTGGGCGGCGGCCTGCACCAGCAGGAGCGCGAAATACAGGCGCGGCTTGCGCTCCACGCTCCAGCTCGCCGCCACTGCCAGGAAGGTCACCAGACCGCTGAGCACCACCAGCGGGGCTGACAGGCCATCGGCCGCCAGCGACCACTCCAGCTGGATCACAGGGACCCAGCTGACCCGCTCCACCAGCTGCAGGCCGCTCAAGGAGCCATCGAAATGCTGGCTGAACGTCCAGAGCATCAACAGCATGTCGACCAGGAGGACCCCCAGCGCCACCTGGCGCGGCAGTCGGGGATCCGTGGGATCACCGGGCAGGAGGGGCATCAACAGGGCGGCCGCCGCCGGCAGGAGCACGATCAGGCTCAGCCAGGGGAAGGAAGCGGCCTCCGCCGTCGCCGCGGACGTCGCCAGCAGGGCAAGGGTGCCGTCCATCACGATTCAGGGGGAAAGAACGAGGAGAAGAAAGCTCCCCAGAGATCGGGGGAGAGGGGACGGAATCCGTCCTGGTCCAGGACGCCGGTGAGCATATCTACTCATTCGCAACGGTGGGTCGAATCCCGCCCGTCCTGTTCAGCCCTGGCGCCCCCGGCTTCGGGCTCGCGCTCCGGCGGCTGCGGGGGCCGCCGGTCGCTTGGGGCCGGGGTTGGGACTGGGGCTCGCCGCCGGCGCCGCGGCGCCAGGCAAGGGGGTCCAGGCGCTGCCGCTGTGCTGCAGGCCCAACACCGCATGGCGACTGCTGACGCCGCTGGCCTCCCAGGCCGCCACCATCGCCTGGCCCACCTCATGGGCCGCCTCTTCCGGCGCCAGGGCGAGCACGCTCGGGCCCGCTCCGCTGATCACGCACCCCCAGGCCCCGGCGTCCAGGGCGGCCTGGCGCACCTCCCGACCCCCTTGGATCAGACCCCAGCGATACGGCTCATGGATGCGATCGTGCATGCCGTCGTGGATGAGCGCGCCATCACCGGTGCGCAGGCCGCGCAACAGCAGGGTGAGGCTGCCGAGGTTGGTGACGGCGTCGGGGATGGGGATGCTGCGGGGCATGGCCCGACGGGCTTCGGAGGTGCTCAGGCGAATGCCGGGGATCGCCACCACCGCCTGCACCGTGTCGTGCCACTCGCAGCGCATCACCCGCCAGTTGGGCACCGCCGTCTTCGCTGTCAGACAGAGCCCTCCCAGCAGCGAAGGCACCACGTTGTCGGGATGGCCCTCGATGGCGATGGCCAGCTCCAGGAGCTGCTCGCGCCCGAGCGGATCGCCGATCAACGCGTTGGCGCCGATCAGGCCGGCCACGATCGCCGCCGCGCTGCTCCCCAGCCCCCGGGCTGGCGGCACCGCCAGGCGCACCCGCGCCTCCAGGCCCACCGGCTCACAGCCCGCCTCCTTCCAGACCCGTTGGGCGGAGCGATAGATCAGGTTGTCTGGCCCGCCGCGCAGATGGGTGCCTTCCGACCCCTCGATGTGCAGATCAAACCGGTCGACCCCTCCGTCCACCACCCGCAGCTCAAAGCGGTTGTTCAAATCCAGGGCCGCGCCGAGGCAATCGAAGCCAGGGCCCAGGTTGGCTGTGGTGGCGGGGACATCCACCACCACCCCCTCGCCGATCGGGGGTTGCGCCATAGGCCTCATCTCACTGGATCCAGTGTCCCATCCCGTTGTGGCCTCAGCCGAGGAGCATGCGGGCCCGGCAGGCCGCGCTGAAGACGCCCACCGCGGGATCGGTGATCGCCTGGATCGGGACGGGTTCCAGAACGGGTCGCAGCCGACCCTTGGCCAGGAAGGCCTCCAGGAAGGCGGGCGAGCGCAAGCCCGCCAATTGCTTCGCCGCCGTGCCGCCCGCCAGCCAGATTCCCCCCAAGCACAGGCTCGTCAGGGCCAGATCGCCGGTGGTGGCGCCATAGGCCGCCAGCCAGATCCGCAGCGCTTCGCCGGCCAGGGGGTCGCCGGCCTCCGCGGCCTTGGCCACCCGCGCCGGCCACTCCTCCCCGGCCCTGGCCCCGTCCGCCGCCCAGGCGGGGGGAGGAGCGTCGGGAGCGCGCTCCGCCAACAGCCAGCGGGCCACGGCCCCCAGGCCCGTGCCGCTGACGACCCGTTCGATGGAGACGCGCTCCACCCCCAGATCCGCCTGCAGCCATTGGCTCAACCGCCATTCCTCCGCCGTGCGCGGGGCGAACGCGCCATGGCCGCCTTCGGTGGGCAGGGCCACCAGACCCTGGGCCGTCGGCACCCCGAGGGCGACGCCAAGCCCGGTGCCGGCGCCGAGCACCAGCACCGGCGCCCCGGCCACCGCCTCCCCGGCACGCACGCTGGCCAGCTGCTCCGGCCCCAGATGGGGCAGGCCGTAGACGAGCACGGCGAAATCGTTCACCAGTTCCACCCGGGCCAGGCCACAGGCGTCGGCCAGGCGGCCCTCCTCCAGGTGCCAGTGGAGGTTGGTGAGGCTGGCCTGGCCGTTCTGCACGGGACCGGCCACGGCAAAGCACGCCGCGGCTGGCGGGGGGCCGTCAGCGTTGGCACCCGACCCGAGGAACTCCCGCACCATGGGCGCCAGATCGGGCCAATCCGCAGAGGGGTAGCGGGTCTGCCTCAGGCACTCGAGCCCCGAAGCGGTGGCGTCATAAAGGCTGAGCAGGGTTTTGGTTCCGCCGATGTCTCCCGCCAGGAGCCGCGTCATACGGGCGACTCCTCAGAGAAGCGCAGGGAGGCGGCCCGCTCCCCGTTGGCCCGGCTGGCGGCGTCCACCAGCGCCTCCAGGCTGACGCTGCCGAGATCCCCGTCGCGGCGGCTGCGCAGGCTGAGCGCGTTCGTCTCCACCTCTTTGGCGCCGATCACGGCGAGCACGGGAACCTTCATCTGCTCCCCGTTGCGGATCAGCTTGCCCAGGCGCTCCCCCGAGCGATCCAGGCTGGCCCGCACGCCCGCCGCCCGCAACCGCTCCAACACCGCTTCCGCCCACGGCAACACCCCTTCGCTGACGGGCAGCAGCCGCACCTGTTCCGCCGCGAGCCAGAAGGGAAAATCGCCCGCATAGTTTTCGGTCATGATCCCGAAGAACCGTTCCAGCGAACCGAAGATCGCGCGGTGGATCATGATCGGCCGCTGGCGGCTGCCATCGGCGGCCACGTAGTGAAGATCAAAGCGATCGGGGAGGTTGAAATCCAGCTGGATCGTGGAGCATTGCCACAACCGTCCGATCGCATCCTCGATCTTCAGGTCGATCTTCGGCCCATAGAAGGCGCCACCGCCCTCATCCACCTTGTAGTCCCAGCCCTTGGCGGCCAGGGCCTCCCGCAGACCGTCCGTCGCCAGCTCCCACACCTGATCCTCACCGATGGATTTCTCCGGTCGGGTGGAGAGATTGATCTCGTAGCGGCGGAAATCAAAGGTGGAGAGGATGCGCTCCGTGAGGTTGAGCACCCGCAGGATCTCCGAACCGATCTGCTCCGGCAGGCAGAAGACATGGGCGTCGTCCTGGGTGAAGCCCCGCACGCGCATCA
>CAYVWU010000110.1:0-8272 GCA_964455575.1 uncultured Cyanobium sp. | reverse complement strand
GTCAGGCGGGGCAGGGCGTGCAGTGCCTCAACCTGATGAGCGGCCTGCCCCCGGAGACAGGCCTGCCCCTGCAACCCTTCTATCCCTGATCTCCGCCCTCCAACCGCTGGGCCGCCAGCGCCACCGCCAGGGGCAGGATGCGGTGCTCCTGGCGGTGGATTCGCGCCCCCAGCGCGGCCGCGTCATCCCCGGGTTGCACCGGCACCGCGGCTTGCACCAGGATCGGCCCGCTGTCCACTTCCGGGCGCACCAGGTGAACAGTGCAGCCGGTGAGGCACACCCCCGCCGCCAAGGCCTGGCCGACGGCGTCCAGGCCGCGAAAACTCGGGAGCAGCGAGGGGTGAATGTTGAGGAGGCGATCGGGAAACGCCTCGATCAGGCGGGGGGTGACGATGCGCATCCAGCCGGCCATCACCACCAGATCCACCGCGGCCTCTTCAAATGCCGCGATCAGGGCCCCGTCGAGCTCCTCGCGGCTGGGGAAGGCGCGATGGTCCAGCCATTGGCAGGGGATGCCCAGCCGCTCCGCCCGGGCCCGCGCCCCGCAGGTGGCGTTGTTCACCACCAGCAGCACCACCTCAGCGCGCAGCGGACCGTTGCGGGTGGCCGCCACCAGGGCTTCAAAGTTGCTCCCCTCCCCCGAGGCCATCACCCCCAGGCGCAGGGGAGAGCGATGGGAAGGCCAGGTCTGTGGCCATGGCCACGGGAGACTCTCCGCGACATCGCTAGGGTTTGGGGAGTTCATGGGCTTGGGTGGGGCGCCGCCTCCGCCAGCTTCCCGCACGCCGTTCCCCCACCCCCACTCGCCTCCTCCGGTCTCCGTCCCTTCCGTTCCTGGCCCCATGTCCCATCTCACGACCCTGCCCACCGTGTTGCGTGACGTCGATCTCCTGGTGTCCGCGCTGGAAGGGCTTCAGCTTCAGCCCGAGCGGGACAGCCGGGTGGTCGGTTTCGCCGGGGAAACGCAGCCGGTGGCCGTGGCCATCGCCTTGAAGGGGGGCCTGCGCCTGGGCTGGCGGCGGGAGGCCGATGGCTCCCTCGCCCTGGTGGGCGACCTGTCACGCCTCAGCCGCTGCCAGGACCTCCCGCCCCTGCTGGGACGAATCACCCGCGCCTACGGGGTCCATCTGGCGCTGCGGGACGCCTCCACCCAGCTCCCCGGGGCCGAGCTCACCGTCGTTTGCTGAACCCGCGGTTGCTTCCCCTCCTCAGCCTCGATCTGCGGGCGCCCCACCAGCATCGGATTCGCGCCCGGCTGCGCGTTCAGCCGCGCCACAGCCGGCTGGAGCTGCGCCTGCCGGGCTGGACCCCGGGCTCCTACCTCATCCGCGACTACGTGCGCACCCTGGAAGGGTTGGAGGTGTGGCAGGGATCCCGCCAGCTCGACCCGCAACGGTTGGCCCCCGCCACCTGGCTCCTGCGACTGGCCAGCCTGGAGCCCCTGGAGGTGCGCTACGCCATCCAGGCCAGTGAGCTCACGGTGCGCACCTGCCATCTCAACAGCGACCATGGCTTCCTGGCCCTGGCCGGGGTGGCGCTGGAGATCGATGGAGAGCGTTGGCAGCCCCATGGCCTGGAGCTGCGGCTGCCACCCGGCTGGGAGGCCTTCCTCCCCCTGCCGCGCGTGGGGGAGCACCAGTGGCAGGCGGAAACCTTCGACGCGTTGATCGACAGCCCGGTGGAGGTGGGCCCCCATCCGGTGCATGGCTTCCAGGTGGCGGGAGTGGAGCACCGCTGGGTGAGCTGGGGCGGCGATCCCCCCGCCGAGGACCCCGCCTGGCTGCCCGATGTGGAGCGCGTCTGCCTGGCCTGTTGCCGCCTGCTGGGGGAGGAGCGACCGCCGGGCGATCCCTTTCTCTTCGTGCTCCATCTCCTGGAGGAGGGCTACGGCGGCCTGGAGCACAACCACGCCGCAGTGTTGCAGTACAGCCGCGGACGCCTCGCCACCCCCGAGGGCCGTCGCAAGCTTCTCGGCCTCGTGGCCCACGAATATCTGCACCAATGGAATGTGCGGCGCCTTCGCCCGATCGAGCTGACGCCGATCGACTACGGCCTGCCCGTTCCCGTGCCCACCCTCTGGTTCGCGGAGGGGGTGACCAGCTACTACGACCTCCTGCTGCCGGGCAGCTGTGGCTTGTGTGAGGAAGCCGACACCTTGGCGGACCTCTCCGAGGACCTCAGCCGCTACCTCCTCTGTCCGGGCCGCGCCGTCCAGAGCCTTCGGGACAGCAGCCTGGAGGCCTGGGTGAAGCTCTACCGCCAGGACGCCTACTCCGCCGGCAGCCAGGTGAGTTATTACCTCAAGGGCGCTGTGGTGGCGCTGGTTCTGGATCTTCACCTGCGGCGCCACGGCTCCGCACTGAGCCGGGTGTTGCGCCAGCTGTGGCAACGCTTCGGTCGCTGGGACGCCGGCTATCGGGAAGACGACCTGCTGGCCATCTTCACGGAACAGGCCGAGGATCTGTCCACCCTTTTGCCGCAATGGCTGCGCAGTACCGAAGATCCCGACATGAAAAGTTACCTCGCGGATGTCGGTCTCGAGCTGCGGGCGGATCAGGCCGCCGGTCCCGCCTTGGGCTGGCAGCTTGATGCTTCTCCCGACGGTGGCTTGCGCTTGAAGACCGTGGCCCGCCAGGGCGCGGCTGAAAACGCTGGCCTGGAGGTGGGGGATGAGCTGCTCGCCCTCAACCGCCAACGGGTGCGACGGGCGGCGGAGGTGGACGCCCTCCTGGGCCGCCCGGGACCGGACTTCTCCGGCGGGACGCACCAGGTGCTGTTCACGCGTCAGGGCCTCGTGCGGGAGACCACGCTCATCGCCGCGCCGCCGGCCATCGAGCGCTGGAGGCTCCATCCTCTCCCCCAGGCCAGCCCCGCGGCTCTGGAGCGGCGTCGCCAGTGGCTGGAGCTCGCGCCTTGACGCTCCCCAGCCAGGCCAGGGGTCTCCTGATGGGTATGGCGGGCGCCAGCCTGGTGGTCAGCGGCATGGTGCTCTGGCTGGTGCGGAGCGCCGGGGGCAGCCCCCAAGCCAACGGTTCGCCCTCCCTGCTCGACATCCTGGAGGAGGTGCGGCAAGCCAGGCCAGGCCCCCCTGAGCGTCCGCCCCGTCCCGCGCCGTCGCCACCCGCCCGCGTCCCCTGGCAGTCGCCGCTGCGGCAGAGCTGTTCCGCCCCTGATCCCGCCCTCCAGGCGCGTCTGACCACGCTCCTGGCTGAGCTGCCCAGCCGCACCCAACGCCTGCGCATCCATCCCACGAACTATGGGGAGCGCCTGACCCGGGATGCCTTCGGCAATCCGCTCGATCCCACCCCCAAGGTGGTCGTGCTTCATGAAACGGTCTATGGGCTGAGTTCCGCCATCAACACCTTCCTCACCCCCCATCCCCGCGATGACGACCAGGTGAGCTACCACGTGCTGATCGGCGGCAAGGGCGAGATCGTCGAGGCCGTTGATCCGTCCAAGCGCGCCTTCGGTGCCGGCAATTCGGCCTTCCAGGGGGCGTGGGCGGTGACCAATCCCAAGGTGGGCGGTTCGGTGAACAATTTCGCCCTCCATCTCAGCCTGGAAACCCCCATCGACGGGGAACACGACCAGGGGGGCCACAGCGGCTACACCGCCGCGCAATACGACGCCCTGGCCGTGGTGCTGGCGGAGTGGATGCGTCGCTACGCCATCCCCGTCGAAGCAATCACCACCCACCGCCACGTGGATCTGGCCGGGGAGCGGGCTGACCCGCGCAGCTTTGAATGGAGTGAGCTGCGGGAGCGGCTCACCGCCTTGGGTGTCACGTGCTGACAGCCTCTCTGGTGCGTCCCGCTGGCGGACGAAAAGGTTTCGATCAACTAGCCGCGGATCAGGGCTTCAGATCAAGGGGCTGGTGACCGTCTGGCGCTTGCCGTAGATCAGGGCGTGCAGGGCTGGGTCCTGCATGTAGCGCAAGATGCGGGCGGGATAGTCCAACTTGCCGTTGTGCAGATAGGCCAGGGTGGCCAGGGCTTTGGCGTCCCGCGGTTCTCCGCTGGCCATCAGGGTGCGGTGGCGGGGGAGCCCCAGCTTGTTGGCGAGCCTCGCGAACTTGCCCACCAGAAGCTCCACGTTGTGGTCGGGATCGAGCAGCTGCAGACGCGCTTCCAGGATCTGCTCAGGCGTGGCGTTCTCCGGGAGCAGGCCCTGCTTCACCATCTCGCCCACGCTCAGCTGCGCCGGCCCCTGGGTTTGGAAGAGACCACTGCGCACGGCCAGGGCGCTGTCTTCGCCGGGCTTGGCGTGCTGCATCTCATCGAACAGCACCGCGGCCACCAACATGGGGTTGATGCGTTGGCGGGTGCTGTGGCGCACGATCAGGGGGCGCAACTCCTCCACCCGCGACAGGGTGTGATTGCGGAGGGGCTGGAGCTGATCGAGGCCCTCGGTGAAGAGCTGGGCCAGGGCGGGCTGAGGTCCATGGACGCCGAAACGGCGGTTGAGCTCACGCAATTCCTCCGCCGTGAAGTCGATCGGATCGGGGCGCTGACCTTCCAAAGGGGAGGAATGGCGCACAGCATCCGCCTGATCCCGAATCCAGGCGGGAGAGGCGGCAGATTGCGGGAGGGTCAGGGAGCGACGCTGGCCCCACACCCAAGCGCAGGCGACGACGGAAAACGTGGCCAATCCGAGGAGGTGCCAACGGCCGAAGCGTTGGAGCGGGAAGGGCCGCGGCGGAAGGCGGAGGCCCATGGAAGATCGCAATGAAGTTTGATGACTTGATTATTCCCTCTTTCCTCGCCCTGTCCACCCCTTCCCCGTTCGGTCCTGGCGGTGGCCCAACGGAGGTCGTCCCCTTCAGACGGTTCGGTACCGTGGCAAAGCCTGCGCGGTGCAGCAGCGGCCATGTCCACGCTTTCGCGGTCGACCGCCCTCCCTCCGCTCAACGGATCGGATCCCGCCAGCCTCTGGCAGCGGTTTCAGGACTTGTTGTGGTACGACCCCGCCCTGGGCCTGTGGCTGGACGCCAGCCGCATGGCCCTCTCCTCGGCGGATCTGGAGGCCCTTGAACCCCGCTCCGCCGCCGCCTTCCAGGCCATGGCGGAGCTGGAGGCGGGAGCCATCGCCAACAAGGATGAACATCGACAGGTGGGTCATTACTGGCTGCGAGATCCCGATCGCGCCCCCACACCCGAGACGCGGGAGCTCATCCGCGGCGAGATCGAGCGGCTCGACACCTTCGGTTGCGAGGTGCGGGGGGGTGTGCGCACCGCCCCCGGCGGCGCTCCTTTCACCGACGTGCTCTGGATCGGCATCGGCGGTTCCGGCCTGGGCCCCCTCCTGATCATCCGGGCGCTTCAGCGCCAGGGAGAAGGGCTCCCCTTCCACTTCTTCGACAACGTCGATCCCCAGGGCATGAGCGCCACCCTGGCCTCCCTGGGATCACGCCTGCTCACAACGCTCGTGATCGTCGTGAGCAAATCGGGAGGCACTCCCGAACCCCGCCTGGGCATGGAGCAGGCCCGGGCCCGCCTGGAGGCCCTGGGCGGCGATTGGGCGCGCCAGTCGGTCGCCGTCACCATGGCCGGCAGCCACCTGGATCAACGGGCCAGCCAGGAGGGCTGGCTCGCCCGCTTCGACATGCCCGACTGGGTGGGAGGGCGCACCAGCATCACCAGCGCGGTGGGGCTCCTGCCGGCGGTGCTCGTCGGAGCCGACATGCGGGGCTTTCTGGAGGGAGCCGCCGCCATGGACGCGCGCACCCGCGTGGCGTCGCTGCGCGACAATCCCGCGGCCCTGCTGGCGGCCAGCTGGTACGTGGCTGGAGACGGGAAGGGCAGGCGCGACATGGTCGTGCTCCCCTACCGAGACCGTCTGGAGGTTTTCAGCCGCTACCTGCAGCAGCTGGTGATGGAATCCCTGGGCAAGCGCCTGGATCGCGATGGCCAGGTGGTTCACCAGGGTCTGGCCGTCTACGGCAACAAAGGATCCACCGATCAGCACGCTTACGTGCAGCAGTTGCGGGATGGGCTCGACAACTTCTTCGCTGTGTTCATCGAAGCGCTCGATGAACCCGGCGACATCTCGCCCGTGGACGGGGAAAACCCGGCGGACTTCCTGGCGGGCTTCCTGCAGGGCACCCGCTCCGCCCTCTGCGAGGGTGGCCGCCAGTCCCTGACCATCACGCTTCAGCGCTTCGATGCCCGCTCCCTGGGCGCTCTGATCGCCTTGTTCGAGAGGGCGGTGGGCCTCTATGGCGAATTCATCAACGTGAACGCCTACCACCAACCCGGCGTGGAGGCGGGGAAAACAGCGGCGGCCCAGATCCTCTCCCTGCAGCAGCGCCTGGAAGCCCTTCTCGCCGACGGAGCAACCCACGACCTGGGCAGCCTGCAAACGGCTCTGGGCCTGGAGAGTCCTGAACCCTTGTTCTGGATTCTTCGCCACCTCTGCGCCAACGACCGCGGCTACAGCGCCACGGGCGACTGGGGCCAGCCGAGCACCCTGAGCGTCCAGCGAATCTGAACGTTCAGGGCCCCGCCTGTCCTCAAGGCACCAGGTTGACCAGCTTGCCGGGCACCACAATCACGCGGCGGGGTGGTTGACCCTCCAGCCAGCGGGCCGCCACCTCGCTCTCCAGTGCCAGCCGTTCCAGGGTGGCGGCATCAGCATCGGCGGGCACCTCCAGATTCCCCCGCACCTTCCCCTTCACCTGAATCACCAGCGGAATCGTGTCCCGACGGAGGGCGGATGCATCGAGCTGGGGCCAGGGCTGCTCGTGCACGCTGCCTGCCGCGTCCGTCAGGCGATGCCAGAGCTCTTCCGCCAGGTGCGGAGCAAAGGGAGCCAGCAACAACACCAGGGTGGCCACCGCTTCGCCGGCCACCTCCGGGCGCGCTTCCGGCAGAAGCGCTGTCATGGCATTGCTCAGCTTCATCAACTCAGACACCGCCGTGTTGAGCTGCAGGTCACCCTCCAGATCCCCGCTGATGTCCTGAATGGCGCCATGCACCGCCCGCCGCAGATCGCGCTCTGCGGGGCCCAGATCCTCAAGCGCCGCGCTGCCCGGGGAGGGAAGGCCGATCCCCTGCTCCCGAGCCCCGTCCACCAACCGCCAGAGGCGTTGCAGAAAGCGGAACTGACCTTCCACGTCCGCGTCCTCCCATTCCAGATCCTTCTCCGGCGGCGCCTTGAAGAGAATGAACAACCGCGCCGTATCAGCGCCGTAGCGGTCGATCACGGCAGAGGGGTCCACGCCGTTGTGTTTCGACTTGGACATCTTGTCGAAACTCACCTGCAGAACCTCTCCACTGATCGGATCCCGTGGATCGTTCACATCCGCGACATCAGCGGGGGCCACATATTTGCCGGTGGAGGGAACGCGATAGGTGATCCCCTGCACCATCCCTTGCGTCAGCAGGCGCTGGAACGGTTCATCAAAACTCAACAGCCCCCGATCCCGCAGCACCTTCGTGAAAAAGCGGGAATAGAGAAGATGGAGGATCGCATGCTCGATGCCGCCCACATATTGATCCACGGGCAGCCAGCGATCCACCGCGTCTTTGCTGAACGGAACCGCGGTGTTGTGCGGATCCGCATAGCGCAGGTAGTACCAGCTGGAGCACATGAAGGTGTCCATCGTGTCGGTTTCCCGGCGCGCCGGCCCACCGCAGCTCGGGCAGGACACCGTCAGCCACGCCTCCTGCTGGCTGAGGGGGGAGCCCCCCCTCCCATCCAGGGTGAGGTCGGTGGGCAGCATCACCGGCAGCTGCTCGACGGGCACCGGAACGTCGCCGCAGTCGGGGCAGCGCACCATCGGGATCGGACAGCCCCAGTAGCGCTGGCGCGAGATCAACCAGTCCCGCAGGCGATATTGCACGCGGGAGGCGCCCCAGCCACCCTCCGCGGCCGCCGCCACGATCCTCGCCTTCGCCTCTTCGGAGGGGAGACCATCGAATGGGCCGGAGTGGATCATCACTCCCGGCTCGGTCCAGGCGGCGCCCGCGAAGGCGGCGGGATCGGCCCCTTCGGGCACGATCACCTGGCGGATCGGCAGCTCGTGCTGGCGGGCAAAGAGAAAATCGCGGTGGTCATGGGCCGGCACCCCCATCACGGCGCCGCTGCCGTAGTCCGCCAGCACATAGTCGGCGATCCACAGGGGGATGAGTTCCCCGCTGGCGGGGTTGCGCACCCGGGCGCCGATCGGCACGCCCCGCTTGGGGCGCTCGTCGTCCGTGCGCTCCTGTTCGCTCTCGGCCGCCACCAGATCCTGGAAGGCCAGCACCGCCACCTCCTGGTCGGCGCTGGTGAG
>CAYVWU010000109.1:0-8314 GCA_964455575.1 uncultured Cyanobium sp. | reverse complement strand
TCCCAACCGACGCTCACAGCTACAAAGCCATGCAGATCTTCTGGAACTATAATTATTTCTCACAGAAAACCAGACAAGTGCTCTGGCAGCTTCCTGTGCTGACGATCTCCGGAGGCCGCGATCCCAGCTTCAGTTTCTCCATGGGTGAACAGCTCGCCTCCCGCTTCCAGCATGGCCAACACCTGCACTTTGCCGAAGCAGGGCATATCGTCATGGCGGAATACCCCGATGAGGTCAATGCTGCGATCACCGATTGGAGAGCCAATCACCCGGCTTGAAACATATTTCCAGCCTGCCACAAATCGCAGCGTGCGGACTAAAGGTCAAATATCGGGCTTAATATAATCCATCAGGCGATCGCCAGAGTCAGCCCGAATCAACGCCACGACAACATCCACCAAAGCGCCATAGCCGGGAAACACGAGATATCTCGGCTCCCATTGCGGACGGAACTTCTCCTTGTAAGCATGTAGACCCTTGAAATTGTAAAAGCGATTAAGGTGATCATACAGATGATGGATCATCTTTTCGACGCGAGCTGAGGCGTTTGTTGTGCCGACGCCGGACAATGCCGAGAGGCCGAGATAGAAGCGCTCATAGCCTTGTTCATGACAATATTGAAACAAAGAGATGAAAAGAAATTCCATCGTGCCATTCAGCATGTCCCGTCGATGACGCATGAGATCGATCGCGATTCCCTTGGCGGACGCAGCACCAACCAAATTGGCAAAGGCGCTGACCACTCCATCTGGCTTCCGCACGACTGCAATAGTGGTTTGGCCGAGATAGGCCTCATCAAACCACCCCACAGAAAACTTCTTCTCGGATCCCTTCATCATTCCCAACCACTCATCGCTGACCGACCTCAGCTCGACCAGCAAAGATCGCGATATCGGCGGTTGATAAAACGTGATGCCATGCCCCGATTTTGTCAACTTGTTGCGGGCCGTTCGCAGATCCTGGCCCGACTTTCCACTCATGGTGAATGTGATCAGATTCACCACAGCCTCCTCACCAATCTTGATGGCACGAAAACCAAATTGCCCATAGAGATCGAGCAAACTCGGCTGGACTTGATAGAACCCTGGAGTCCAATCGTTGACGCGACAGAAATCGAGAAAACCTTGGATCATCTCCGCAGCTTCCTCTTGGGGACCAATGGGATCCCCAAGGGCCACAGCGCCTCGGCCCTTAGGCACATAAGCAATCAAGCTTTTGCCAGATGCGCTAAAGAAATAGGATTTATCCCCGAGTAGCGTCATCGCTGCGAGTGAACTTCCGCCATAGCGACCCACGATTGCTTTGGCTTGGATGTGTTGCGCCTCGTCAGCAGGCGCCCCACGCAGCAACATCGGCCTGAGCAGCATCCAGAGGGAATAGAGAAGGGTGATTCCCCCCACCCAGTAAATCGAATCAACAAAGAATCGCCCAAAGCGTGTTGCGGGAATCAGGCCTGCATTGTCCTGTGCAATAAACATCATCAGAGTCTGCAGGGCAGCCCCTGGCAGGTTGCCCTTAACGCCATGAACGCGATCAAGGAAAAAAAGACCTGCCGTCCCGTAGGCAAGCGTAAAGAGACCAGAAGCCAACAAGGTTTTGGCACCTTGAGCGACGGAGGGGGCGTCAGAGCGCGCGGTGTAGACCCCACGAGTTGCGCTTAACAGCAGCAGCAGGAGGGCTGCGAACAAACTCTCTTCAAAATTCAGTCCTTTAACGAGATTGACAATAATAGAGACGCCCAGGAATCCAATGGTCAACAGCCAAGCGACCCGTTTGCGTCTTAGCAGTCCAAAAGCAAGGATCAATAACCAGAAGCCACTCAGCGCCGTGAAGAGATGGGCAGAATGGCGAATTTCTATAGGGAAAAGATCCTGAAGCCAAGCGACACGTGAAGGCAGAGCAGGTCGGACAGCGGAGAGAAGATTGATCACACCCATGCTGGCCACCAGCGCCGCCATGGACTTCAGGCTCAGGGTGCCAAGATCTGCCCGTTTCATCTCTGTTCTTCAGGAAGACGCATCAGGGTGCAGCGATCGGGGGAGCTTGTGCTCAGGCGCAACCTTCCAAGGGTTCACTGACAACATTCAACGCGCCCCAGCCGCCAGCAGCGGATCGACACGCCAGCCATGCAAAGCCCCCGCCGAGGCGAGGGCACGAACGGACCCGAAGGGAACGTGGAAGGTGGGTGGGTGGTGTCGGTGCGCCCCAGCGGCCGCCGCCGGGTCAGACCTTGCGGCTGTAGAACTCAACCACCAGCAATTCGTTGATCTCCAGGGCCACCCACTCCCGTTCGATGGAGCCATTCACCTTCGCGGTGAGTTTGGTTTTTTCGAACTCCAGGTGGGGGGGGATGTTGGCCAGGCCAGGGAACTGCAGATTGGCCTCCGCCAATTGCTTGCTCGCCTTGCGCTCGCGGATGGCCACCACATCACCCGACTTGCACTGATAGCTGGGGATGTCGACCACTCGGCCATTCACGGTGACGTGGCCGTGGTTGACCAGCTGCCGCGCTCCTGGAACGGTGGGGCCGAAACCCAGACGGAAGCAGACGTTGTCGAGCCGGTTTTCCAGCAGCTTGAGCAGGTTGGTTCCGGTGGAACCCTCCTGGGCACGGGCTTTCTTGACGTAGCGCACCAGTTGGCGCTCGGAGATCCCGTAGTTGAAGCGGAGCTTTTGCTTTTCTTCGAGACGGATGGCGTATTCGGAGCGCTTGCGACGGGCTTGGCCGTGCTGACCGGGGGGATAAGCCCGCTTGGCGGACTTACGGGTGAGACCGGGAAGGTCTCCCAAGCGCCGCGTGATCCTCAGTCGAGGGCCGCGGTAACGAGACATGAAAACAACCTGGCAAGTGAACAAGGGGGCGTCAGGGAGGCAAGCTGGGTTGAGACCCGTTCCTCCGCATGCAGCGCCAACGAACCATCCTAGAGGGCTGGCTGTCGTCGTTTCTGCTGGCTCTGATCGGGGCCTATCGCCAGTGGCTCTCCCCCTTGCTCGGGCCCCGCTGTCGCTTCATCCCCAGCTGCAGCGCCTATGCCACGGAAGCCATCCAGCGCCATGGCCCCTGGCGCGGCGGCTGGCTGAGCGTCCGGCGCCTGAGCCGCTGCCATCCCTTCACCCCTTGCGGCTGCGACCCCGTTCCCGACTGATGGTCACCCTGATTCTTTACACCCGAGTCGGTTGCTGTCTCTGTGCAGGCCTGGAGGAGCGCCTGAAGGAGGTGCTTCCAGCGGCGAGCTTCGCGAACGCCGCGTCTGAGGACCCGTCTGACACCGCGTCTGAGGCCGTGGAGGAAGGTGGATCTGGAGAAACGCCCGAGGCCGTCGTGCCAACGCTGGCGCGAATCCGGCTGCGCCCCGTGGATGTGGACAGCGATCCCGCCCTGCAGGCGCGCTACGGCCTGTCTGTGCCCGTGCTTGCCCTGGCCAATGCGCGGGATGGCGTCATCACGCCCCTGCCTCCGGTGTCCCCGCGACTCCAAGGAGAGCCCTTGCGCAGCTGGCTCCTTCGTCACCTTGCCCCCTAGGGCTCAACCTGGGCCCACGCCCCAAGACACTCGTCGCGGTTTCACCCCTGGTCTGAATCGACCCAAAGGGTCATGCCAGGGTGGACGGCGCGTGCCAGCCCGACATGACTCAACGGCTCCATTCCCTCCTCGGCCTTGTGGGACTGCCTATCCCCGCCGGCCTGGCGAATCGGGACCTGCAGAGCATCAGCTGCGACTCTCGGCGCATCAGCGCCGGCACCCTGTTTCTCGGGCTGCCTGGCACCACGGTGGATGGGGGGAGGTTCTGGCGCCAGGTGCTGGCGGAGGGGGCGGCGGCGGCGATGATCAGTCAGGCCGCCGCCCTGGCCGACCCCCCGGGGCCCGGGGATCCCGTGGTGGTGCTGCCCGATCCCGCAGCCCGGTGGGTGGGGGAACTGGCGGCAGCGTTCTGGCATGAGCCGAGCCAGCGTCTGCGGCTGATCGGCGTGACGGGCACCAACGGCAAAACCACCACCACCCACCTGATCGAACACCTTGCGGCGGAGACAGGTCGCCCGACAGCGCTCTTCGGCACCCTCGTCAACCGCTGGCCGAACCACAGCGTGACCGCTCAGCACACCACGGCTTTTGCCGATCAACTCCAGGGCCAGCTGGCGCAGGCGGTGGAAGCCGGGGCCCTGGTGGGAGCCATGGAGGTGAGTTCCCACGCCCTGGACCAGCAACGCGTGGCGGGCTGTCGCTTTTCCGGGGCGGTCTTCACCAACCTCACCCAGGACCACCTGGACTACCACCCGTCGATGGAGGCCTATTTCGAAGCCAAGGCGTTGCTTTTCGCCCCCCCCCTTCTGCAGGGGGGGGCGGTGGTGAACGTGGATGACGCCTGGGGTGCGAAGTTGGCGGAACACCTGCAAGCCGAAGGCATCCCCTGCTGGCGCAGCTCCCTGGAGAGCCGGGAGGCGGAGCTGACGATCCGCGACCTCACCATGGCGGCGGACGGCGTGAGCGGCGTTCTCCACACCCCGGAGGGGAGCGGCCGCTTCCACTCTCCCCTGCTGGGTCGCTTCAACCTGATGAACGTGATGCAGGCCGTCGGCATCCTGCAGTTGCAGGGGCTGGCCCTTCCCCGCCTGCTGGAGGCGATCGCCAGTTTCCGTGGCGTGCCTGGTCGGATGGAACGGGTGCCTGGCCCTGGAGCCATCCCGAGCCCCGCCGTCCTTGTGGACTACGCGCACACACCCGACGGTCTGGAAAGCGCTCTGTCAGCCTGCCGTCCCTTCACGCAAGGGCGTCTGATCTGCGTTTTCGGCTGTGGCGGAGACAGAGACCGCGGCAAACGCCCTCAGATGGGGGAGATCGCCGCCCGCCTGGCGGATCGGGTGGTGGTGACCTCCGACAACCCCCGAACCGAGGATCCAAGACAGATCCTGGAGGATGTGGTCGCTGGGATTCCGTCCTCCTGCGCGCCGGTGGTGGAGGTTGATCGCGCCAAAGCGATCGCGGAAGCGATCGCTTTGGCCACGGAGGACGACCTGGTGCTGATCGCCGGCAAAGGGCACGAGGATTATCAGATTCTCGGAACCACCAAAATCCACTTCGACGACAGGGAAGAAGCGGAAAAGGCCCTGCGCTCGCGCCATGGATAGCCTGGTGCCCTCAGCTGAGGGCACCAGGCTGCGAACGTCAGCGAACGTCAGCGAACGATATTGCGGTCGTAGCGGGTTTCGGCGTCGCGCACCCAGCCGCCGCTGCTCACTTCCAGCCATTCGACATTGGCGGAATCCCGACGACGGATTCCCGTGATCTGGAAGTTGTCGCCATTGCGGATCTGGCGCAGGACCCGGGCGCTGCCATCGGCATGCTCGCGGACCTCCAGCAGGCCATCCCGAGCAGCGGCTTCCGCTCCATACCAGGAGCCTGTGCCCGCGCCGGTGGTCACGCCTGAGGAGGCATAGGCATGGCCCACGGTGCCATCGCGCCCGCGAAGCCAGAGCCAGGAGCCCAGGGCGAGGGCCAGGGGGAGAAGAAGCCACCAGGCGCGACCCTGATTGACCGGGATTCCGGCATCGGCGACGGGTTCAGCGGGTGCCGCCAACTCGGCTTTGGGTGCGGCGAAGGCGCCACCCACGCCCTGGCTGACGCTGTAGGGGCAGGTGAGGCGAGCGGTGTTCACCCCATCGCGGGTGAGGTCGAACACCACTTCCACCTTGTCGGCATCCAGGGCCTTGGAGGAGATGACTTTGGCCAGGTCTGTGCGCCAGCCCTGGGTTGCGGCGCTTTCCAAGCAGGCCGCTTCCGCCTTCTTGATGAGTTCGGCGCTATCGGCGGCAAAGGCAGTAGCGCTGAGGGAAGCAAGACTGATGGAGGCGGCTGAGGCCATCAGCAGACGAGAAACAAGCCGGGGAGAGGTAGCAAACATGCCTCTAAACCTCTAAAGGAGAAACAGGTGGGAACGGAAGAATCCTTAGCAAATGTTGAAACTGTCTCGACGATTCCCGCCGAGATGGTCGCAACATTGACACCTTATCCATCCAGGCCTGCTTGGCAACACGTCCCCGATGGGGAGCAACAGCACCATCGGCCCCCACAGGAAGACAAAACCCGCTAGACAGCCCCAGGGAGGGCGACAGACCAGAAAAAATTAGCCTTTTGTTTAGGATTGAAGCGAAACAATCAAGAAAGTTTCTGGTCGATTTGAGACTCAAGCGAATAAAGCAACCCTTCTCTTTTTTGCCCGCTACATCCCCCTTGTCAATTGCCGAGAGATTGCCATGATCGGTAAGTGTTCCGCATGCCACCTGTTCCTGAATGGCCCTCGCTGTTCCGCTTTCGAAAAAGTTTTTAGCTGAGGTGTTCGGCACCTTCTGGTTGGTCCTTGGCGGTTGCGGCTCCGCCGTTCTCGCCGCTGTCTTCCCCTATGACAACGCAGCTGCGAATCCACTAGGCCTGGGATTTCTGGGCGTTTCTCTCGCCTTTGGTCTCACTCTGCTGACGATGGTCTACACCATTGGCCACGTCTCAGGCTGTCACATCAACCCTGCTGTGACCTTCGGCCTTTGGGCTGCGGGTAAGTTCCGCGGCTCGCAGGTCTTTCCTTACGTCGTCGCCCAAGTTTTAGGGGCCATCATCGCTGGCGGTGTGATCTGGATGGTTGCCGGAGGGCGTGAGGGTTTTGCGTTGTCAGGGAGCAATCCTCTAGCCACCAACGGCTGGGGAGCCCATTCCCCCGGCGGCTACGGCTTCTGGGCAGCCCTGGTGATTGAGGTCGTCCTCACCTTCTTCTTCCTTCTCGTCATCCTCGGCGCCACCGATCGCCTGGCACCAACCGGTTTTGCTGGCGTGCCCATCGGCCTGGCCCTGACCTTGATTCACCTGATCAGCATCCCTGTCACCAATACCTCTGTGAACCCTGCTCGCAGCGCAGGGGTTGCCGCATGGGTTGGCGGTGACGCGATGGGTCAGCTCTGGCTGTTCTGGTTTGCCCCGATCCTCGGCGCCTTGCTCGCCGGCTGGGTGCACAACGCCTTCCTCAGCACGGAAGCCGATTATTGAAGAGAGCGGTTTCGGCCGGGATCTTCCCCGGCCAACCGCCCCTGGGCTCCACGGAGCCCTTTTTTATTGGTCGTTGATCGGTGGTTGATTTGGTCTTTGTGTTGGTCAGCGCCAGGGTCTTTGTGTTGGTCAGCGCCAGTCGTTGGCGGCGAACTCCCGCAGCGTGTCCAGCAACAGGTCCACCTCGGCCGGTGTGGTGGTGACATGGGTGCAGGCCCGCAAGCAGCTGGGTCCTTGCAGGTGGCGCAGCCAGAGTCCTCGCTCCCCCAGCCGGTCGGCCACCGCCTGCGGGGCGACGGGAGCGCCATCACGATGACAGGGTTGAAAACTCACCAACCCCGCCGCAGGAGGATCCTCCAGCCAGGGAGCGCAACCCGGAAGCTCCCGCAGTCCCAGCCAGAGGCGCTCCGCCCGCTCCCGAATCACCGCCAGGCGCTCCACATCGGAGCCCACGCTCTCGAGAAGGGCCAGAGAGGTGTCAAGACCGCTGAGAAGAGGCGTGCAGGAGGTCGCCACCTCGAAGCGTCGTCCGTCGCGATGGAACCCTCCATTCGCCTTGTCCTCTGAACGGAGGGTGCGCCACCCGATCAAGGTGGGCTGGCTGGCCTCCAGCAGTCGCTCGGAGAGCAGCACACCCCCCAACCCCTCGGGGCCGCAACACCACTTATGCCCGGTGAAGGCGTAGATGTCCGCTCGGGCCGCCTCCGGGGCCACCGGCAGACTGCCGAAACTCTGGGCCCCATCCACCAGCAACCAGGGGCGTCCAGGATGGGCCGCCAAGCGATCCGCAACAGCGCCGATCGGCATCCTCTGGCCGGTCTTCCAGAGCAGGTGCGACAGCACCACCAAGCGGGTGTCCGCGGTCAGGGCCTGCTCCAGGGCGTCCAGCACCGGCTGCTCCGGCGCGGCTAAACGCGCCCCCATCGCCGAGGGATCGCCAGCGGTGAGACGCAACATCCGCAGTTTGAGATCAAAGCGGCGCGCCAGTTCGCGACAGGCGGCCACCACCCCGTCATGCTCGCCATCCCCGATGAGCAGGGTGTCTCCCGCGCGCCAGGGCAGGCCCCACAGGGGCAGCACGCAGCCCATGGTGACGTTTTCCGTCAACGCCAGCCGGTGGCTCGGGGCCCCGCACCAGCGGGCCAGATGCTGACGCAAACGGGAGGTTTCCGCCTCCACCACAGGCCACATCGTCGTGGTGAAGGGACCGAGCTCCTGGATGCGTTGCCAGGTGGCCAGGATCGCCTCAAGGGAGGGTGTGGGAAGAGGGCCCTGGCCGCC
>CAYVWU010000108.1:0-8319 GCA_964455575.1 uncultured Cyanobium sp. | reverse complement strand
AGGCCGGCTTGCAGTCGGTGTTGGCACCCACGTCGAGCACGAGCACCTGCTGCGCCGGATCCTTCGTGGGGAAGAGGGCGCCGATGGCCGGGCGTTCGATCCCCCGCAGGCGGCCGAGACGAAAGATGGCCGATGCCATCACGGCACCGGAGTTGCCAGCGGAATACACCGCCATGGCCTGACCAGACTTCACGAGGTCCATCGCCATGTTGATGCTGGCATCGCGCTTGCGACGCACCACCGTGGCCTCCTCATCCATGCCCACGGAGCAACCGCTGGGCACGAGCTGGACCAGGCCTCGGGCCTGGGCCTCCGCCAGCTCCTGCTCCAGCCCGAGGCTGGCCACCGCTTGCCGCAGGGGCTCCCGCTCGGCGACAAAGCGGATGCGCAGCGGCAACACCCGAACAGCCCGCAGGCAGCCTTCCAGGATGGGCCCCGGGGCGTTGTCCCCCCCCATGCCATCCACGGCGACCCAAAGGCGCTCCCGGTCGTCGATGTCGGGCCAATCCTCTGGACCGCCAGCCCCGAGCTGCAGGCGGCGGAGAGGATCAAGCACGAGGGGCTGCAGGACGGTTCCGGCCATGGTTCCCGCCATGGAGGTGGCGGCGCCGGCGACGGAGCCGGCGGCGTTGGCCGTGTCCACCAAGGAGGTGACCGCGGCGTTGCGCTTGTACCAGATCACCAACCGCCGGATGGTGCGGTTTTGCCGTTGACGCCGGCTCAAGGCCTGGCGCCCGGGGGATCGGAAGTTGTCAGGGTCCTTCGGGGGCAACGGAGTCAACGATGCGCTGGAAGAGGTAGCCAGTGCCCCGGGCCGTGAGAATCAGCTCGGGGTTGGCAGGATCATCCTCCAGTTTGGAACGCAGCCTGGAGATATGGACATCCACCACCCGGGTGTCGACATGACGCTCGGGGGTGTACCCCCAGACTTCCTTCAGGATCTCGCCCCGACTGAACGGCTCACCGGAGCGGCTCACCAGCAGCTCCAGCAGGCTGAACTCCATGCCGGTCAGGCGGATGCGCTCCTCTCCCCGATAGACCTGGCGCTTGTTGGTGTCGATCCGCAGGTCCGCCACCTGGATCACGCCGGAGTTGGGGATGCCCGCCACCTGCTCCTTCTCGACCCGCCGCAGGACGCAGCGAATCCGGGCCTCCAACTCCTTGGGGCTGAAGGGCTTCACCACATAGTCGTCCGCGCCGAGCTCCAGACCGGTGATGCGATCCGCCACGTCGCCCAGGGCGGTGAGCATCACGATCGGCACGTCCGATTCCTTGCGCAGCTCCTGGCAGACCCCGTAGCCATCGAGCTTGGGCATCATCACGTCGAGGACCACCAGGTCGGGATGGGCCCTGTGAAAGGTTTCCAGCGCCTCTTCGCCATCAGAGGCGGTGAGAACCTGGTAGCCGATCATCGAGAGGCGGGTTTCCAGGATCCTGCGAATGCTGGCCTCGTCATCCACAACAAGGATCGTTTCTTTGGCCGGGGAGGTCGCCGTCATCGCCAGGACGCAGCATGTACAACGGATCGGATCTACTGAAAAGGCCTGAGGGCCGCTCTGTTCATCGACCGCTATTTTTCTTCACAAATCGACCGTGCCCCGCGCCGCCTCCCTCTACCTCTGTCAAACCTGCGGGGCCCGCAGCCGCCAGTTTTTCGGGCGGTGCTCCGCCTGCGGCAGCTGGAATTCCCTGGTTGAACAACCCGTGACCGGCCGGGAGGGACGCCCGGAGCGCCGACGATCGTCGCCAGCGGCCGATGCGGGGGCGCCCTCCCCTTGGCGCTCCACACCGATCGACGCCTCCGAGGAGGAACCCCTTCAGCGCCTGGCCACCGGGTTCGGGGAGCTTGATCGGGTGCTCGGCGGCGGGTTGGTGCCCGGGGCGTTGGTGCTCCTCGGTGGAGATCCGGGCATCGGCAAGTCGACCCTTCTCCTCCAGGCCGCCCAGGCCATGGCCGCAAACTGTCGCGTGCTGTACGTGAGCGCCGAGGAATCGGCGCAGCAGGTGCGGTTGCGCTGGCGCCGGCTGGTCCCGCGGGCTCCGGCCCCCTCGGGGGGTCAGCGCCCGGCGGATCGGCCCTCGCTGGAGCCGGACCGCCAGGCCAGCCTCCAACTGCTGGCAGAGACCGACCTGGACCAGGTGCTGGAAGAGCTGGAGGCGCTCCAGCCGGCCGTGGCCATCCTCGACAGCATCCAGGCCCTCCACGACGCCAACCTCAGCAGCGCCCCCGGGACGGTGGCCCAGGTGCGGGAGTGCGCGGCGGCCCTGCAGCGGCTGGCCAAGCGCCAGGGCTCGGCGCTGCTTCTGGTGGGGCACGTCACCAAGGAGGGACTGCTGGCGGGCCCCAAGGTGCTGGAACACCTGGTGGACACGGTGCTCACCTTTGAGGGCGACCGCTTCGCCAGCCATCGCCTGCTGCGGGCCGTGAAGAACCGCTTCGGCGCCACCCATGAGCTGGGCGTGTTCGAGATGCGGGATGGCGGGTTGGCGGAGGTCACCAATCCCAGTGAACTGTTCCTCGGCGGCGGCCAGCCCAGTCCAGGAACCGCGACGATTGTGGCCTGTGAGGGCACGCGGCCCCTCGTGGTGGAGCTGCAAGCCCTGGTGAGCCCCACGAGTTACGCCAGTCCTCGGCGCACGGCCACGGGAGTGGGAACCAACCGGCTGCACCAGATCCTGGCGGTGATTGAGAAGCATCTGAGCCTGCCTCTCTCCCGCTTCGACTGCTATCTGGCGGTGGCGGGTGGCCTGCAGGTGGAGGAGCCGGCAGCGGACCTGGGCGTGGCCGCGGCCGTGGTGGCCAGCACCCGCGACCTGACCTTGCCGCCGGGCACCGTCCTGATCGGAGAGCTGGGGTTGGGGGGACAGCTCAGGCCGGTGGGGCAGCTGGAGCTGCGCCTGCAGGAAAGTGCCCGCCTGGGTTTCACGCGTGCGGTGGTGCCAAGGGGGAGCCTGGCGACAGCGGGGGCCCTGGCACATCTGGGCCTGAATCTGCTGGAATCCTCCACCCTGGCCGAAGCCCTCACCCGGGCATTGGCACCAGATTAGAAATAGACATCCACCGTGCTGCGACCGGAACTCTTCAGCCAGTTTTCGATGTCGAGATAGCCACCCGGGTAGAGGCGAACGGCTTTGCCCCAGTACTGGGCGGCCAGGTCAAACCAGCGGTCGGCACTGTCCTGGTCGCCCTCCTCCTCCGCCATGCGCCCCCATTTCTCATAAATCAACCCCATGTTTTTGAGACAGGAGGGCGAGTTGGGATTGGCCTCCAAAGATTGGTTGTAGTAGTCCAAAGATTTTTCCTCTTCGCCTGTGCTCATGAAGATGATGGCCATATTTTTCAAGATCTCCGCCCGATCAGTTGAATTATCTTCAAGCCTGAGAGCTTCCTCATAATTCTGCAGGGCTTCGGCATAGTCGCCATCATTCTGAGCGGACAAGCCGTCGCGGTAATAAACGTAGGCTTCTTTCGCCTTGGCATCGATCGGCAACAGCTTGACGATGAGGTCGGCCATCACCGTGAAACTCTTGTCAATGAAATTGTCGTTGCGCTGGGAGCGGGGCACGGCGCTGGGGCTAACTTGCGTCCATCCTGCCTCCCGAGACCGCCGGTCGCTGTGTATTCACCGCCGCGGTGCCTAGGCTGAACGGGCGCCATGCCTGCCCCTGTGCTCTCCCCCCCCAGCGGTCCCGCCACGGAGGCGGTGGCCACCGCTCCGCTGGCGCCCACGCCCACCGCCAGCTGCGGCGTGCTGCTGGACGTGGAGGGGATGAAGTGCGGCGGCTGCGTGCGCGCGGTGGAACAACGGCTGCGGCAGCAGCCTGGCGTGCGCCAGGTCAGCGTGAACCTCCTCACCCGCACCGCCTGGATCGACCTTGATGCGGACGCCGGGGGCGTGGAGCTCCTGCTCGCCAGCCTGAAGGCCTTGGGGTTTGCGGCCCAGCCCCGGGAGGAGGGCAGCCTGTCGCCCAGCCGTCGCGAGCTCCGCCGCCAGCAGAGCTGGTGGCAGCAGTGGCGCCAACTGGTGATCGCGCTGGTCTTGGTGGCCCTCTCCAGCCTGGGGCATTGGGCGGAGGCCGATGCCAACGCCTGGCCCCCTCCCCTTCAGCTCGTTCAGGCCACCTGGGTGCACGGCCTCATCGCCCTGGCCGCCCTGGCCGGGCCGGGGCGCGCGATCCTGGTCACAGGCTTCCGGAATGCCCTGGCCGGCCATCCCAGCATGGACAGCCTGGTGGGTCTGGGCATGGGAAGCGCCACCGTGGCCAGCCTGGTGGGCTGGCTCTGGCCCCGCAGCCAGCTGCCCTGCTTCTTTTTTGAACCGGTCATGCTTCTCGGCTTCGTGCTGGCGGGCCGCTTTCTGGAGGAACGGGCCCGCTGGCGCAGTTGTCGGGCCATCGAGGAGCTGGCCGCCCTCCAGCCGGATGAGGCCCTTCTGGTCATGGAGGGCGCCCCGCCGCGCAAGGTGCGCTCCGGTGGGCTCCGCCCGGGCGACCGCCTGCTGGTGCTGCCGGGAGATCGCTTGCCCGTGGACGGGGTGGTGCAGGCGGGCGCCTCCGCCGTCGACCGTTCCGCCCTCACCGGCGAGCCGCTTCCCCTGGAGGCGGAGCCAGGCTGCGAGCTGGAGGCGGGCAGCCTCAATCTGGAAGCACCGCTGGTGGTGGAGGCCCGGCGTTGCGGGCAGCAGACGGCGATTGCCCGCATCGTGCGGCTGGTGGAGACGGCCCAGGCCCGCAAAGCCCCGATTCAGGGATTGGCGGATCGGGTGGCCGGTCGCTTCACCCAGGGCGTGATCCTGCTCGCGCTGGCCACCTTTCTGTTCTGGTGGCGATGGGGCACCAGCCTCTGGCCCGGCGTGCTCCAGGCCGTTCCCCGCGACGCCATGGGCCTGATGGCCCACGGGGGGCATGGAGCGCTGACAGCGCCGATGACCCCGATCAGCCTGGCGCTGCAGCTGGCCATCGCCGTGCTCGTGGTGGCCTGCCCCTGCGCCCTGGGTCTGGCGACCCCGACGGCCATCAGCGTTGGCAGCGCCATCGCCGCCCGGTCGGGGGTGCTCTTTCGCGGCGGCGATGCCATCGAACAGGCGGCCGAGCTCGGAGCCGTGGTGTTCGACAAAACCGGCACCCTCACCGTCGGCCGGCCGTTGGTGACGGCGCTGGAGGCCTTTCCCGCCGCCGACCAACCCGATGGCCGGGGGGACGTGGAAGCCCTGTGGATGGTGCAACTGGCCGCGAGCCTGGAACAGCAAAGCCGCCATCCCCTGGCCCATGCGTTGCAACAGGAGGCCCAGCAACGGGGCCTGCCGCTGCTGGCGGTGGCGGAGAGCCGCACGATTCCAGGCCAGGGCATGGAGGGTCGGCTTGCGGGCCTGGAGGATCCCCTGCTCGTGGGACGCCTCCCCTGGTTGCGGGAGCGGGGTCTGCCCCTGCCCCCTGGTGCGGAGACCCTTCTGGGCCGCGCTCCCTTCGCGCGGGCCACCCTGATCGGCGTGGGTCTGGGCCAGCGGCTGCTCGGGGTCATTGCCATCGAGGATCAACCGCGAGCCGATGCCTCCCGAGCCGTGCGCGCCCTTCGGGAGCAAGGTCTCGCTGTGGGGCTGTTGAGTGGCGACCGGGAGGCCAGCGTGCGCCACCTGGCCTCCCTTCTGGGGTTGCGGGATGAGGATGTGGCCTGGAGCCTGCGGCCCGAGCAGAAGGTGGAGGCCCTCTCCCGCTGGCGCCAGCGCGGCCCTGTCGCCATGGTGGGCGATGGCATCAACGACGCCCCCGCCCTGGCCGCCGCTGATCTGGGGATCGCCGTCGGCACAGGGACCCAGATCGCTCAGGACTCCGCGGCTGTGGTGGTGATGGGCGACCAGCTGCTGGATGTGGTGCGGGCCCTCTCCCTGGCCAGGGACACCATGGCCAAGGTGCGCCAGAATCTCTTTTGGGCGTTCGGCTACAACCTGATCGTGCTGCCGATCGCGGCCGGAGCGCTGCTTCCCGCTTACTCCCTGCGCCTGACCCCTCCCCTGGCCGCCTTGCTGATGGCGTTGAGTTCGATCACGGTTGTGGTCAATGCCCTGCTGCTCCGGCCGCCCGCCGAGCCAGCCGTTCCTCGCGTGAGCCATGGCCACTAGGGGACGCTTCGTGGTGTTGGACGGCATCGACGGCTGCGGCAAGACAACGCAGATCGCAGCCCTGCGGGAGTGGTTGCCCCGGAGCGGGCTGATTCCCCCGCACCGGGAACTCCTGATCACCCGGGAGCCCGGGGGGACACCCTTCGGGGCGGCCCTGAGGGAGCTTCTCCTGCACCCGCCCGCGCAACAAGCGCCGGGGGAACGGGCGGAGCTCCTGCTCTACGCCGCGGATCGCGCGCAGCATGTGGCGCAACGCATCGCCCCCGCCCTGGCCGCCGGCCATTGGGTGCTCTCCGATCGCTTCAGCGGATCCACGGAGGCTTACCAAGGCCATGGCCGCGGCCTGTCCCTGGAGGCCATCCGCCAACTGGAGCACTTCGCCACCGCCGGCCTTCAACCCGATCTCACCCTCTGGCTCGCCCTGCCCCTGGAGGAGGCTCTTCGTCGCCGACGCCATCGACAGAGCGATCGCATCGAAGCGGAGGGAGACGCCTTCTTGGAGCGCGTGCAGGCAGGGTTCGAGCAGCTCGCCCAGGGGCCCGGCTGGCGGAGGATCGAGGCCACTGGCTCCCCGACAGCGGTCGGAGAGCGCTGTCGACAGGCCTTGCTGCAACGCTTTGCCGCCGCCGATCCCGCCGCCCATGGGTGACGCCGCGCTCTTCGACGACCTGATCGGCCATGGGCTGGCGGTGCGGCTGTTGCAGGCCGCCCTGGACAGCGGCCGACTGGCGCCGGCCTACCTGTTCACCGGTCCGGAGGGCGTGGGTCGTCGACTGGCGGCGCGGTGCTTTCTGGAAGGGGTGCTCAGCGGGGGCCAGGGCGATCCAGCACTGCGCAGACGGCTGGCCCAGGGCAACTGGGCCGATCTGCTCTGGCAGGAGCCCACTTTTCTGCATCAGGGGCAGGTTGTGCCGGCCTCCAAGGCGGAGGAGCTGGGAGTTAGTCGCCGAACACCGCCCCAGATCCGCCTGGAGCAAGTGCGCGAAGTGAGCCGCTTTCTCGGCCGTCGCCCGATCGAATCCCCCCGCCCGTTCGTGGTGATCGAGGCCGCCGAAGCCATGGCGGAGTCCGCGGCCAACGCCCTGCTGAAAACCCTCGAGGAACCGGGCGACGGCCTGTTGATCCTGATCACCTCCGCGCCGGAACGGCTCCTTGTCACCATCCGTTCCCGTTGTCAGGTCATTCCTTTTCTTCCCCTCTCCGCGGAGGACATGGCGTCCGTGTTGCAACGGGGGCAGGAGCCCGTGGACCCGACCGCCCCCCCGCGATCGGATCCGGAGGAACTTCTCTCCCTGGCGGCGGGATCCCCCGGGGCGCTTCGCCACCACCGTCATCAGTGGCAGCAGCTGCCGGAGGGGTTGGCTGATCGGCTGGGAGACCTCTCGACCAATCCCCTGAGCGCCCTTGAGCTGGCGCGGGAGATCAGCGAGGGGCTGGAGGGGGAGCAGCAGCTTTGGCTCCTGCAGTGGTGGCAGAACCGGCTTTGGGAACGCAACAGGAACCCGCGTCAGCTGGTTCGCCTGGAGGTCCTGCGCAAACACCTTCTCAGCCACGTGCAGCCCCGTCTGGCCTGGGAGGTCACCCTGCTGGATCTGGCCCGCGGCGGGGGGAGTTGAGGAGAGGCCTGCGGCTCAAGGCGTGGCCGGGTGTGAAGCTTTGCTCTCCTTCTGCGTTTGACGTGCCTGGGCCATGAGTGGGCTCAGCTCGCGCAGCTGCTCGTCCGTGGGAAGCTCCAGGCAATAGCCTGCCCCATAGACCGTTTTGATGAAGCGAGGTTTGCGGGGATCGGGCTCCAGCTTGGTGCGGAGATGGCGCACATGCACCCGGATGGTTTCAATATCGTCATCGGGCTCATAGCCCCAGACCTCCTTGAGGATCAGGGAGGGAGCCACCGTTTGCCCGTGGCGCTGCAGAAGGCAGTGAAGCAGTTCAAACTCCAGATGAGTGAGGCGCACCGGCTGGTCAAACCAGATGGCCTCAAACCGCTCCGGCACGAGGGTGAGGGAGGAGTAGCTGAGAATTTCGTTGTGCTTGGTGGACAGCGGGGCCCGTTCGCTGCGGCGGAGAAGTGCCTTGACCCGCACCATCAACTCTTCGAGATCAAAGGGCTTGGTGAGGTAGTCGTCGGCACCGGAGTTGAAACCGCCAGCAAGCAGATTTGTCGAATCGCCACCAAGAAAACAGAGAGAAGATATAAAGC
>CAYVWU010000107.1:0-8367 GCA_964455575.1 uncultured Cyanobium sp. | reverse complement strand
CGTCAAAAAGGTGCGCTTCATTCCGGCTGAGAAGGCCCATGCTCTCGCTCGCAAGTTGCAGGGGCGGTTTGGAACAGCTGTGTCGGTGCTCTAAGGCCCCAGCCGCAGCCGGCCGGGGTTTCCCGGGCGTTTTTCTTCTCCATGTCGTGACTGCCAGGGGATTGCAGAAGCGCTTGATCACATCGCAGGGATTGCAGCAAGTAAAAGAAATGGGCGCTTCCGGCGCCAGAGAATCATCAGCCAATGGTGAAGAAATAGCGAAGTGTTAAGGGAGTAAGAAACTAAGTGTCGGATGAAGGGCCCTGGGAGAGGCAGATCACACGGAAGCCGACCTCGTCGTCGGCATCGTTGGGCTGGATGTGGTCGCGGAAGGCCGAGCGGCAGGATCTGGGGATGACATCCCAGGAACCGCCGCGCAGCAGCTGGACTCCCCGGCCTCACAAGCGCTGGGTGCCAGAGGTTGCGCCATCGGCTTCATCCTCCCTGCCATTGATTTCGGCTCACACAGGCAAGAGCCCGAACTACTGCAGCCCCAACCAATAGGATGTGAAGTTTTATCTCATCCAAAGGGGACATGCAAGACGCTGTTTAGGGTTAACGGTATTGATCAAGGATCAGGCGTTATGCGCTCCTCTCTGCTCCGCCATCTCGGCTCCGTACTGGCGGAGGAGCTGGTGCAGCCGAACTTTCTAGAGAGTCGTTCTTTACAAGTCAGAAGCGACAGTGTCGTCATTCCCCCTGAGCTTGGTCCACGCGATTATGTGTCTTACCTGCTCACGATTGATGCTGAGATCGAGCATGCACTTATGGATCAATACCTGTATGCAGCCTATTCACTTGGCGGCCCCCAGGTGCCCCTCGACAGACAAGACATGGTGGCCGGTTGGCAACGCACCATCTTGGGAATCGCGCGGGAGGAAATGGGTCACCTGATTTCCGTTCAGAATGTGTTGCGACTGATCGGTGCTCCCCTTGCCCTGTTGCGGGAAGATTCCCCCTGGGATTCACCTTTTTATCCCTTCCCATTCCGGCTTGAACCTGCTTCCACCAACACCGTTGCCCGCTACGTCTTTGCGGAGTCTCCCCCTCTTGATGAGTGGAGGGGACACCTCCAAGACGAAGTTTTGAAGCGGATTGGCTGCCCCTCGAATTCACCCAAGCGCGTAGGCGCTCTCTTCAAACTCTTGATTGATCTCGTCAAAGATCCGTCCTTCCTTGATGACGATGTTTTCCAGGCGGAAACACGGCCCTTCCAAGCCGACTTCGCTGAATGGGGGCGAGGCAACAATGGTCTGCAAGGGCGTGCGGATGTGATTGTTTCACCCGTAGCTAGTCGGGATCAGGCTGTTGAGGCCCTCAATGCCATTGCGAATCAGGGAGAGGGGAGGAGAACCAAGCTCTCCGATGCAGATCCCTCTCACTTTGAGCGTTTTTGTACTGTTTTCAAAGGAATGCTACAAGCTGAGGAGGAAGGATGGTGCCCATCTCGCCCTGTGGCAACCGATCCCTATGTCCCGTTGAATGGCAGCAGGGATGACACGAAAACAGATCTTGGAGCGATGCCATCGGGAGATGCAATCACCCATCCAGTCACCCAGATCTGGGCTCACCTTTTCAATGTTCGTTATCGGTTGTTATTGCAATTTATTGCCCACAGCTTCGAGCTTGCCGGTAGCCTTGTCACCGATGGCTCTCACACTCCCCGCGGTGTTGTCATCCACTCTACATTTGGTGAAATGTACAACATCCGAGCTCTGGGGCAGATTCTTGTCCAGGCCCCTCTCGCTTTGGAGGGTGAACGTTGTGCGGGTCCACCCTTTCTGATGCCCTACACCTTGGATCTGCCCGTGCGAGAGAGTGACCGCTGGCGTCTTCACCTCGATCTTCTTCAAGCTTCCGAGCGCCTTGTCGAACAGCTTCTCGCGGAGGGCGAGAGTCCTCGTTATCTGGCCACCCTGCGCCAAGCAGACCGCGAACTCGCCACCACAATCAACGCCCTCCTCTGCCGTCGTTGAGTCAACCCCATGACAATCCTTGACCTTCGCATCCTCCCGCCCCTGGCGATCGGCCGACTGGGCGGTTCCGAAACTCCATTAGAAGCCTATGAACTGGTTGTGGATCCGACGGACCCGGTGGGATTCCGTCAGATTCAGCCGCGAGAATCCTTTGTGATCAGCCCGCTCTCAGGGGACATCCAAAAAGCCTATGTCCCCGAACAGATCCGCTTCCGAGACCCACCCGCGGAAGATGGCAAACAATTGGTCAGACCCGTCGCTCCGTTCCTTGAGGTCTTTGCCCTCACCGATGAGGCTCCTGAGGTTCTGCAGCCGCTGACGCTTGATTTGCTCAGGCGGAATGACCTTGACCTGCAGGCCATCAGCTGGAACATCAGCGTGGGCAACATCAAGATCTTTCGCCGGACTGGCGATCATTCTGACAAGATCATTGCCAGACTAGAAGCCATCAACGACCACGAGCTCCACCCCTTGCTTGGGGAGTGTGCAAACTTTCTACCGGGCAAGACGCTCCCCCTGGGGAGTATTCGGTTTATCCGGCCAACCGCAGAGTTTCCAGAAATTCGTCTCCGCTTCATCCCGGCCAAAGGGCAGGTGTATGGATCCAGTCACACCCGCATCCCTGGGGCCGGTCAACCAGAGGTGCCCGATCCCATCCTGTCTGATGAAACGATCCTCTACGATCAACACAAAGGAACCTGGCGCGGTTATGTTGAATCCTCTGGGGCAGCGCTGACGACACCAGCCCAAATCTTTGCAGGCTACCAAGATGAAGCCAATAATCAGGTTAGCTGGGGATATTTCGACGATGAATGCGATGGCTTCGTCAGTGTGTCGCTGCAACGCCGAGAGGGGCCTCCCTTAACGGCAACTGCCCACATCGGGGCCGGGCCACCCGCCTATGCGCCCGACTCCCTGCCACCCAGAGCCGTGTCTGATGAGCTTGAACAAATCATGTTCGGCCCTGAAGTGAATGGTGAAGTGCGTTCCGCCGATGCAGAAGACATTGTGCGACGATCGTTTGAATGCTTGCGCTTAATGAATGTTGCCGTCATGAATGGTAATTCGATCAACGGCAGGCAGAACATCGCCAGCACGATGGTGCGTCAAGACAGCGCCGACTTCGAGCGCATGTACGAACCGATCATGGCCACCTCGATTGTGGATACCCTGGCTGTCCGTGCCCTTCACCAACGCGTCTTTGGCGGTCTGGCCTCTGGGTTCGGGGCATGGTTTGCCGACACTCTTCGTCGACCGGAGGAGGTTGGTGATCTCTCCGATGCCGGGCGTCGCAAAATGCCGGCGCTGATGCGCAATGCAGATGGCAGAGCACTCTGTCTGACAAGGCGGATGATAGACACGGTGGTCGAGGCGTCCAGGCTGGGACTCTTCGGGAAACAGGATTCGACTGAAGGCGAACCTGCGCTCACCCCATCAAACCGTCTGGGCCAACTCCATCACCGCGGTATGGGCAATCCCTTCTCCGTGTTGCCACGCAGTGCCATTTCCAATTGTTTCCCGGGATTGGAGTTTGATTTCCGCAACCTCTGGCGACGTGCTTTGGAGGGAATCGTTTTGCTGGAGTGCAACAATCTCGTCGTCGATGCCAGTGAGGAACACAAAGACCTCATTGGGCGTCGCCTGCTTTCCATCGATGGCCACCCCACCATGGTGGAAACAAAAGGACCCATTTACCCTGGTGGCAGCAGCAATCGCCTTTCGACCAGCGCCAACCCGAATGCGGTGTCCTTTCTAGAGTGGTCGAATGCATTGGCTCACGCGCTGCAGAAGCCTGGCCAAGACGTACTCTGCGAATTCACCACGGCCCAAGGAGCTGCCGCGGAGGTTGAGGTTCTGTCCTCCGATCTTGCAGAGCAGGATAAATTCGCAATGGTCTTGAAGGTACGCCGATTCTTTGACGATGATTCCGCCGCCTTCACCGAAGGTCTGGTTGATCCAGGCGAGCTCACCCAAGGTCTTTGCTCGCCATGGCAGAATGATTATCGTGAATGCGCTTGTTACTACTGGGCTGCCAGCCGTCCCGACTATGTCAATGTCGAGCCTGGCCCTGACGGGCAGAGTAAGGGTGACATGTGGCTGGCCAAGAAACGCACTGGCACCTACATCCCAGACGATCGAACAGATTCGCGACTGGTGAGCTACGACGATCTCTTCCGTGATTGGCAGAATGAGCTGCGTTTTATCATCGGCGGCTTTGATCGTGATGACACAGGGACGCCATCACCATGACCCAGGCGCATCCTGATGGCTCCATGGCGAGGGCGCTGAGCGCCAATGCGCTTCAACGTTCTAAGCCTCGCCACCCCGCTGTGCATCTCCTGACGGATGGACCTGTTGCGCGAGCCATGGTCGTGAACCGAACGCGCCTTGTGGATGTGTCCCACACCATCGCCCGTTCGCTTGACTACGCCCTGGCCACTGAGGATGAAGCCTCGGTGCAGCGTCTGCTGGCTTTGATCGGATTGGAGGAGCCCGTCGCCATCGACGATCAACCCCTGCAATCGCCGCCCCTTCATGCCATTTCGCTGGCTGTTGCCCAGGGATGCAATCTGGCCTGTGGATATTGTTATGCCCAACAGGGTGGCTTTGGCGGACCAAGCACACGCATGTCTCTGGAAACAGCCCAACAGGCTGTGAAGCAGCTCATTGAAGGACGCCAACGGGGAGAGTCGGTCAATATCGCCTTCTTGGGAGGCGAACCCCTGCTCGGCCGGGATGTCATTCGTGCGGCAACTCCCTATGCTGCGGCCCTGGCGAAGAAACAGGGTGTCAACGTTGGTTTCTCGATCACGACCAATGGGACGCTGTTGACGGAAGAGGACGGGCTGTTTTTCGAGATGTACGGCTTTGCTGTGACCATCAGTGTGGATGGGATCGGCCCCGTTCATGATGCGCTCCGCCCAGCCCGAGACGGATCGGGGACCTATGACCGTCTGATGGCCCGGGTCAGGCCCCTCTTGAAGCTCCAAGAAAAGATGCAAGTCTCGGCGCGGGTGACCGTGACTCCCCATAACCTCAACCTTCTCGAGACCCTGCAAGTTCTTACAGCAGAAGGATTTCACAGCGTTGGTTTTTCGCCCTTGGTTCGGGCCTCAAATGGGCAAGACGAACTCAAGGAAGATGAGGTGGCTGCCCTTCTGGAGCAGATGATTCGCTGCGGCCTGGCCTATGAGAAAGCGGTGTTGACGGGGCAGCGCCTGCCGTTCGCCAATCTGGAGACCGCGCTGCGGGAACTCGATCGCGGTTGTCACCGCCCCTATCCCTGCGGTGCCGGAGCCGGCTATCTAGCGGTGTCCGCCAAGGGCGATCTCTCTGCCTGTCACCGCTTTGTGGAAGCGGATGCGGGGCAGATGGGATCCCTGAATACGGGGATTGACACGGCCGCCCGCAATCAATGGCTTGCCGAGCGCCATGTCCATGCCCAACAGCCCTGCCAAACCTGCTGGGCCCGCTACCTCTGTGCCGGTGGCTGCCACCACGAGGTGCTTGGACGGGGCCGACACCACTGTGACTTCATTCGTGGCTGGCTTCACTATGTGCTGCAAGCCCACGGCCGCTTGGAACGGCTGCTGCGGGCCCATTCAGCTTGAAGACGGCAGCGCCTCTGGACGACGGAGAGATGACAAGCGCGGTTGATGTTCAGGTGGTTGGTGCGGGGCCCGCCGGATTGGCGGCCGCGCTGCGTTTGCAGGCCCTGGGGCATCGTGTCGCCTTGGTGGAGCGCAGCCGCCTGCCACGCTTCCAGATCGGTGAATCGTTGACTGGTGGCGTGGAACAGGTGCTGGAGCGCCTGGTCGCCACAGAAGCGGTAGCGGCAACACCCAGGCTCCAGGGTCTGGCCGCGCTGCGGCTGTGGGAGGGAGGGCAGGAGCTGCGCTCCAGCGAGGATCGTGGAGGGGGAGCGATGGTAAACAGGGCGGCGTTTGACGGAGCCTTGTTGGAGTTGGCCATCAGCCGCGGCATTCATCTCCATGTTGGCCACCATCCCATCGCTGCCAAGATCGGGATTGATGCGCGGGGCCGATCGGCGCCTGGACGACGGATGGCCACCGGAGCGCCCAGCGTTGCTCTCTGGCGGGATGACCCCGATGTGCTGCTTCCCCACACCCGCATGGAAGCTCTCTCGGCGGGCTGGCTCTGGGGCGCTCCCTTGCCGGGGGGTGGCTCAAGAGTTTTGGCCCTTGTGGATCCGGGCTATCTGCAAGCCTGCGGCGGAGCGCGCCGGGCGATGGAGTCCCTGCTGGCCCAATCTCGCTTGTTCCCAGCAAGGGCGACATCCCATCCCGTGCGTGGTTGTGAAGCCACAGCGACCATCGTCATCGAAAACACCGATGGGCCTGGCGAACTGATGTTCCGAGCCGGTGAGGCGGCATTCACCATCGATCCCATTTCTTCTTCCGGAGTGGAGTGCGCGTTGCGGAGCGGTTTGCAGGTAGCGGCGGCGGCCCATACGGTGCTTTCTGGCGGAGACATCGCGCTGGTGCAAACCTTTCTGCGGGAGCGGATGGTAGAGGTGATCGCCTCTCATGCCCGTTGGGCACGGCAGCATTACACCGCCGCGGCGCGATCTGAACCGTTCTGGCAACGTCGATCGTCCCTTGCACCTCCCGCACCGGAAACGCAACTGCTGAAGGCGCTCCAAACGTCCATGGAATGGCAGCCACCCCCGGATCGCGGACGATCGGTTTGGCACTGGGAGTCGAGGGTGCAGCTGGCACCCGATGTGAGCCTGGAGCCCAGACCCTGCTTGGAAGGGGATTTGGTGATCGCACGTCCTGTGGTGAGCCATCCAAGCCTGGAGCGGCCGGTGGCGTTCGTCGGCGAGCAGGATCTGGCCTCCTTGCTCGCTGACGTGCAGCCGGGTCCGCTCCATGCTCTGGTGGACCGGTGGTCGACGCGCGTGCATCGACAGGAGGCCTCCCGGCTGGCGGGCTGGTCACTGAGAAAAGGGTTGCTGCAACTGTGCTGAGCCCACCGCCCAGTGTTCATGGAAGCCTTATCCATGGCCGCTCCTCCCCTGGCAGGCCAGCCAGCGGAAGGGAGCGATCCCATCGCAGGGATGGAAGCAAGTGGAGTAATTGGGCTCCTGCGCTGCCGAGCTTCCAACAGTCGCAAGCCAATGATGAAGAATCAGCCACATATTTGACGAAGAGGATAGATATGAGACGGACTAGTCTTATCGGCTGACGTTTAAGAGATTATTTGTTCAAGCACATGGACTAGAGAAGACTGCTCGGTGTCAACTACGTTGGCGGGCGCTTTGCATCAATAAAATGTTACCGCTTATTGGTGTCGCGACACCATCAGCTATTTCCTCAGTCGCAGCCAACATTCCCGATGATCGAATCGCCCCCAGCAGCCGCTCCGCACGGGCTGCTCGCCATTCCCTGACGCGCCGCTTGATCGACCTCAGCTGTCCCTCATGGTAGTGGCCTGGAGCCAACGCCATGAGACCTCTGAGGACCTCGGCGGCGCTCAAGGTGTCCTCGCTCTCCAACCACTGCTCAATGTGCTCATGATGCTCGGCAAACAGCGTGCGCTGGCGAGGGGTGTAACGCCTTTTCGTCTTGGGTTTCGGGTTGGGTTGGCTCTCGTTCCACAGCAGTTGCAGGTTCCTCAGAAACCGACTCAGGGTGCGCTGCTCTCTGTCCGCTTGCTCTGGGTCAATTGTCCCGCGTGCGCGCCTCGGCTCCTGCTGCTCGTGGCCTGCCGAGAGGCTGGCCAGGGTGGCCTGCGCACGCCGGATTGTCTCCAGCAACACAACCGGATCACATCCGTGACGCAGCCTCTCCAAACCCAACCGTTGGACATCACTGAGCGTGACCTGGGCAAAGAGCCGTTGCATGGGCGTGCGGGGAGGGTGGTGACGCCGCTTGAGCTTGGCTCCCTCGCGAATGGTCTCTTTCAGCTTGAACGACGGCTGGTCGAGGTTGGTGAGGAACCGCAAAGCCCCGTACAGCTCTCCCAACACCTCGGTCGCCACCAGGCCCTCAAGGCTCTGATAGTCGACCACACGGCGAATGAGCATGCCGTTTTTCTGCTCAACACACGCTTGGTCGTTGCTCTGGTAGGCCCGAGAACGCGTCAAAACGATGGGTGGTTGATTTTTTCGCACCACTGCTCCATGGGCGCATTGAGAATGGCCTCGTCGTTGTCCACATCAATGCCGCGCAGGGCGAATGGAAGCGGTTCCTCCAGCATCCGCAGGGCTGCCATCACCGAGGCTCCATCACTGTTCAGCAAGGGCTGGCACTCGCTCCAACCCGTCGAGATGTTTGTAGGGCTTCCTGAAAAAGCGAGCCCCTGGGAAAAAGCAGCAAAGCTGAATGAA
>CAYVWU010000106.1:0-8417 GCA_964455575.1 uncultured Cyanobium sp. | reverse complement strand
TTCAAGACTTGTGGAATGACCGATCAGGCCAAACATGGGCAGGACTGGGGAGATGGGGGCGGCAGAGTGCCGAGGTGCATCCTGCCATGTCCCCCCGGGGTGCCTGAGCTCAGCCCACCAGTGCGGCCGCTGCCATGCGGGCAATTTCCCGTGAATTGAATCCGATTTCCGTGAGGGCCTCCTGGTAGGCAATCAGGAAATCCTCGATCAGGTCTTCCTTGTCCATGCCCAGTTCAGCCGCGTCGGCGGCCACGCCCTCCAGCATCCGCCGCACGTGAGGGAGGTTCTCCCGATTGGCTTGTTCGAGTTCAGCACGGCTGGCTTCAAAATTGGCTTTCAACCACTCCTGGCCATAATTGAGATGGGTGTACTCATCCTTGACAACACCCTCTGTGATCTTGCGCGCAAAGGGATCTGCCACGGGAATGTAGATGTGGTAAGCGGAAATGGCGAAGGCTTCGATCAACAGCGCCTGGATCAGCAGGCAGGTGACGACATTACCGGTGGCGAGGGCCTTTTGGAAGTTTTCACGCAGCGGCGTGAAGAAGGTCTGGGCAAAGGGCATGTCGGCTTCGACACCCAGATTGTTGCCGCAGGCGATGAAGCCCTTCATGTGCTTCATTTCCATTCGCGCAAGGCGAGCCAATTCTTCAGCCTGGTCGGGAAGCAAGGTGCCCAGGGAGATGTAGTTATCGTGCGCCTCCTGCTCCCCTTCGATCACGATGGCGTTGATGCGGCTGTAGGCATCCTTGTAGGCGGCTGTACTGAAATCCGGGAGAAGGCCCTCCGCGGTGAAACCATCGCCCAGGGAAGAGACAGCAGGGGTTTCGGTCTCCAGACTTGACATGGCAATGGCTGACGATGGGTGGGTGGAGTTTAATCATGGCTTGAATTGGCTGGGCGGCCAGTCGTGGGTCAACAGCGATCGCAGCCGCTGATTCCAGCCGTTCACCAATGCCACGAACAGCTTTTCTCCCAGCTCCGCCGTCGCGCCTGATGGATCACCGATCACGCCGGAGGCGCTGATCTCCCCGGTCCTCCAGGCGGTCGGCGCTCCCCCTTCCCAGCTCCAGCCCGGGGGCGGCGCGTCGCGGGGATCCAGTCCATCCGCGGGTCGCTCTGGCCCCACCAGCTCTGGAGCGAGGTGAAGCATCAGGCTGGTCTCCGCCAGTCCGGCGTGCAGCCCCCGGCTGCGCTCAGGCTCGGGGATCAAGTCCACCCCGTCGTCAAGACCGCGCCAGAGAAAGCAGGGGAGCACCGCCAAGGAGGGGAAGCGGGTCCGCAGCTCGCGCGCGGCCACCTCCAGCAGGCCGATCTGCCCGCCATGGCCGTTCATCAACACCAGCCGGCGGAACCCGCACCGCGCCAGCTCCTCCCCCACCACCCCCACCAGCGTGATCAGATCCCCCGCCGCGAGGCTGAAGCTGCCGGCGAATCCACGGTGCTCTGGCGCGAAGCCGATCATCTGCACCGGCAGACGCCAGAGGGGCAGCTCCCCTGGCAGGGTCTCGATCAGGGCCTCCACGAGGCGGTCGGCGAAGAGGGCATCGGTGTGGAGGGGCAGATGGGGGCCGTGCTGTTCGATGGAGCCGAGGGCCCAGAGCACCGTGCTGCCCTCCCGCCCGGCCGCGGCTTGCACCGCCGGCCAGGGCATCCGCTCCAGGTGGCGTTCGGGGACCGGTGCGGAAGGGGGCGGGACGGACGGCACGGGGGGCCTCGGCGCTGAGAGGACTTCGTAGAGTGTGGAATCCTGTTGACGCTTTTGGTGATGGCCGGCTCCGGCAAGCCCGCTCCGCTCCAGCCCCGGCGGCCCGATCCGCGGGGGGCGGGGTCCGGCGCCACACCGCCACGCCGGCCACCTCAGGTGGTGTTGCTGAAAAAGGACGAACCCAGGGACCCCGCCCCTTCCGCCCCCCTGGATCCAGCTGAGGCCACGGTTGTCCCCGCTCCCCCCCAGGCGCAGCGACCGGCCGTCCCGGTCACGGCCGCGGCGACCGCACCCCCCGCTCCCGCCGTCCCGGCTTCCGTTGCCGCCCCCGCCAAGAGGGCCGCGGCGCCGGTCTCCGATGAGGAGCGTTTTTCTCTGGCGGAGCTGGAAGGATTCTCGATGGCGGATCTTCTTGGTCCCGCCCCGGGCGGGGGGCGCCGGGCCGATCCGGCCCGCTCGGCGCCCCGCCCGGCATCCGGCTCGCGTCCACCGGGGCGCACGGTGGACGATTTTGATTTCGATGAGGAGGCCTTCCTCGCCGCCCTGGACGACAACGAACCGGTCGGCACCACAGGTGAGGTGGTGAAGGGTCAGGTGATCGGCGTCGAGAGCGACGGTGTTTATGTCGATATCGGTGGCAAGGCTCCCGGTTTCATGCCCAAGCGTGAATGCGGTCTTGGCGTGATCACCAACCTCAAGGAGCGTTTCCCGAAAGATCTGCCCGTGGAGGTGCTGGTCACCCGCGAACAGAACGCGGAAGGGATGGTGACGGTGAGCGTTCGGGCATTGGAGCTCCGCCAGAGTTGGGATCGCGTGAGACGCCTGGAAAAAGAGGGCACCGTTGTCCAGGTGAAGGTGAATGGCTTCAATCGCGGGGGTGTCACCTGTGATCTGGAAGGCCTGCGCGGCTTCATTCCCCGCTCTCAGCTCAACGAAGGGGAGCAGCACGAGGCGCTGGTCGGCAAAACCCTCACCGTGGCCTTCCTGGAGGTCAACCCGGAAACCCGCAAGCTCGTGCTTTCCGAAAAGAAGGCCGCCACCCTCGCCCGTTTCAGCGAGCTGGCCGTGGGTCAACTCGTCGAGGGCCAGGTGAATGCGCTGAAGCCCTATGGATTCTTCGTCGATCTCGGTGGCGTCAGCGGCCTGCTGCACCACTCCGCCATCACTGGGGCTGTTCTGCGGGATCTGCGGGAGGCTTTTCAGCCCGGCGAACGGATCCACGCCCTGGTCATGGAGGTGGACGGGCAGCGCGGTCGCATCGCCCTCAACACGGCTCTGCTGGAAAACCAGCCCGGCGAGCTGCTCATCGCCAAGGAGCAGGTGATGGCGGAGGCCAGCGAGCGGGCGGCGCGAGCCCGCTCCATGCTGCAACAGCGCATGGAGGCCTCTCAAGCGGCTCGGGCCCAGGAGGTCGAGGCGTCGCCGGAAGCGCCTGCCTCCACCGTCGCCGCGGTCGCCTCGGAGACCCCATGACGGTGAGCGCCCCGGCGTCCACGGGTCTCCAGGAGGCTGACTGGGAGGTGGATTACTACTCCCGCCCGGTGCTGGAGTCCGACGGTCGCAAACGCTGGGAATTGTTGATCTGCGCCACGCCGCCCGTGACCGCGGGCGAGCCTTCTCCTCGCGAGGCGGAGTCTCCCTTCCGTTTCGAGAAGCGATGCGCCGCCGCTTCCGTCAATTCCCAGTGGCTGCGGGAAGCTTTGGCGGAAGCCCTGGCCCAGGCCGAGCGGGAGCGTCAACCCCGGCCCCGACGCCTCCGCTGCTGGCGGAGCTCCATGCGCCCGATGGTGCAACGAGCCGCGGACGCTCTCGGGCTGGTGGTGTTGCCCAGCCGCCGCTGTTTCACCCTGATTGATTGGCTGCGCGAGCGAGAGCGCGATCTCTACCCCCAGGAGGAGGGCTACATGGCCGGCCCCCTGGCTCCCCCGCCGCAATCGCAGCGGCCGGTGGCCCTTCCCTGGCCCGAGGTGGCCCGGGGTGATCGCTGGAGCTGGGCCACCTTGCCCGCCACTGCCCTCGGTGAAGCCGTGGAATGGTCCATCGGGTTTGGTGATCTGCTCCGCCTGCCCGCCGGGCTCGCGTCCGAGGCTCCAGTGCCCGGCATTCGCCTCTTCAGCCGCGGGCGCGCGCTGGCCTTGGCTGGCTGGCTGGCGGGTCTGGAGCCGGTGCGTTTGGAAGTGGAGGAGGGACAACTGGTGCTGGAGGCCGGCCTGGAGGACCGCTGGCGTCTCGCCACCCTGACGCCACAGGAGGCCGCGGCGGCCACTGAAGTCTTGTCTCGGGCGCGGCGGGAGTCCGCTGGCCTGCAGTTCCTTGCGGTGCAGGCCAGCGAACAGGACACCCACTTCGAGGGCTTCTGGATGCTCCGAGATCTGCCGGATGACTGAGGAGGCGCCGCCCCCCTTCGACCGCCCGGATGCCGCGTTCAATACGTTGGAGGGCTGGACCTGGGTGGGCACCTACGGCGGCTGGTATCTGCAGGCTGATCTGCTGGCCGCTTTTGAGCATGGCTTCTTCACCCGCCAGTGGCACGGGCGACCGCCGGAGGAGCTGGTGGCGGCCATCAGTGCCGGCGTGAGCGTGCACCGGCCGCGGCAGATCCACAGCGCCTTGGTGCTGCCGGCTGTGGAGGCTTCAGCGCCCCCCTGGCCCGAGGCCGATGGCCTGGTGAGCGACGCTGGTGGCCAGAGTCTTTGGGTCTGTGGCGCGGACTGCACCCCGGTGCTGATCGCCGATCCCCGCAGCGGTCGTGTGGCGGCCTGCCATGCGGGCTGGCGCGGCGTTGTGGGGCGCATCCTGCCTCGGGCGATTGCTCTGCTGGAAGCGGCCGGCAGCCGCCGGCAGGATCTTCTGGTCGCCCTCGGGCCAGCCGTCAGCGGCGAGGCGTATCAAGTGGAGCGGGTGGTGAGCCAACAAGTGGCGGAATCTCTCTTCCCACCGGCGCTGAGCCATCCTGGCGGCGCGGGCGCCCTGGAAGAGCTTGTGGCCTGCGGTGCCTTGGCGGCCGATCCCGATCCCACCCGGGATCGGCTCGACATTCGCAGGGCCGCGCGACGCCAGCTGGAACTGGAAGCCATCCCATCCTCCCAGATCAGTCTTTGTCCTCTTTGCACGGTGGCGGAGCCGCTGCTCTTCCATTCCTGGCGCCGTGATCAGGTCAAGGCGGTGCAGTGGAGCGGCCTTGTCTCTCAGGGCTGAGAGCCCCTGACGGGAGCGGACGCTTCAGATGAGGGCGGCGGCACACAGCAAAAGCCGTTGTCTTTGGACAAGGTTTCGTGGCCATGCATCCCCGACGCTGACGGCTTGCATGAGAACTGTTTTTGCGGCTGGGGGGAGCAAGGAACTCGCAGACCTTTGGGTCGCGGGCTGCAATCGTTGCACTTGCGTGATGCCCCCTCCTGTTGTGATAATGCAGATGTCGCATTTTTGCAAACATGCTCACGGGTACTGATCTCCTTGCCAAGGTCAAGGAACTTGGTGACGTCAACAAATCCGACCTGGTGCGGGCCTGTGGCTATGTCTCCACCAAGAAGGATGGCACCGAACGCCTCAACTTCACTGCATTCTACGAGGCTTTGCTGAATGCCAAGGGCATGGACATCGGCTCCTCCGCCAAGGGGGGCAAGGCCGGTCGCAAGCTCAGCTTCAACACCAAGGTGCAGTTCAACGGCAACCTGATGGTGGGCAAGGCCTACACGGCCCTGCTGGATCTCAAGCCCGGCGATGAATTCGAGATCAAGCTGGGTCGCAAGCAGATTCGCCTGGTGCCCTTGGGGGGAGAGGAAGAGGAGGTTTGATTTCACGCATGGCCTTGGCCAGCGCCTCGGCCACCTTCAGTCCATCAATCGCCGCGGAGAGAATGCCTCCGGCATAGCCGGCCCCCTCACCAGCCGGGTACAGGCCGGGGGTGTTCTCACTCTGCAGGTTGTCCGCCTTCCGACGAATGCGTAGGGGCGAGGAGGTCCGTGTTTCCACGCCAGTCAACAACGCATCTGCCAGGAGATAGCCCGGCAAGTTCTGGGCAAAGACAGGTAAAGCTTCGCGAATAGATGTCAACACATAATCCGGCAGGCAGCCGTCCAGGGTGGTGAGGGCAAGGCCGGGCTGATAAGACCCCTTCACGCCCCCTGTCCCCCTTCGCTTTGAGGCCTCAACCCCGTCAGGATCCCCGGGTGTTGTCGAGAGGAACTCCGCCAGGGTTTGGGCCGGAGCCTTGTACGTTTCTCCACCCGCTTGAAAGGCGCGACGTTCCCAGTGGCGCTGAAAGGCCACGCCTGCCAGCGGATCCCCAGGCCAACGGGCCCATGGCTCAACATCCTGGGTGGTGATGTTCACCACCAGCCCACTGTTGGCATTGCGTTCCCGGCGGGAATGCTGACTCATGCCGTTCGTGGCCACGCAGCCCGCCTCGGAGGTGGCCGCCACCACCCAGCCTCCAGGACACATGCAGAAGCTGTAGACATCGCGGCCACTCGCGGTGTGGTGCACCAACTTGTATTCCGCCGATCCAAGCTTCGGGTGGCCCGCCAAGGCGCCCCAGCGGGCGCGATCGATCAGCCCCTGGGGATGTTCAATCCTCAGACCCACCGCGAAGGGTTTGCTCTCCATCGCCACGCCTTGGCCTTCCAGCCAGCTGAACGTGTCGCGGGCGCTGTGCCCGACGGCCAGCACGACATGCCGCGCCGTCACGGTGGTGCCGTCCGCCAGCCGCACCCCCTGGACCTGTCGGCTGCCGTCCTCCGCCAGGAGCAGCCCATCCACCCTGGCGTTGAAGCGCACCTCGCCGCCAAGGGCCTCGATGCGAGCCCGGAGCCCCCGCACAACCGTGGCCAGGCGAAAGGTGCCGATGTGCGGCCGATGCAGGGTGAGGATTTCAGGGTTGGCGCCAGCTGCCACCAGCTCCTCCAGCACCTTTCTCACGTAGGTGGGCGGCTCGCTGATCTGGCTGTAGAGCTTGCCATCGGAAAACGTGCCCGCTCCCCCTTCGCCAAACTGCACATTGGATTCCGGATCAAAGGGTCGCTCCCCCCGCCAGAAGCCGAAGGTGTCCGCGGTCCGGCGTTTGACGGGCTGACCGCGCTCAAGCAGGAGCGGTCGCCAGCCCAGCTGAGCGAGCAGCAAGGCCGCGAAATAGCCGCAGGGTCCGGCGCCGATCACCACGGGCCGCGCCGTCGGGGCCTCGGAACCTGGAGGGAGTGGCGCGTGGATGAAGCGATACGTGTGATCCGGCGTGGGGCGCAGCTGGCTGGAGTGGGCGAAGCGATGCCGAAAGCGAGCCCCCTCCGCGGGGGTGAAGACCAGTTCGAGATCGAGGGCATAGACCAGGCTGATCTCCCCGCGCCGACGGGCGTCGACGCTTTGTTTGACGATCTGGTGGGACCGCAGGGCCGTGGGGGGGAGGCGCAGCTTCTGCAGGATCGCCCGAGTGAGGTCCTCGCTGGTGTGGTCCAGCGGCAGCTTGAGCGCAAAGAGGCGCCAGCGTTCGATGCGATCGTCTATCGGCCCACCTCCGACATGCCGAGATGCACATCCCGTCGGACCAGAGCCTCCAAGGCCAGGCGGAAGGCTTCGTCCAGGCGCTGGAGGGTTTCCGAGGAGCGCCCCGGGTCGCTGGCATGGAGGCCCTTCAACAGGCGATAGGCCTGGCGCACCTCCTCTTCACCCGCTCCCGGGTCGAGCCCCAAGGCGGCAAAGGCTCCCAGCTCCGCCAGGGAGGGGATGCTGGAGTGCCGCATCCGGTCCTTGTTGTGTCGGTTCGGGGGAAGGTGGGTGTGCAGATAGGTCAATTGCGCCGGGCTCAGCACTTCTCCCAAGGCGCGTTTCTCCTGCAGCCACTGGAGGGCGGTGCGGGCCGAGAGGTTCAAGGGATGAAGCGTGCGATCCGGCAGGCCGAGCACGGGACGCTCCACATGCAGATAGTGGCTGGAGTCCATCAGGCCCAGACAGCGTCGGCGGCCGATGCGCACCTGTCCTGTGCAGCCTGGCGCGATGGCGAGCACCTGAAACACGGGATTGATGCCGCTGGCGAGAATTTCCAGAAGCAGTTCTCCGGGAGCCACGGTCAGTTCCAGGCTGGTGTTGTGAACAAGGGCCGCCAGGGTTTTGCCGTTGATCACAACGTGGAGCGGGCCAGTTGCTGGCGCGCGATCGATCCGTGTCACCCGGAGTCCGGAAGGCATGGATCAAGCCCAAAAACTAAACTACAACAATTACTTTAAACGAGCTCGCACCCGCTCCCCGTCCGTGTACGGGATCTCCTTACAGTTCGTCGTTCAGGCTTTGTCTCGCTTCGCCCCTGTGGCACATCCCTGATCCGCCTGGGGTGCCGTTGTCTTTTCTGTGTTGGACAGCTCCCTTTCCAGCTCCGCGATCCGCAACCGGGTGGTCAAGACCGCATCGGGGTTGAGACTAATGGAATCAATGCCCAGCTCCACCAGGAAACGGGTGAATTCGGGATAGTCGCTCGGGGCTTGCCCGCAGATGCCGATCTTGCGGCCGCAGCGATGGGCGGTTTCAATCGCCAGGCGGATCATCGTTTTCACGGCCGGGTGGCGTTCGTCGAACAGCTCCGCCACCAGGCTGGAATCGCGGTCCAGTCCGAGGGTGAGCTGGGTGAGGTCGTTGGAACCGATGGAAAAACCATCAAATCGCTCCGCGAACGCTTCCGCGGCCACCACATTGCTCGGCAGCTCGCACATCACATACACCT
>CAYVWU010000105.1:0-8517 GCA_964455575.1 uncultured Cyanobium sp. | reverse complement strand
GGCGTGCGCGACACCTACCTCACCGGCCGGGGAAGCATTCCGATGCGCGGCGTGGCGCACATTGAGGAGGTGCAACCGGGCAAGGGTCGCCATCGCCGCGGCGCTGTCGTGATCACCGAGTTGCCCTATCAACTCAGCAAGGCGGGCTGGATCGAAAAGCTGGCCGAGATGGTCAACGACAGCAAGATCACCGGAATTGCGGACATCCGCGATGAAAGCGACCGGGAGGGCATGCGCATCGTCGTGGAGGTGCGACGGGATGCCGACTCCAACAAGGTGTTGGCGGAGCTCCAACGGCGCACGGCCCTGCAGAGCAATTTCGGCGCGATTCTCCTGGCGCTCGTCAACGGTCAACCGCAGCAGCTCAGCCTGCGCCAGCTGTTGAGCCACTTCCTCGACTTTCGGGAGCACACCCTGATCCGGCGGACCCGCCATGCGCTCAAGCGCTGCGAGGACCGGCTGGAGGTGGTGGAGGGGCTGATCAAGGCCCTGGCCCGCCTGCAGGAGGTGATCGCCATGATCACCGCCGCGAGCGATGCCGCGGCCGCCAAGGCCAGCCTGCAAGTGCACCTCGACCTGAGCGATCGCCAGGCCGATGCCGTTCTGTCCATGCCCCTGCGGCGGCTGACGAGCCTGGAGCAGGAAAGCCTGCGGCAGGAGGCCACCGACCTGAGCAAGGAGCAGGGCGAACTGCGCCACCTGCTGGATGACCGGCCCACCCTGCTGGAGACGATGGTGCGGGAGCTGCGGCACCTGCGCAAGCGCTACGCCACGCCGCGACGCACCCGCCTGGTGGAGGGGGGCGATGCCGTGATGGCCCAGCGGGGCGCCGCGGCCCGCCCCTCCACCGAGGAGCAACGCCAGCAAGCCCTGGACGCCCTGCCTGCGGAGGCACGGGTGCTCATCCAGGCGGATGGCCACGTGCGCATCCTCTCCGCCCAACAGGCGAGCCGCATGAAGCTGGAGGAGATGACGGAAACGGCGGAAGGGCCCGCCCCGCCGCGGATCCTGCTACCCGTTGACCCGCCGCCCGCCCTGCTGGCCTTCACCGCCGACGGCCGGGTGGCGCTGGTGCGCTGGGAATTCGCCGCCCAGCAACAGGGTCCCCTGGAGCGCTTTCTGCCCGAGAGCCTGGCGGGGGAAGCGGTGGTGCAGGTGGTGCCGCTGCGGGCCAACGCCCACAGCAGTTTGGGTCTGCTCAGCAGCGATGGCCGTTTCAAACGCCTGGCCATCGAGGAATTCCAGGATCTCTCCGGCCGGGCCGCCACTGTGCTGAAGCTCAAAGAGGGAGTGACCCTCAAACGGGTCGTGGCCTTTGGCGACGACGATGAACTGGTGGTGGCCAGCAGCACGGGCCGCCTGCTGCGGCTGGCGGTGAACGACGCCAACCTGCCCCTGCTGGGGCGCATCGCTCAGGGCCCCCAATTGATGCGCCTGCTTCCAGGGGAGGAGGTGGTGGGGGCGGCGAGCGCGCAAAGCGGTGGAGAGGTGTTGCTGGCCAGTCGCCTCGGGCAATTGAAGAAGCTGGGGGTGGAGAGCCTGCGGCTCTGTCAGCGGGGCGATCTGGGCCAGATCGGATTGCGCTTCCTGCAGCGGGCGGATCAGCTGGTCGACCTGCAGGCGGCGGAGGGGACCCTGGTGGGCGCGCGGTTGAGTGGTCGGGAGGGGCGCCACCTGCGCTGGAGCGTGGCCCAGCTGCCGCGGGAGGACGGCTCCACCCCGGGGATCCAGCTGCCCCTGCGGACCGGAGAAGCCGTTGTGGAGCTGTCGCCTCTGGTCACCGCACCCTGACGCGCTTAGGGTGCCCCTCCCAGGCGGAGTGCCGATGCGACCCATCCCTCACCGATGGCCCGGAGCGGGTGGCGCGGGTCTGGTTGTCGGTGGCGCCGCGCTCCTGCTGGGGGTGGGTCTGATCTGCCTGCCGGGGCAGTGCCTGTCTCGGGGGAAAACGGAGGCGCCCGCCCGGGAGCCCTCCCCCGCAAGGGTTCTGGCCCTGCTGCCCTCCGACGCGGCGTTGCCCACCAGCGCCGATGGCCGCCATTACCCGCTCCTGCCAACGGAGGTGCCCGACCTGGCGGCGTTGCTGGTCGCTGTGGAGGAGGCCCTGCGGGATCCCGCCACCCCCGCCGAGCAACGGCCGCGGCTGGGTCACCAGCAACAGGTGATCTATCGGGTGCTGGCCCATCGCCGGCCCTTGGCCGAGCAGGTGCGGGCGGCGCTGCCCGCGCGCTGGCAACCGGTGTTTGACCACCATGTGGCGGCGCGGCGCGAATTTCTCGCCATGCATCGGGGGCCGCGCAGCCTCACCCTGCCGAGCTGGCGCATCCGCGGCCCGGAACCTCCGGAGCAGCTGCTGAGCTACTACAAGGAGGCGGCGGCGGCCACGGGCATTCCCTGGGAGGTGCTCGCCGCTGTCAATCTCGTGGAATCGGGCATGGGTCGGCTGGATGGCATCTCCGTGGCCGGGGCCCAAGGACCGATGCAGTTTCTTCCGACCACCTGGGCGGAGCCGGGCATCGGCAAGGGCGACATCCGCAACCCCCGTGACGCCATCCACGCCGCCGCCCGTTATCTCGTCCGGCGCGGTGGACCCAACAACCTGAAGAAAGCCCTGTGGGGTTACAACAACAGCGACCACTACGGCAAGGCCGTGCTCCATTACGCCGCCCTGATGCAAGACGATCCGGCGGCCTTTCTTGGCCTTTATCACTGGGAGGTGCACTTCGCCTCCAGCGCGGGAGATCTCTGGCTTCCGGTGGGCTACAACCAACCCCGTCCGATCCCGGTCGCGACCTATCTGAAGCAGGTTCCCGCCAGCGCGCCCCCTCCGGGCTCCTCGGGGTATTGAGACCGACGAACCCCATGGAACGGCAACGCGCGAACTGTCAGGACCCCGCGGCGCGGACCGGTCGGGCTTCACGCGCGGGGGTGCGGCGGCCACGGGCCACGACCCGGTCCGCGGGGCGGGCCGCCATGGGGCTGGTCGTGGCCCTGTCGCTGAGCGCGGGCAGCCGTGGTTGGGCCACCCCCCTGGAGACACCCATCCCCTTGGAGGGACCCGCCGGCCAGCGGCTGCTCCTGCGGGCCGGCGCCCGGGCGGACCATGGCCCGTTGGCGCAATGGTTTGAAACCCAGGCCAACCTGGCCTATTGCGGCGTGGCGAGCGCGGTGATGGCGCTCAACAGCCTGGGGGTGCCCGCGCCGCCGGTGCCGGGGTATGGCGCCTACCGCTTCTGGACCCAGACCAATGCCTTCTTAATCCCGGGCAGCCGCGGTTTTGTGCGGCCGGAAACGGTGGCGCGGGAGGGGATGACCCTGGCCCAGCTGCAGGGCTGGCTGGCCGGCACACCCGGCCTGGTGGTGGAACGCTTCCACGGGGATCGCTTGAGCCTGGCGCAGTGGCGAGCCCTGTTGCGGCGCTCGCTCCAGGACCCCGGCGACCGGCTGCTGGTGAACTACTTCCGCCCGGCCCTCGGCCAGCAGGGCGGGGGCCACATCTCGCCGCTGGCGGCCTATGACCCGAGCAGCGACAAGGTGTTGATCCTCGATGTGGCGCGCTACCGCTATCCCGCGGTGTGGGTGAGCGCGGCGGATCTGTGGAAGGCCATGGGGGCGGTGGATGCCAGCGCGGGGCGGAGTCGGGGGGTGCTGTTGATTCGGCGCCGGTAGGGGGCCTGTCGTCGGGCTGATGAGCAATGCCTTGCTGGACATGCAGGCCTTGGGCTCAGCCCTCCTCTTCCGGATCGGGTGTGCTGGCGTCCGCGAGCAGAGTCAGGAAGAACTCGAACCGGGCTCGGTTGGTGGGAGTGGGATCGAGTTGAAATCGTCCGGAAAGCAGTGCTGCTCGATCAAGGCGCTTAAAGCTCTCTGTCTGGCGTTCTCGCGCCTCAGCTGCTCGGTTTCTTTCTTGATCTGCTCGATCTCGCTCTCGAGCCGCTTCATTCTCAGATCGTGCTGCATCTTGCGCTGCTCGTAGCCGGGATCCCGTCGCCAATTGAGGGTCGATAAAAACTGTCGCCACCGAGGCAAGGATGAAAGGGATTCCCCATTGCTGCTGGAGGTGGAACGTGCGGCCGGCGAGGGTGATGTGGTCATAGGAAGAGAAGAGCGCAATCAGCCCGAGGGCGATGCCGCCAAGCACCTGGAGCACACCCAGGCGATCAAGGCCCAGCCAGCGGCGGGGTCGTGATGATGATTCTGGCGGTTCTGGCCACTCCGGGGCGCTGTTCGGGAGCTGCTGGGCTGCGGGTAGGAATGGGGATGGCGACACGGCACCCGGGGGTGTGGCGGGGCACCCCCTGTCACACCGCTTGCCGCCAGAGCCGTGGCGATGACCACGTGCGCCTCATCGAGAAGGGGCCGGCGCACCGATGCCTCGGCCTGTAGGGCAACCAAGAGTTGCCGGTGGGGTTAACCGTCAGGCCACCACGATGACTGTGGATCCATAGCGCTTCAGCTGGCTGTCGCCCGTCAGCAGCAGCAACGGCTCCATCCGGCTCTGGCAGACCAGCAAGCGATCAAAGGGATCCCGATGGACGCCATCGCTCTCCAGCACCCCCACCGCCAGCAGATGGCGGTTGCGAATCGGCAGCCAACGGAAGCCCTGCAACGGCACCTGGCTCACGAACACCTCCGCCCCCGGCTCCCGCACTCGCTCCACCACCTGCCGCGGCAGCCGCGGGTCGCCGCTCAGCCACCACAGAAGCAGATGGGTATCGAGCAGCAACCGAGTCACGGCAACGCCTCAAAGAACCCCTCCAGGGGCGCATCGAAATCATCAGCCAGCTTGATCTGGCCATGCATGACCCCAGGCGCCGCCACCGCTTGGACGGGCGCCTGCCAGGCCACCAGCCGCGCAATCGGCACCCCCGAGCGGGCGATCACCACCTCCTGGCCCTGCTCCACCTGTTGCAGAAGCTGGGAGAGATGGGTCTTGGCCTGGTGAACGTTCACAAGCTGTTGGCTTGCCAGGGGCTGATCGGCCATGGGTCGGCTGTCCTGGAATTCCCCCGGAGCGACCATCGAACGTCCTTATGGACTAAGTCTTAGATTAGTCCTTAACAACAACCCTGGTTGGGTTGCCCCACGACAGAGCCCAGGAGATCCAGGCCACCCCCTGTCACACCGGTTGCCGCCAGACCCGTGGCAATGGGCTTTCGCCACTCCTCCACATGGGAGAAAAATGCATCCTTTCTCAGCCAGGATGCAGATCACAGCCTACCTGTCAGTGCAAAATATTGTCCTGGGAAATAAATGGCAATCCGGCGGTCTTGATCCCATGGGTCGAGGCAGCGAAACCTTTCGGAGAGATCCTCTCGGTCCCAGAGTTCCCAGCCTGGATTGGTTTCGAGTTCGTCTCTCACCTCTCCTGAAGCCTCCTTGGAGAGAAGAATGATCTTCTTCTGCGAGGCCACATTATGATGTTCAACGACTTTTCTGCCATGGGCTGGTTCAAACCGCTTCATCCGCTTGACTTGAAAAGTCCACTTTTCTCCCTCCCCTCGCCACATCTCAAGGTCAATGCCATTTTGCTTGTGCCCTTCGCCGCCGTACTGATGAATAACAGCATCTGGATGTATACACCGCAGCAGACTAAGGCAAAATCTTTGAAAGCTCTGCCACGGCAACCCAGGTAATGGCAGGGGTTCGTCAAGTAGAGCGCACACGATCTTCCTAAATGGCTTAGAGCGGGGTGGTGTCTGCAACCAATCTTCGCGTGAGTCAGGATTGCGTAGATCGTCATTGTTCATTCATTCCGAGCTGCCCATCCGCGAGGCAGGTCACGTGGTTTGCATTGTCGGAGAATTCAATGCACAGTAGCTGATTATGTATGAGTCAAGCCAGATCCTCCCAGGGATTGATCAGCTTGATCTTGATTCCAGCGAAGTCCGCCACGTTACGCGTCACCAGGGCGAGGCCGTGTTGCAGGGCTGTGGCTGCGATCATGGAGTCGCGCAAGCCCTTAGCATCCGGGATGTTCATCACGGCGCAGCGCCGGGCGGTTCCCGCCGCAAAAGGGAGCACCTGGGCATCGAACTGCTGAAAGACCGCTTCGACCCAGGCGCGTAAGACGTTGGCTTGGCAACGATCTTTGCGCTCCATGCGCAACACCCCCATCTCCAATTCCAACACCGTGATTGAGGACAGATAAAGCTGTTGCACGGGTAGCTCTTCTGCCCAGACGCGGACGGCCACCGGCCCGGACTTGGCGGCCTTCTTGGCGCGGGCGAGGTCGCGGGCGAAGTCGCCAGCGGGGAGCACCCCTCCTGTCCTCACCCCACCACCGCCTCCAGCCAGGCTTCGATCCGCTGGCCGAAGGCACTCACCGAGTGGTGGCGCTCAAACCATTGCCGGCAGCGGCCGCGGGGCACGGCCAGCGCCAGCGTCACGGCCTGCTCCAGGGCCGCGGCATCGTCCGCGGGGGCCAGGGCGCCATTCTCCCCCTCCACCACCAGCTCGCCCGGACCACCCCGCGCATAGGCCGCCACCGGCACCCCGCAGGCCATGGCCTCCACCACCACATTGCCGAAGGCCTCATTCCACTTGGGCGTGTTGAGCAGCACCTGGCAGGCGCCCAGTTCCGCCTGGAAGGCGGCGGTGGGCAGAAAGCCGCGCCATTGCAGGGTGCCCGGGGGAACGGAGGCCTCCACGGCCGCGGCATAGGCCTCGTCCTCCCGCAGACCCCACACCCGCAGGGGCAGGCCCAGACGGTGGGCCACCCGCGCCGCATCCTCCAGGCCCTTCTCGGGCGCGATGCGACCGGCCCAGCCCAGCACCGGCTCCGCTTCGGCGACGAAGGCATAGGCCCGAGGATCAAAGCCATTGCCCACGATCAACGGCGGACCGGGAAGCTGGAAATCCGCCGCCTGGGCCGCCGTGTGAAAGGCCAGCCGCTGGGGGCGCCAGCGAGCCACCGCCGCAATCACCTCATCCATGGCCTCCGCCACAGACCCCATGCTCACGAGATGGGCCACAGGGGTGGCCGTGTGGCGGGTGAGCCAGAGGGGCAACCAGTCGTAGGCCAGGTTGAGCAGCACGTCGAAGCGCCCCTGCTCCTCCAGGGCTCGATCCCAGAGGCGCGGCAGCAGGGCCCCGGCGGGAATCTCGATGGGCATGGAGCGGGGGCGATGCTGCCAGCTGGGTTGCCCCACCCCTTCGGCGGTGAGCAGCTCCGCCCCGGCGCAGGAGGGGGTGAGCTGGGAGCCGGCCGCGGCGAGCACGGCCACCTGGTGGCCCCGCGCCAGGAGGCCCGCCACCAGCCCCATCGCCGTGACCTCCACCCCGCCCCCGCGCCCGCTGCCCAGCGCCCCCACGGGCGTGCTCACCACCAACACGCGCATCGCCTGCCCCGCCCCGACCGTTTCAGCATGGCCGATCGGGCCGCCTGCGTAATTTGTGGGCAGTTCGAGCACGCCCGTGAGTCGCGACATCCCCCTTCCGCAGGCCACGGCCACCCCGATCGAGAGCCTCTCGGTGGAGCGTTTCCAGGCGGACGGGTTTGATCTGCTGGCGCAACTCGCCCGGTTTCTGGAGCTCGATCCCGCCGACCTGAAGCGTCGCCTGCCGAGCAGCAGCGCGGATCTCGCCGCCCTGCATCCGGGGGCGTTCGATCCGGAGACGATCGAACGCTTCTATGAGGCCACCGTTGGCGATGGCCACCTGCTGGAGCTGGCGGCCTGGCATCTCGGCAGCGCCGCCTACATCGCCGACACCCTGCGGCTGCAGGCCCAGTTCGCCCGGGGCCAGGTGCTGGATTTCGGTGGCGGCATCGGCACCCATGCCCTGGCCGCCGCGGCCCTCCCGACCGTGGAGCGGGTGTGGTTTGTGGACCTCAACCCGCGCAACCGGGAGTTCGTGCGCTGGCGGGCGGAGCGGCTGGGCCTGGCGGATCGGGTCCATTGCTCCCGCGATCTCTCCGACCCCAGCCTGCCCGAGGCGTTTGACACAATCGTCTGCCTGGATGTGCTCGAGCATCTCAAGGATCCCGCCGACCAGCTGCGGGTGTTCAGCGAGCGGCTCCATGGGGAGGGCCACGCGCTGCTGAACTGGTATTTCTTCCGCGGCTTCGCCGACGAATATCCCTTCCACCTCGACGATCCCGTCCAGGTGGAGCGGTTCTTCCGCACGCTTCAGAACCGCTTCCTGGAGGTGTTTCACCCCTGGTTGATCACCACGCGGGCCTATCGGCTGATGCCCAGGGAGGCTGGACCGGCCTCGGGTGTCTGAAGGGACTGGCGCGCGGTGGCGGCCAGCCCGGCGGGCTCCAGCATCAACTTGCTGCGCTTCATCTGCTCATCCATCGCGATCGGATAGGCGCCGTCAAAACAGGCGGTGCAGAAATTGGTGGAGCGGGTGTGGGCCGCCTCCACCATGCCTTCCTTGCTGAGGTAGGCCAGGGAGTCCACGCCGAGGTGGCGTTCGATCTCCGCCAGGCTGAGGCGAGCGGCGATCAGGTGATCCTGTCGAGGTACGACGCTCCATAATGGAAACCGTTGTATTTGATCGAGTCGTTCCAGA
>CAYVWU010000104.1:0-8748 GCA_964455575.1 uncultured Cyanobium sp. | reverse complement strand
CCCGGAGTTCAATCACTGCCGCCGGACCACGGGGCAACATGCGACATGCTCCTAGGTGACGTCACACGCAAAAAGTTGTCGATGACGAGACGACGGCGACTGATCAGGCGTTGGGCAACATGGAAGGCATCTCCCCTCCATGGCGATGGGCCATCCAGGCCTGCTCCAGGAAATCCCACACATCGCGGCCCTGTTGCCGGAGGCTGGTGCAGACCGTGAGCAGGCGTGTGCGACAAAGCGCCCCCGTTTTGGATTGAACGCCGTGACTGATTTTGCGCTGAATCACGGCAGGGCGCAGGGCACGTTCCGCGCCATTGTTGGTGGGCTCCACGCCGTCATAGTCCAAGAAGGTCCACAGCGCTTGTTGACGTTGGAGCAGTTGCTGGCAAGTCCGCACCGTTTGGGACCAGGGTGTTTGTTCGCCTTGCTCATGCCCCAGCTCCACCACCCGCCTCAGCATCTGTTCAAAATCCGCTCGGATTGGTTGGCAGTGTTGCCGCAACTGGCTTCGTTTGATCTCGCCCGCCTTCCAGCGGTTCCAGTGCTCGAACAACTGTGTACGCAGTCTCAGCAACCGCATGCCCATCTCAGCGCTGGCGCCGGGGCGCTCGGCAATGGCGATGAGATCACGGATGACATGTGCCCAGCAGAGTTGCCTTTGCTCAAGCGGCAGGTGGTTGTATGCCGAGAAGCGATCGCTCACCACAATCCCGCCAAAGGAGGGACCCAGCAGCTCCATCGCGGCAGCGCTGGAACGACTCAAACCCTGAGAAAAGACCGTGAGCATCGGCGTCATCAGCACCCACAACCAGCCGCGGCGACCATCGGGGTTACCACCGTCGGCGTTGCCGGTGGGGGCACCGGTTTCATCCATGTAGACCACGGGCTGCAGCCGGGCTTCCCTCAGGGCTTCCTCCATCGGTTCGCGCAGGCAGGCCGCCAGCCGCGCGCGAATCGCCACGATCGCTCCGCCGCTGATCGACACCCCGAGCAGCCGTTGCAGCAGCTCTGCTGTCTTGCCAATGCTCAACGGAAACGCACTGCCCAACAGGCCCACCAGGGAACTGAGGCGGGGGCTGTAGTGACTGCTCTCCACCCCCTGCGGCAGCTCAGCGCAAGTGCTGGTGGAGCAACGGGGACAGAGCAGACGGTGCAGCCGGTGTTCGATGACCTCCGCCTGGATCGGCGGGATGTCGATCACTTGATGGCGGTGGGGCGCCGGATCCACCCCCGACAATGGATTGCCGCAGCGGCGGCAGGTTTCAGGCAGATGATCATGGGACTCCTCGCAGCGTTCCACTGGCAGCAGCTCTGGCCCGGCTCCGGGATGACCTGGCTGGCCACCCCGCTTGCGGCCAATGCCTTTTCGAGGAATACGCGTTTTGAAACCCTGGCCGTCGCTGGAGGGTGGTTTGGACGAGTTGCGCGAATTGCGGCCGATGCGCTCCCGCAGACTGGCCAGCTCGACAGCCAGGGCGGTGAGCTGTTCACGCATCTGTTCATTTTCTTGACGCAACACCCGAATCTCCTCTTGCTGAGAAAGAATCAGCGACCTGACACTGGGTGGCGTCGCCAACCAGTCAGCTCCTGAAATTCCCGCAGGCGGAGTGGTCATCGCAAGCAGTCTCCTGTTGAGATGCAAGCGCGAATCAGACTCCCGTCAAGGGCTGAGCAGACGCAACGCTCCCTCTCGCTCGTCCCGCCCCCTGAAGGGGAACGCTTTGGAAGCCCTGGCGGCAACTGGTCACTACGGAGCAAACATCTCCCGCAGCACGCCAAGCACCTGCAGCAGCGTGCCCTCCGGTAGCACGCCGAGGTGCTTCACCAACCGTTCGCGATCCACCGTGCGCAGTTGATCGGGCACCACATGCCCATCCCTGCCGTCGAAGCTGCAGGGAATCCGGAAGGGATAGCGGTGGCATCCGCTGGTGAGTGGAGCCACGATGAAGGTGCCCATGTGGGCGTTCAGTTCATCCGGTGAGACGACCACACAGGGCCTGGTTTTCTGGATTTCCTGGCCGCGGGTGGGGTTGAGGGCCACCAGAAACACATCACCGCGCGACACAGAGGCGTCGCTCACCATTGCCACTCGTCATCGTCGAAGCGGGTGGCGCTGGGAGCCTCCAGCAGACCCTCCGGCGGCGCCGCGGCGGCAGCCTCCGCCCAGCCGGCCCGGGGTCTGGCCACGGGCCGGATCGTGAGCAGGCCGGGGGCCGCCTGGATGTCGACCTCGTCGCTGAGGCCGGCCTGCTCCAGCAGCGGCTTGGCCAGGCGCAGACCCCTGGAGTTGCCGATTTTCACCAACCTGGCCCGCATGGCACCACTTCAAGGCGTAGTCACATTGTAACTACGCGAGGAGACTCTGCTCGGTCTGTTCAAGCAACCGCGGCTTCTTGGCCACAGTCAGGGCGCCGGGCTGGACGTTGGAGCGTTCAATGGCCATCACGATGGCTGTGTCATCTCTGTTTTCGCTGGCTGGGGATCAGTTCATGGACCGGAAAGAGCGCAGGAGTCTCATGGCCACTCCCCCAGCTGTTGGGCCAGCGAAGGGAGATCCAGTTGAACAACAGCCCAGATCACCGATAGGTTGAGGCCAAAGGGTTAATGGACAAGACGATTGCTCAGCCCTCGGATGGCTCGTCAGTCGATGTCAGGCCCCAGAAGCTTCTGATCCTCGGGGATGCCATTGGACGCTTCGCCGATTATTTCGAGATTGCGGACCACGGCATCCACCGTTCGTGTGTCAGCGCAGAATTGGTCGAAATCCATGCCGTTGGTGTAAGCGGCGATCTTGTCGCACGCCTCCTGCCTATCGGCGATGAACAGCGTCCAGTCACGGGGCGACATGAACCAGGCTGCTGAGAATGAATCGGCGGCGGTTCTCCTTGATCCCGTCGGCAGCCACCAGATCCACCTTGCGACCGAGCAGCTCCTCCAGGCGATCGGCCAGGTGGATGAAGCCGAAACCGATCGGTTCCGCAAACTCCGCCAGCAGATCCACGTCGCTGCTGGCGGTGGCTTCATCGGTGGCGAAGGAGCCAAACAGCTGCAGGCTGCTGAGCTTGAACTCAGCAGCCAGGGCTGGAAAGTGCTCGCGCAGCACCGTCAGCACCTCAGCGCGGCTCGAGCAGGGGTGGGCGACGGAGGCCGTCATGGCGGCGGCAGGGCTGTTGGCGGAATCCTAGGTGCGATCCCCGGGACGCCCGCGTGCGTGCGGGGGGACGCTCTCCCTCCCGACCCATGGCGACGGAAGCGTCATCCGCATCGCTGAGAGCGACAGAACCACCTCGGCCCCGTCGGGGCACGATCTTGCCCCGGCTCAACAGCTGGTCTTTGACCCTGTCGAAAGTGTTCTCGTCCCAATCGAGAACGTCGCGAAGGCGGCCGTTGCCAGCGGAGCCGCCCAGCGCCGCAAGAGCACCGAGGAAGTCGTCGTGGAGGTCATCGTTGTTGCCGGCGTTGCTCAGCGGAGTTGCGGCGGCGTACGTCAGCTGTTGGCAAATCAATAGCTCTCTTGAAATCTTATCAGGGTTGCTATCGGGTCAAGGCTGGCCGGCGTCGGGCCCATCCCTGCTGGACGCACGGTGAGTTGATGCATCAGACAGCGGAGATTCGCTCAGTGGGCAGAGACAGCAGGACCGCTGCATAAGATAGTCTCTTCTCCTCGTTCTCTGCCTCTTGACGTTGGGCCTACAGTCCTGATCATCGGGATGAGAGCCCCTGGACTTCAGTGATAAGATCTCTTCTTGGCTCCCGCATCATTGAACGATATCGTCTTGATCATTATTTCGCCATTTTTCTATCTCTTTCCAAGTTCTCCCGATTCTACTCTGCCTATTCGTGGGTTGGCTTGTTGGTCATTGCTTGGCTTTACGCAGCGTGCGCATGGACCATGCCGTCTTGAAGTTCTACCCCCGCTTTCGGCGCGACGATGTGCGCATTGCTCCCGCCCATTTGGCATGAAGATCTTGGCTGTTGGCGGTGGCAGCAGCCATCAGCCGCTGAAAACTCTGAACCTTGGCATCCAGCGACCAAGACGCGGAAGGCGGTCGTGGTCGCTGGAGTGGCGGGATGGCGCGGCCATGGGATGAGTCTGGCGCATCCGGCCGGCGAGACAGCCCAGCCCCGCACGCTGGCTGTGCTCCAGCAGGCCAAGCTGACGGCCAGCTTGATGAAACAATCTCAGGGCTTCAGGAGATTCTCCAGGCTCTCGCCACCCGGCAGTCGATAGATCCCGAAGTCGCGTCGATCGAGGGTCGCAATCCGGCGGATCCCATGCTTCTGGGCGACCCAGAGCAGGGAAGCATCCGCGAGATCCATCGGCAGGTCGCCGTACTGGCGCATCCTGGTCGCCATCCACTCCAGGGCGGATCCCTCGAGCTCCGCAAGATTGAGACCGCCAAGCGACACCCAGGAGAGAAAGCGCGGTGCCAGATCTGCGGGAATCAGATGGCAAACCTCCGTCAACACCGCCCATGTGGATACAAAACCACCATCGTGTTGTTGAAAGAACTCAGCGCAGGCTTCATGGTCTTGATCACCGCGGTCCAACCAGGCGACTAGCGGGCCGGTGTCCAGAAGGGTGGCACCGCGAAACAGGGTCCGGCTCATGGCTGCGGCTCGGTCTGTTGTTCCCGCTTGTGCTGATCGTTCAGCTTCTGACGAAGCAGAGCGGCATGGTCCCTGCCCCGGCGGGTGGTGGCGTTGGTTGTCGTGGCGCTGGAGAAGCAGCCGACCAGCCCGAGACGTTCCGCCAGGGCTGCCGGGCTGCTGGATTGCTGCTGCAGCAGGGCAAGGCCGGCCTTAACGACCTCACTCTGGCTGAGGCCGAGGGTCTGGCAGAGGGCGTTGAGCCTGGCCTCGCTGCCGTCGTCGAGGCGCACCGAAATGGTCCGCATGGCGGCCTCCCAAACGTATTACACTTATAATACGGTGGGTGAAGGTCCCTTGGTGAACGGCTACGGGGCAAACATCTCCTGTGCAGCACAACGAGCCGCTCGAGCCTGGTGCCCTCAGGCAGCACGCCAAGACGCAGGCTGAGCCGCTTGGTTCGGTCTGCGATGGAGAGAGCGGGCAGCGGAAGGCGCTTCAGCGTGGTGCGCTGTCGCTCCTCTGCCCTCTTCCTCAGCCCCTTCCCGACACCCCAAACCCCCCACCCCCTGGCGTCGCGATCCGCAGCCCATCCCCCACTCCCATCTCCACCTGCACGCAGCCCGGCAGAGCCTCCCAGTTCCCTCCCGCCCGTTGGATGGCGTTCTCCCCGGCTTGCCCGGGCTCCCCGCCGTCCAGGCCGAAGGGCGGCACCCGCCGCGAGCCCGAGAGCAGGCACACCGTTTGCGGCGCCAGAAACCGCAGGCAGCGCTCCACCCCCTCGCCGCCGCGCCAGCGGCCGGCGCCGCCGCTGCCCCGTCGGATCGCGAAGCGTTCGACGCGCACCGGGTAGCGATCTTCCAGGATTTCGAGATCGGTCAGACGCGAGTTGGTCATGTGGGTCTGCACGGTACTGGCGCCGTGGAAGCCCTGGCCGTCGCGATCGCGGCCGGCGCCAGCGCCGCCGCAGAGGGTTTCGTAGTACTGCCGCGCGCCATCGCCGAAGCTGAGGTTGTTCATCGTGCCCTGTCCCGCCGCCAGGACACCCAGGGCGCCGTAGAGCGCATTGGCAACCGCCTGCGAGGTCTCCACATTCCCCGCCACCACGGCCGCGGGGGGCTCGGGCCAGAGCAGCGACCCCCGGGGCACCACCAGCTCGATCGGATCGAAGCAGCCGGCGTTCAACGGCAATGGCTCGTCCACCAGAGTGCGAAAGACGTACATCACGGCCGCCTTGGTGACCGCCAGCGGGGCGTTGAGATTGTTCGGCTGCTGCGCCGAGGTGCCGGTGAAGTCGACGCGCACCCGCCGGGCGCTGCGATCCACGCGCACCGCCACGGCGATGCGGGCGCCGTTGTCGAGCTCCACCGCGTGGTCGCCATCGCGCAGGTTGTCGATCACCCCGCGCACGGCTTCAGCCGCCTGCCGCTGGCCGTGCTCCATGTAGGCCAGCACCTCCGCCTGACCCTCCCGCTCCAGCAGCCGGGTCAACTCCGCCACCCCCAACTGGTTGGCGGCCATTTGCGCCCGCAGATCCGCGAGAAACCGGCGCGGTTCCCGCACCGGCCAGGGTCCCGCGGCGCAACGCTCCAGCCAGGTCGCCTCCGCCCACTGGCCCTCCTCCAGCAGGGACACGTTGTCGAGCAGCAGGCCCTCCTCGGCGATGGTGCGGCTGAAAGCGGGCATGGAGCCGGGGGTGATGCCGCCGACGTCGGCGTGGTGGCCCCGATTGGCGACGAAGGCGACGAGCTCGTCGACCGGTTGGTTGCTGTCTTCGCCATGTACGGCGAACACCGGTGTGATGACGGTGACATCCGGCAGGTGCGTGCCCCCGTTGAAGGGGTTGTTGCTGGCGATCACCTCCCCTGGCCTCAAGGGCGGGCGCTCCCCGCGCGCGCAGGCCGCCAGCAGCGCCATCACGCTGTCGCCCATGGCGCCGAGATGCACGGGGATGTGGGGCGCGTTGGCCACCAGCCGCCCCCGCCGATCGAAAACGGCGCACGAGAAATCCAGCCGCTCGCGGATGTTCACCGACCGGCTGCTCTGCTGCAACCGCACCCCCATCTGCTCGGCGATGGCGGTGAAGCGGTTGTTGTAGAGCTCCAAGCGCACGGGATCAGGGCGGTCGCGGGTCGCTGGCGACGTCGAGGAGTGGGGGGCCGCCGTGGTTGTGGGGGCCTCGTCGGTGGGGGGCGCCTCCAGCAGAAGGATTCCGCCCGGCAGCGCCCGCGCCGTCCAGCCGGGTTCCAGCACCAGGGTGCCCGTGTCCTCCACCACCACCGCGGGACCGCTCAGCCTCTGGCCCGGATGCAGTTGGCTCCGCCGCCAGAGGGGCACCTCCAGCCAGAGGGGTTGCGCCGTCTCCCCGGGGGGCGTCCGTGGATCGGCCACGCAGAGGCGACTCGTGGCTGCAGGCGAGGCACCCGTCGCCGCCGCCGCCGCCTCTTTCGCCCCCGCCACCTCCTGCTCCGCCCCCGCACCCTTCCGCTCCCCCGCCCCCACCGGCTCCCCCACCGGCTCCCCCACCGGCTCCCCCACCGGCTCCCCCTCCGGCGCCCGCAGGCTCACCACCAGGCGCTCCACCACCAGCCCCTCGTCGCCCGGCTCATGGCCAAAGCGGCGAACATGCTCCACCGCGAAGCTCCGCCGCAGCGCCTCCACCCAGCCCTCGCCCTCCGGCGCCAGCAGCGGGTCGCCCGCCACCTCCAGCACCTGCTCGCTGGCGGCGGTGCGCAGATCGAGCCGCAGCGCCATCAGCGGCGCGCCGTCGGGGGGCAGGTCGCCCGCCTCCACCAGCGCCTGACGCCCCTCCGCCAGCAGCTCCGCCACGCACTCCCGCAGCGTTTCGCCCGCCTGAGGCGTCAAGGGCAGCCGCGGGCTGCGCTCCCGATCCAGCTGCTGGGGTGCCAGGCCGATCCCCCACGCGGACAGCACCCCCGCCAGGGGATGGAGCACCACCCGGCGCACGCCCAGCCGCTCGGCCAGGGCGCAGGCGTGCTGGCCGCCGGCGCCGCCGTAGCTCACCAGCACCGCCGCGCCGATGTCGTGGCCCCGCTGGATGGAGATGCGGCGGATCGCCTCCGCCATCCGCTCCACCGCCACCCGCAGGGCGCCCAATGCCACCTGCTCCGGCGCCAGCCCCAACACCGCGCCCAGTTCCGCGAACCGTTGCTCCACCGCCCCTCGATCCGCCGGCTGGTCGCCGCCGGGCCCGAACACCGCCGGCAGGGCGTCCAGCGGCAGGCGGCCGAGGAGCAGGTTGGCGTCGGTGATCGTGGCCGGCCCGCCGCGGCGGTAGCAGGCGGGGCCGGGATCGGCGCCCGCTGATCGGGGACCGACCACCAGGCGGCCCTCCACCGCCCGCAGGATCGAGCCGCCGCCCGCCGCCACGGTGTGGATCGGCAGCAGCTCGGCCAGCAGCGGCAGGCCGGCCACCTCCGTGCCGTTCAGGCGCTCCCAGGCCAGCGCGCCCTTCTCCGGCGCGAAGTGGAACACATCGGTGGAGGTGCCGCCCATGTCGAACCCCAGCAGGGGCGCCTCCCCCCAGCCCGCCTGCCGCGCCGCCGCCACCGCCCCCACCATTCCCCCGGCGGGGCCGGAGAGGATGGTGTCCTTGGCGCGCAGGAGGGCCGGGCTGCGCAGGGCGCCGCTGGAGGTCATCACCCGCAGGCGCGGGCGCTGGGAGGGCACCGGCCCCAGGGCGGCCTCCACCTGATCGAGATAGCGCCGCAGCACCGGCTCCAGAGCGGCCTCCACCACCGTGGTGGCCGCCCGCGGCAGCAAGCGCGGCTGGCGACTCAGCTGGTGCGACAGCAGGGCCGGTCCCAGCCCTCGCGCCGTCAACCACTCCCCCAGGGCCCGCTCATGGGCGGGCTCCCGCCAGCTGTGGGGCAGGGCCACCGCCAACCGCCGCGGACCTTCCGCCAACACCGCCCGGATCCGCGCCTCCAGGGCGGCGTCCAACACCAGGGGGCTCACCTCTTCGCCCCTGGCCCCCAGCCGTCCCTCCACCTCCACCACCCGCAGGTCGAGCGGTTGGGGCCGTTCGATGCGCAGGGCAAAGAGATCGGGCCGGTGTTGATCGCCGATGCGCGGCAGATCCGCCAGCCCGCTCGCCACCAGCAGCAGCACCGGCGCGCTGGCGTGCTCCAGCAGGGC
>CAYVWU010000103.1:0-8781 GCA_964455575.1 uncultured Cyanobium sp. | reverse complement strand
TTGGTTCACGGGGCCGGCGGTGCAGCGGGAGCTGCTGGTCAGCCAGGGGTATGCCCCCACCTGGCGTGTTCTCTACGACGACCCCGCGCTCCTCGCGCGCCATCCTCTCCTCGCCGTGCAACGCCAAGCCCTCGAGACGCCTCTGGTGCGACCCCTCACCCCGCTCTACGCCCAGCTCAGCGACGTGCTGCAACGCCAGATCAACGGCCTGCTCACCTCCAGCGAGGCGCCCGCCACCGCCCTGGACCGCGCCCAGGGGCAAAGTGACCAGATCCTGCGCGCCATGGGCGCCCTCGCCTCCGCCTGATGGCCCCCATCACCACCCTGCTGCTGCTGGCACCGGCCTTGGCGTTGCTGGTGCTGATCTTTCTCTGGCCCTGGCTGCATTACGGCTGGCTGAGCGTCCATGCCAGCTCCCTGCTCACGGGCCTGCGGGTGCTGCCCAACGGCGGCGCCAACTGGCCGCGCCTGGCCCACGATCCGCGCTTCTGGCAGGACGCCTTTCAAACCCTGCGTTTCGCCGGGGTCTCCGTGGCGCTCGAACTGGCTCTGGGTCTGGCCATGGCGCTGCTGCTCCATCGACCCTCCCGCTGGCGCGGCCTGTTGCGGGCGCTCGTCCTCCTCCCCTGGGCCCTGCCCGGACCGGTGATGGCCCTGGGCTGGCGCTGGATCCTCAACGACCCCTATGGTCCCATCAACCGCCTGCTCCAAGCCCTCGGCGGTCAGCCCCAACCGTTTCTCGCCGCACCGGCCACCGCCTGGCTCTTCACCGTCCTCGCGGATGTGTGGAAGACCACGCCGTTCGTGGCGATCCTGCTGCTGGCGGGCTTGCAGGCCATCCCCCGGGATCTGGAGGAGGCCCTGCGGCTGGAGGGCGCCGGAAGCTGGAGCCTGCTCTGGCGCCTGCAATGGCCCCTGCTCGCCCCCTTTGTCGGCCTGGCGGTGCTTTTTCGGCTGGCCCAGGCCGTCGGCGTATTCGATCTGGTGCAGCTCCTCACCGGTGGTGGCCCGGCGGGCAGCACGGAAACCCTGGCGCTCTACGCCTATCTACAGGCCATGCGCTTCCTTGATTTCGGCTACAGCGCCACGGTGATGCTCGCCTCCTTCGCCATGCTTCTTCTGCTGTCCCTCCTCTGGCTCGGTCGCAGCCGCTGGCGCGGGGTCTGGCGATGATGCGCGCCCTGCTGCTGGCCTGGAGCCTGGGCCCCCTGCTCTGGCAACTGCGCACCTCCTTCCTTCTCGGCGAGGTGCTTGTGGGGGGTGGCGCCCCCGCTGGCGTGTCCCCCTGGACCCTGGCCAACTACCGCCTGGTGCTCGCGGGGGATCCCTCCCTGGGCAGGGTGCTCCTCAATTCCGTCCTTCTCGGAGCTGTCACCACCGCCCTCACCCTGCTGCTGGCCCTCCCCTGCGCCTACGGGCTCCACCATCTCCAGGGACGCTGGCGGTCGTGGATCAGCGCCGGGCTGGTGGGGGCGGCGCTGTTCCCCACCGTGTTGCTGTTCCTGTCCCTGCTGCAGTTGGCCCGCTGGTTCGGGCTCGCCAACCATCTGTTCGCCCTGGCTCTTCCCTACACCGCCCTGTCCCTCCCGCTGGCGATCCTTCTGCTGCGGGCCGCCATCGCCGATCTGCCGGGCGAGCTTGAGGATGCCGCGCGCCTCGATGGCCTCAACGCCCCCCAACGGCTGCGCCGCATCGTCCTGCCCCTCCTTGGTCCTGCGGTGGCCAGCACCGGCCTGCTGGTCTTCCTCGCCAGCTGGAATGAATACCCGATCGCTCTCACCTGGCTGTCCCGATCCGATCGCCTCACCCTTCCCGCGGCCATGGGCCGCATCGCCTCCTCCTCCGTGTTCACCATTCCTTACGGTCCTTTCGCCGCCGCCACCGTGCTAGGCAGCCTGCCGCTGCTGCTTCTCGTCCTTCTGTTCCAACGCTGGATCATCAGCGGGCTCACCCAGGGAGCCGTCAAGGGATGAGGGGCCTCCACCTTGATGGCGTCTGCCGCCAGGCCGGGGGGCGTTTCCTCCTGGAGAGGCTCGATCTGCATGTTGCTGAGGGCGAATGCGTGGCCTTGCTCGGGCCCAGCGGTTGTGGCAAAACCACCACCCTCCGCGTCGTGGCTGGCCTCGATCCTCTCTCCGCGGGTCGGGTGCTGCTCGACGGCGAGGACATCAGCGGTCTGGATCCCACTCTGCGTCGGGTGGGGATGGTGTTTCAGAGCTACGCCCTGTATCCCCACCTCTGCGTTGCCGACAACCTCACCCTGGGATTGAAGATCCGCGGGGTGCCGGCCGCGGAGCGGGAGGAGCGTCTGAGCCGGGTCCTGGCGCTTCTGCAGCTCCAGGATCTGCGCTTGCGACGGCCGGCCCAACTCTCCGGCGGTCAGCGCCAACGGGTCGCCCTCGGCCGCGCCCTGCTCCGCCAGCCCAGGATCATGCTCCTCGATGAACCGATGAGCAATCTCGATGCGCAGCTGCGGGAGGAGCTGCGGCCTGAGCTGCGCCGCCTCCTGAGCGGTGCCGGCCATCCTGTTCTTTACGTCACCCATGATCAACAGGAGGCCATGGGGCTGGCCGATCGCATCGCCGTGCTGGATCAAGGGCGCCTGCAACAGGTGGGGGACCCCAGGGAGCTGCACCACAACCCCGCCAACCGCTTTGTCGCGTCCTTTCTTGGACGCCCGGCCATCAACCTCTTTCCCCCCCTGGAGGGGCGCCAACTCGCCGTTCGACCCGAGCATCTCCGCGTCGTCAGCAGCGGCGGCCTCCCGGCCCGTCTGGTGCGCGCGGAATGGAACGGGCCTCAGCAGGTGCTCTGGCTGGACACGGCCGCGGGTCTGCTCCGCCTGCTCTGGCTCTCGACCAGCGCGCCGCCGGAGGCTTTGCAGGTGGGCTGGGACCCTGACCACACCCTGGCCTTCGAGGCGAGCAGCGGCACCCGCCTGCCCCGGCCTGATCCAGCCTGGATCGGTGATTTGATAAGGTTTCTCCAGCATTGAAATGGCTAAACATCATGTCTCGCGTCTGTGAGCTCACCGGCCAGCGGGCCAACAACGGCATGGCCGTGAGCCATTCCCACGTCCGCACCAAAAAGCTCCAGCAGGTCAACCTTCAGAAGCGCCGCCTCTGGTGGGCCGAAGGCCAGCGCTTCATCACCCTGCGCGTCTCGACCCGCACCCTCAAAACCATTCAGAAGCGTGGCCTCGGCGCCTACGCCAAGGAGCTCGGCATCAATCTGGCCCGCCTCTGAAGCGCGCACGGACCGCCTGTCCTCGTTGCCGCGATTGGTGGGAGGACGTTGTACGCGGTGTGCCTGTCGGGTTGTTTTCTTCACTCTTCTCCTTCAGAACCTCCCGAGTTTCCGGCCGAGCGCTTTTTGATTCCAGGCCAAATCCGCCGGAATCTTTCTGATTTCAGGCCTCGCTCTCGTCGTGGACCTTTGGATCCCGTGATGAAACGTCGCACCTTTTTGCAAGGGCTTCCCTCTCTCGTTCTCACCGGCTCGCTGCTGGTTGAGGCGCTGAGGTTGCCACGCCCGGCGAATGCGCTCGGAGGGCTCTCCCCCGCAATCGGAACGCCGGCCCCGGAGTTCAGCCTGCCCGGAGTCACGCCAGCGGCATCGCCTTCAGCGACTCCAGAGTCCGTGACTCTTTCCTTGGCGGATTTCAAGGGTCGTTGGTTGGTTTTATATTTTTATCCCAAGGACTTCACCCCCGGGTGCACCCTTGAAGCCCGTGGGTTCCAAAAGGATCTGGCCACCTTCCATCAGCTCGGGGCAGAGGTGGTGGGCGTCAGCACCGACACCCTCGACAGCCACGGCTCCTTCTGCGGCTCTGAAGGTCTGGCCTACCCCCTGCTCTCCGATCCTCAGGGGGAGATGATCCGCCGCTACGGCTCCTGGCTGGCCCCCTCCGCACTGCGGCACACCTTTCTGATCGACCCCGCTGGCATCGTGCGGGCCCGCTGGCTCGGCGTTCGCCCGCTCGGCCACAGCCAGGAGGTGATCGCCGCCCTCCGCGAGGCCCAGGCGGCCTGAGTTGCGCCCCCGGCTTCTCCAGAAGCGTGTCCAGATGAGGACGATCCGTCGGCAGGTCCGGTCGAACGTTTTCAGCGGAAGCTCCCGTTTTCCCCGTGGCATGGCGGGCCTGACGCGAGGCCTAAGGCTTCTGTCCCGCTGGGGTCTTGCCCTCCTGGAACCGCTTCAACCGGGGCCCAGCACCTGCCGCAACAGCCGCTGATGCACCGCGGTCTGCGCGCGCAAGGTGGCGAGGGTCTCGTCGGCCGGGGGATGATCCAGCACCTGCTGCCACTGGGCCGCCAGGTCGAGGGCGGGCGCGCTTCCCAGGTCTTGCAGCGGACAGCCCAGGCTCTGGGCGGCAGCCGCCACCTTCGGGTCATAGCTGAGGGCCGCCACCGGGCCTCCGGCCAAGGCCGCCAGGATCAACCCATGGAGGCGCATGGCCACCACCAGGCCAGCCCGCGCGAAGTGCTCCATCGCCGCGGCAGGCTCCGTCACCTCCAGCTCCCGACAGCGCCGAGCCAGGGAGGCAGGCAGCAGGCCGCGCTGTTGCAGAGCGGACAACAGCCCTTGGTCCTGCTCCCGATGAAAGGGCAGCCACACCACGTCCCGATCCCGGGAGGCGCTCAGGACCTCCAGGGCCTTCAGATAGGGCTTCCAGCCCTCGGTCCCCAGCGTCTTCACCGGTCGCCAGCACAGCACGATCGGTCCGCCAGCCCCTTGCCAGACCCGCCGGGGATACGCCCAGACCGGATCGCTGCCCACCGGATGGCGGCGAGGGTCCAGTCGCTCCGCCAACTGGCCAGACGCGCTGTCGCGCCAGCTGATCGCCGTGGCGAGGGGCAACACCCCACGCACCAGCAGCCGGCTCACCGGTCGGCGCAAGGGCCCCAGACCCTGACCCCAGAGCAGCACGCGCTTGCCCAGCAGCCGCGCCGCCAGCATCAGCAGGCAGTAGTAGAGCAGGCTGTTCAGGCTTGTGGCGTCCTGCAACAAGCTCCCGCCGCCCAGCACAAGGACATCGCGGGAGATCAGGCGGCGCATCACCTCCCCCAGTCGCCGCCGATCACAGGTCGCCACTCCGAAACGTTCGGACACCCAACGCTCATCCCGGGCGGTGACCAGGGGGTCGCACTCCGGGGGCAACTGGGAGAGGAGCACCTCCAGCAGGGCATCATCCCCCAGGTTGTGTTCTCCGTAGTAGCCACACAGCAAGGGTCGTCTCGGTGCCCTCGTCCCCGCCATGTCCCGCGAACCCTCTGGGAGCGACCATAAAGGGGGCTAGCTTGAAAAACCGATTCCGCAGGAGATCGACACCAGCGCATGCATGCCCTTTCCCTCGGCACCTGGTGGATCCACATCACGTCAGTGGTCGAATGGCTCCTGGCCATCCTTGCGGTCCAGGCCTACGGACGCCGAAGACGGGAAGGCGGCTGGCGCTGGCTCGCCCTGGCCATGCTCCCGGCTTTGGTGAGTGCCATGGCGGCCTGCACCTGGCACCTCTTTGACAATCCCCCCGCTCTCCAGGGACTGGTGGTGTTTCAGGCGGCTTGCACCTTCCTCGGCAATCTCTGCCTGGCTGTCGCCGCCTGGGGGCTGTTGCGACAACAGCGACGGGCCGATGCCCTCGCCTCCGTAGCCTCCAAGCCATGACGCTCCTTCTGACGGCGACCCCGCCGTTCGCTGGCTTGGCCGGGGTGAATCCCGGTCCTTTCTTTGTTCTCTCCCTGCTCCCTTATCTGGCCTTCCTTCTCTGGGCTTCCAAAGTGAGGGCGTTTCCCAGGCTGGCGTTGCTCGGCTTTCAGCTCACCCTGTTGTTTGTCGCTGTCACCATCGTCGCGTCGATCATTGCCCAGCAGCGCTATGGCGACGTGTTGGCCAATGTTGATCCTCTCCATGGGGGTGCCGAGGCGTTTCTCACCTTGAGCAATCTGCTTGTGGTTCTCGGCTTCCTTTCCCGACGCGACGATGACTGAGCGGCTCGGCGGCACCTTCCCTCCTGTCGGGGTGCGTCGGTCTGTGGCCCTGCTGGCGTTGAGCGGGATTCTGGTGGTCGCCGCCGCCATCCCAGCCAGGAGTCAGCCCCCGGCGCCCGTGCTGCGGGTGGGTGTGGTGGATGGGGCCCAACCCTGCAGCTTCCGCAAGGAAGGGGTCTGGAAAGGGTTGGCGGTGGATCTCTGGACCCGAGTGGCCACGGAGGAGCGCCTCCCCTTCATCCTGCGGGAGTGGCCGGACCTCCGCAGCCTGCTGGCCGCCACCCGCCGCGGCGACGTGGACCTCGCCGTGGGCTGCATCAACCTCTCCCCCGAGCGCCTGCGCATCCTCACCTTCTCCCTGCCCTTTCAGGAGGATGGGCTGGCGGTGCTGGCACTCCAGAGTCGCTTCGATCTGGGCAAGGCCTTTCTCGGCAGCCTGCTCGGGCCCACCTTGCTCCAGTTGCTGGGCGGGTTCCTCGTGATCATCGGCCTCCTCAGCCTGCTCACCTGGCGGGTGGAGAGCCATGCCCACTCGGCTGACACCGAGGCGCTGGGGACGATGCGCAGCTTCGCCCGGATCTTCCAGATCCTGGCCACAGGTCCTGGCAGCAACACCATCGTCACGACCACCCGCGGCCACGGGCTGGTGTTGCTCGCCTACCTCGTGCGCATCGTGGCCGCCTCCCTTTTGGTGGGATATCTCACGGTGCATGTGGTGGAGGAGACGCGACAACGGAGCGCGGGCTCCCTGCGCAACCTGCAGGATCTGCGCGGTCGCCGGGTGGCGGCGCGTCCCGGGACGACGAGCGCGGCTCTCCTGGAGGAGCTCAACCGAGCCTCCCAAGGAGCGCCGGTTCAGGTGGTGCGCCTGTCGCGCATCAGCGCCGCCATCCCCCTGCTGGCTGAAGACAAGGCCGATGCCGTCCTGGCGGATGAGCTGCAATTGACCTACGCCCTGGCCCATCACTCTGGGGGCCAGGTTCTGCCCGGCCTGGTGCTCCGGGGCGTGCGGCCGGAATCCCAGGGTTTTGCCTATTCCCCCAACCTGGACCCGACCACAGCTCTGCGCATCGATCTGGCCATCAGCCGCTTGAAGCGCTCGGGGGAAGTGAGCCTGCTCAGAGAAGCGGCCCTCCGACCTCCGTCGCCAGACCGTCAACAGCTTCGCGACGGGGCGAACGGATCGACGGGGGAGAGATGAACAAGTCTTAAGCCGTGGTCCTGCCACGCCGTTGAACTCGGAAGATGGGGCGGTTGCTTTGGCGTCATGCTGCTTCCCGTTCTGGCGTTGGCCCCTGCCACCGTGTCCTGGTCCCCGAAAGTCGGCTTGGTGATGATCGTGGCGAATGTCATCGCCATCGCCATCGGCAAAGCGACGATCAAGCAACCCAACGTTGGTCTGCAGCTGCCCAGCTCCGCTCTCTTTGGTGGGCTGAGCCATGGAGCCATGCTCGGCACCATCAGCCTGGGTCACATCCTGGGCATGGGGGCCATTCAAGGTCTGGCCTCCCGCGGCGTGCTCTGACGCGCCACCCAGGTCGCTGTCGCCTCAACGGTGGCGCTTTGGCTGGCGCAATGCTGCCGAAGCTCCACCGATTCATTTGTTGAGCTGTGTCCAGGGAATCCGACACCTGTTCACAGGCGTTAAGCGCATCAAGTGACCTCGCGTCAACTGACTTCAAAGAGGCCGCTTTCCGCGCTCTTGACCGAGGCTATTCAGAGCAAAGGCTCTGAATAGCTCTCAACGTCGCAGAGCGGGTTGGACAGAGGACTCCCGGGCATCACCCGCTGAGGTGGCCAGTGAATCGGCGAAGTGGCTCAGGATCCGCTGCGACATCTGGGGGGGCGTCAGACCCAAGGTCTCCTTGCTCTGCTCGGGTGTGGCGTGATCGACCAGCACATCGGGAATGCCGATGCGCAGGACCTTGGCCTGGATCCCGTTGTCGCTCAGGGCCTCCACCACCGCCCCACCGAAGCCACCCGCCAGGGCGCCCTCTTCCATGGTCACCACCCGCGTGATCCGACGAGCGAGGGGAAGCAGAAGGCTTTCATCCAGGGGACGCAGGAAACGGGCATTCACCACGGTGGCACGCACCCCCTGCTCCTGCAGCAAACCGGCCGTGGCCATGGCCGGCGCCACCATGGATCCATAAGCGACGATCAAGAGGTCATCGCCGTCGGTCAGCTGCTCAGCCAGGCCGATCTGCAAGGGTTGCCAGCCCTCCTCCATCAGGGGAACGCCCTCCCCTTCTCCCCGCGGGAACCGAATGGCGCAGGGGCCATCATGGGCCAGGGCCGTCACGAGCATGCGCTGCAGCTCAGCCTCATCCTTGGGAGCCATCACCGTGAAATTGGGCACCGCTCGCAGGTAGCTGATGTCGTACTGGCCCTGGTGGGTGGGACCATCCGCTCCCACAATTCCGGCACGGTCGAGGACAAACGTGACCGGCAGCTTCTGAATGCCCACGTCGTGAATCAACTGGTCGTAGGCCCGCTGCAGAAACGTGCTGTAGATCGCCACCACCGGCCGCAGCCCTTCGCAGGCCATGCCGGCCGCCATGGTCACCGCGTGCTGCTCGGCAATGCCCACATCAAAGTATTGATCCGGCAGGGCCTTCTCCAGGAGATCGAGGCCCGTGCCGGTGGCCATCGCCGCCGTGATGCCCACCACCCTCGGGTTCTGTTCGCAGATTTTCACCAGGGTTTGGCCAAACACCTTGCTGTAGCTCGGTGGCTTCGGCTTGCTGGAGGGATAGGCCTTGCCGGTGCGCAGGTCGAAGGCGGATTGGGC
>CAYVWU010000102.1:0-8804 GCA_964455575.1 uncultured Cyanobium sp. | reverse complement strand
CCCGGAGTTCAATCACTGCCGCCGGACCACGGGGCAACATGCGACATGCTCCTAGACGGTGGCAGGACGAATTCTGCTGCCATCAAGGCATGGAGCCCCCCGAGGAGCTTTCTGCTGTCTCCCGTGTCGCATGGGGAAGTGTCCTTCGGGCCGCCGCGGTCAGGATCCGTCTGTCGAAAATTAATCATTGGCTAACACGTCATCTCCTCTCCTATGACGAAATGGATCGCCCCGCTGCGGATGGGGCATCGGCCCGAAATTGATGGGATGAGAGGTGTTGCCGTATTGGCGGTAATTATTAATCATTTCAACGATAGGCTATTGCCTGGCGGATATCTTGGCGTTGACGTTTTCTTTGTTATTTCTGGCTTTGTCATTATGGCATCGCTGGCAGGCCGGCCCAATAGCTCTTTCGCCGAGATGTTTTTTGGCTTCTATGCCAGGAGGGTCCGTCGCCTGTTGCCTGCGCTTTTGCTGTTCGTTGTCAGCATCGCCATCGTTATTTGCTTCCTGGTTCCTGATCCAGGCGTCACTCTTGGTATCGGGCGGCGAGCTCTTTTTGGCCTTTCCAATATTCAGCTTTATCGCGATGCAGTGCAATACTTTTCGGAATCGGCAAAACTCAATCCTTATACGCATACCTGGTCTCTTGGCGTGGAGGAACAATTTTATTTCATCTTCCCCTTCCTGTTGCTTATCACTGGATTTCCGCATTCCTCGGTGCGAGGCACGCGTAATCTAGCAATTCTGATCATTGTTATATCGCTATTTTCACTTGGTCTATTTATCTTCTTGTATCCCAGAAATCATGCAGCTGCTTATTTCTTGATGCCCTCCAGGTTCTGGGAGATGGGTGCAGGATGCCTGCTTTTTCTCGTCTGGGCGCGTCTTGGATGGGGAAGGGATAAATCAATCCCCGCTATCGGGGTGACGAGCAGCATGCTTTTGCTTGGGCTCACTTTTTTTCTTCCCGTTGCGTTTGCGGTGCCGGCAACGATCGCAGCTGTTCTTGCAACGCTGGTCCTTCTCTTTGCGCTGCGTGAACGGACATGGGCCTATGACTTGCTGACGAATAGAAGATTGGTATGGATTGGATTGATTTCCTATTCCTTGTATCTCTGGCATTGGGGTGTGATTGCTCTCAGTCGTCTGTCAATCGGTATTCATTGGTGGACCATTCCCTTCCAGATCCTCTTGATTGGTGCTCTTTCCGTCTTCTCGTATCGCTACATTGAGGTTCCCTGTCGAAAGCCCAGGCCATCCCTTCGCGATGTCCATTGCATTGCCATTGGAATCGGGGCCTTGATTCTGGCGGCTATATTGCTCCTTGGAATCAACAAGGGTCTGGGGAGTGAAATGTATCTCGGAAAGTTTAAGGGCGAAGATTTTGTCTATGTTCAATCGAAAATGCCCTGCGAGCTGATGAGCATCAAGTTGGATCGTAGCCAGTGGACTTCCTGCCTTGATCGCTCCAGTCTGAAGCCTCATGTCTTCGTCCTTGGCGACAGCCATGCCAGCAACCTTGTCCCCAGTGTGCAGTCGGCAGCGGAGCAGATCGGTTTTGCTGGTGTGCGCTATCTCACCAATGCAATGACTCACCAGTTTCATACCAAAGACACCATTGCCGCGGCAGATTTCTGGAATAATAGCCAGGTGTATCAACGGTTTATCGAGAATCTTCAACCCAGGGATGTCGTCGTTTACTCTCGTCGCGTCCCTGAAACGAAGGAGGGGCTCATAGGCGTTCAAAATCAAATCCAACAATTGCGCAACGATGCCTTGCCAAGGGCTGCAGCCATTGTGTTGATGGATGACATCCCACACACATGCTCTGAAGAAGATTTCCAACGAAGTTTTCTCTTGACAGGAGGACGAGGTTGTCGCATGTCAAAGCCGTTGACATTGGCCAATCGAGCTCCCCTTACAAAAATTCTGCAGGTTTTTGCTAAAGAGAATCCCCGAATTTTATACCTTGATCCGGTTCCCCAACTGTGCGAAAAAGACGGATGTTATCCAACTTTAAACGGCAATATTCTTTACGTTGATACTTCGCCCCATTTCAGCCAGGCCAACCCTGCCCCGCTAGCCACCTTCCTGCGCGATGGCTTCCGATCCCATGGCCTGGTGGTCCCAGGCTCCAACGGTTGAACCCGCGGCGCTGGCCTCCTGCCAGCCACCAGCCACCTTCATTCGTTCCCCTGAATCGCCCTTTTTCGTCCTGTTTGGTCATTCCGCTGCTGCATGGCCGCTGGGCAGGATCAGTTTCTCGAGACGCCGCTGCAGCTCCCCCGTAAGGTCGGCCACCGCCCGTCGACGATCCACCCGATAGGCCTCCAGGCGCTGCTCCACGGCGATCGGGGTGTCGATCGTGATCCACGCCTGCCGCGAACCCAGGCGAGGGCGCTCCACGGGGGTGCCCCCGAGCAGGCGGCACTGGGTGTCCCACAGCAGCAGCAGGGTGTCGGCGAAGCGCTCGGGGCTGGGCCGCTCGCGCACATATGTGCCGCTCACCGCCACGAAAGACTCCACCAGCCGCATGTGCCACAGCCGCCGTTCCGTTTCCTCCGCCAACCGGTCCGCTAGGCCTCGTTCCAGGGGGGAGCGGGCGCCGTTGCCGCCCGCGGGGTGGATGCGGTCCCAGCCGGCCTGTTCCAGTCGCCGGCAGCGGCTGGCCAGATCCCCGCGCGCCTGCAGCCCGAAGGAGCTCTCCACCACCTCCAGCGCCGTCTCCAGCAGGCGCCCCAGCCGTTCCGCCAAGGCCGCCTGCCCCGCTTCTCCCGCCGGGAGGGGGCCGGCCACGGGCAGAGGACGGTGGTAGGCGTCCCGGTAGAACGTCTCCATCAAAGTGAGCATGCGCTCCGCCAAGCAGACCAGCCGGCCGTAGAGCCGCTCCGGCCCCGGCGCGCCTTCGGGAGCGCTGTCGAGTCCCGCTTCCCGCTCCAGCTGGCGCAGCAGGGCGTCGATGGCGGGCCACACCGGCTGGCTGAAGCTGTACTGCAATCCCACGGGCAACACCAGCATCCGTTCGCTCCGACCGGCCTTGCGCAGGTCTTCCGCCGTCCAGAACGCCAGTTGGGCCACGCCGGGCTCCAGGGGGCTGACGATTTCGTTGTGGCCGTTGGTGGCCCCCTCCGGCGCCACCGCCAGGGGGTAGGGCCCTTCCAGCAGCAACTGGCGCGCGGTGCGCAAGGCTGGCGCATCGAGCTTGCCCCGCTGGATGGAGAAGCCCCCCAGGCGGGAGAGCAGCCAACCCACCCGCGAGCCTGCCCAAAGGGGAATGCCTCGGTCGTAGAGGAACTGAGCATGGGGCTGGAGCCGCAGCTTCACCCCCCGGCGCCTGGCCTCCAGTGGCAAGGCTCGCCAAAACAGGTGGGCCATGACGGCGGGATCCTCCACACTCGGGTGGCGGAAGGCGATCAGGAGCCGAATCCCCCCCGCCTGAAACCGCTCCATGGCCTCCAGCAGGCGTTCGGGATGCCGCACCGTGAGTCGGGTGACGCGGCTTTGGTGGCGCAGCCAGAGCGGCAGCAACCAGCGGCTGACGGTCAACACCCGCCCATCCAGGCGGGGCGGCAGGAAGTCGAGGGGGGCGGCGGCGGGCATCCCTCAGGCCTAGCAGGGCCGCGGCGCAGATGAAGAAGTCCCACGCTCCCGCCGCCAGCGCCTGACCGCTGACCCATCGCTGGCCATGATCCAGGCAGCCCCCTTCCCCGCGCTTGCCTCAGTCCGACGCGCCCCACCAGCCCTCACTGGCCCTCTCCACCCCGTCGCCCCTCTGTCGCCCCCGCCGGGGCAATCCCTGGTTGGCGGCCCTCGGCCTGGCGGGCGCTCTGCTGGCCGCCGCCCCCGCCGCCCGGGCGGAAACCGTGGTGGAGCGTGCCGCTCGCACGGGGGTGATCACCATCGGCACGCGCACCAACCTGATCCCCTACGCCTATGTCGACGGCCAACAGCAGCTGGTGGGGGTCTCGGTGGATGTGGCGCAACGCATCGCCGCGGAGGTGTCGCGCTACCTCCAGAAGCCGGTGCGTCTTGAGTTTCGCCCCGTGGACAGCACCGACGCGCTGTATCAGTTGGTGAGTCGCGGCGATGTCGATCTGGCCTGCGGTCTCCCTTTCACCTGGCAGCAGGAGATGGTGGTGGACTACAGCGTGCCCTTCAGCCTCTCGGGCATTCGCCTGCTCACCAAAGGTGGCGTGCAGGCCACGCCACAGGCCCTTGCGGGCAAGCGCATCGGCGTGATTCCCGGTTCCCTGGGGGAGGCGACGATCCGCACGTTGCAGCCGGCGGCCGTGCGGGTGCCCCAGAAGGATCTGGAGACGGGCGTGGCCCAGGTCATCCGGGGCCGACTGGATGGCATGGCGGGGGATTCGATCCTGCTGGCGGGGGCGCTCGCCCCCTATGCCAAGCAGTTCAAGACCGCCCGGGCCTATGAGCTTGTGCCGCGGGAGGCCTATGGCCGCTACGCGGTGGGCTGCATCGTGCCGGAGAACAACTCCACGTTCCGCAACCTGGCGGATCTGGCCATCATCGGGATGCTCCAGGGCTACCTCGATGACGAGCCGGCCTCGGTGGCAGCCGTGAACCGTTGGTTTGGTCCCCAGGGGATCGTGCAGCTGCCGAGCGACATGGTGCGCGCCTACTTCGAGGCCGTGCTGTTGACCCATGAACGGCTGGCCCCGGGCGCGACCCCCGCCGCCCCCGCCGTCCCGGCCGCCCCCGCTGCTCCAGCGCCCTCCACCCGCCCCTGATCCCCTGCCGCCATGCCCCAGAACCCTTCCGCCGGCCTGCTGGCGTTCCTGCTCTCCCTGCCCTCCCTCTCCCTCTCGGCGTCCCTGCCGGCGGAGGCTTCCGTCTCGGCCACCCCTCCGGACAACCCCGCGGAGGCGAGCGCCGCCGCGGACGCCGCTCTGCCCCCGCCTGGCCGGGGTGAGGCCAGCGAGGAGTCGCCAACGGAGGCCATGGAGGCCCGACTGAAGCGCCTGTCGGCGGAGATCCGCGCCCGCGCCGGGGCTGTGGAGGCCGGCCTTCAGGACGGCACCAAGGACGGGGAGCCCTGGCTGATGGCGGGTGCCTGGTTGAACGGCAACAACCGCGGCTGGGCCAATCGCGGCTGGCCCAACCGGGTCCACGGTGGCGCCAACTACCGCCCGCAAGTATGGGCCAACTTCCGTCCCGGCTGGGGCAACTTCCGCAATGGTCCTCGCTTCATCAACTGGTGAGTCGCGTGGTGTTGTCCCCTTCCCTTTTCACGGCCGCCGCTGAGGACGATGCCGGTCCCCTGCCCGCGGATGTCGCCGGTCCGTTGGACCTGCTGGTGGTCCAGGCCACACCGTTTTGCAATCTCGACTGCGACTACTGCTATCTCCCCGATCGCCGCGACCGTCGCCGCCTGGAACCGGCCCTGCTGGATCCGATCCTCGACACGGTGCTGAGCAGCCCCTTTGTGGCGGGTGATTTCACGCTCCTTTGGCATGCCGGGGAGCCCCTGATGGTGCCGCCCGCCTTCTACGACGAGGCGAGCCATCGCATTGCCGCCGCTCTCGCGCGCCATGGCCGCGGCGATCTGCGCATCCAGCAGGCGATTCAGACCAATGCCATGGTGATCGATGACCGCTGGTGCGACTGCTTCGCCCGCAATGCCATCCAGGTGGGGGTGAGCGTGGATGGTCCCGCGTTCCTGCACGATGCCCATCGCCGCACCCGCACCGGTCTCGGCAGCCATGCCGCCACCATGCGGGGCATCGCTCAGTTGCAGCGCCATGGCCTGCCGTTTCAGGCGATCACGGTGCTCACCGCCGCCTCCCTCGATCATGCCGATGCGCTCTTTGACTTCTACCGGGAGCACGGCATCCGCGATGTGGGCTTCAACATGGAGGAGACGGAAGGCGCCAATGCGCTCTCCAGCCTCGATCAGCCTGAGCTGGAGGGCCGTTGGCGCGCCTTCCTGGAGCGCTTCTGGCAGCTCTGCGCCCAGCATCCCGGCGCCCTGCGCCTGCGGGAATTCGAGACGCTCTGCGGCCAGGTGGCGGGTGGCGCCCGCGTCGACCACACCGACATGAACCGCCCCTTCGTGATCCTGAGCGTGGATGTGGAGGGGCGCTTTTCCACCTTTGATCCGGAGCTGCTGGGCGTGCGCACGGAGCGCTATGGCGACTTCCTCCTGGGGCGGGTGGGGCAGGATTCCCTGGAGGAGGCGATGGCCACGCCGGCCTTTCAGCGCATCGCCGATGACATGGCCGCTGGCGTGGAGATGTGCCGCCAGACCTGCGAACACTTCGCCCTCTGCGGCGGTGGCGCGGGCAGCAACAAATACTGGGAGACGGGGACCCTGGCCTGCAGTGAAACCCAGGCCTGTCGCTGGCGTGTGAAGGTTGTGGCCGATGTGGTGCTCTCCGGGCTGGAGCGTTCACTGGGCCTGGCGGAGGCGCCGGTGCCCACGCGGTTCTGATCCCTTCGCCGCCGACGATGACCGCCGCCGGGTCCCCTGACTTTCCTCGGATCGACGCCTCCCTCCGTCGCCTGCTCAGTGGCGTCCAGCTGGTGGTGGGGAACCCCTCTCCCGCCTACGTCACCATGTTGCGCAGCAACCTGCTCAGCCAGGACCCGGCGGTCCCCCCCCCGCGCCTGCTCGGCATGGCCTCCACTGTCGCTGGCTTGAGGCCCCTGTTGCCGGAGGCCGCCGCAGACGTGCTCGTGGCGACCACGAGTCGGCTCCGCGATGGGGACTGTGTTCCGCTGCTGGTGGAATGGCGGCGCCGGCCGGATCCCCCTTCCCTGCTGGTGCTCCTGCAGGACGAGGCCCCGCCTCTGCCCCTGCTGGCCTTGCTCGGCGCGCCGCGGGTGGCGATCGTCTGGGAGGGATCGGTGGGCCAGGGAGGGTTGCTGCGGGCGGTGGAGCGGCTGCGGGAGGGCCAGAGCCATCTCGATCCCGAAGCTGAGCGGCGGATTCAGGAGGCGCAGGCGATCGTCTCCTCCCTCACCGAGCGGGAACGGGATGTGCTGGCCTTGGTGGTGGAGGGCCTCACCAACCGTCAGATCGCGGAGCGGATCGTGGTGGCGGAGGTGACGGCCCGCGATCACGTGCAGCGCATCCTGCGGAAGCTGGAGCTGCCCGACCGCAATGCGGCGGCGGCCCTCGCCCTGAGGTTGGGCCTCCACGGCTGAGCCCCAACACGAGGGCAGGGAGCGGAGAGATCTCTGCGCAGAAAGACACTGCGCGTGCAGTGTTCCCCGATCGGGCTGCGCGCTTGAGGATGACAGCACACCGGTTCAGGGATCCCTCTCTGCAACCCTTTCTTCCTCCTTCCCATGACCTCTTCAACCTTCGATCTGAATGGTGTGCTGCAGGCTTCTGTGACGGCCGCCAGCAGCTTCTGGGGCGGCCTCAGCGGCACATTCTCGGTGACAAACACCAGCGCGCAGGCGTTGAGTGGCTGGAGCTTCAGCTTCGTTTCCAAGTACAACGCCTTTGATTTCTATACCGGTGATGAAAGCGCCCAGCTCAACAGCGACGGCACTTACACCATCACTGTGCGTGCCGCCGCCGGCGCCCCTCCGCTAGCCGCTGGCGCGAAGCTGGATCTGGGCTTCACGGTGAACAGCGACAGCGATTCCACCGTGACCCTGGAGGAGCTGGTGCTCTTGGGAGCCGGAGCGGGATCTGGCTCCGGCACGGCTGGCGGCGACAGCGGCACCACCACTGGGGGCACCACCGGGGGCACCACCGGCACCACCGGGGGCACCGGGGGCACCGGGGGCACCACCAGTGACACCGGGACCGGAACGGGCAGCAGCACCGGAACGGGAACCGCTACAGGGACACAGACCGGGACGGGGTCGACGTCCGGTGGCTTGTCGGTGGAAATCCAGCTCGGCAGCGGCTGGAGCGGCACCTACGAAGGCACGGTCACCGTGCGGAACGCCACCAACGCGTCGGTCCCCGCCGGCTGGAGCGTGACGTTCATCAGCGACCATGCTCTCCGCAGCATCAGTGATTTCACGGTCCAGCAGCGCCTGCTGGCGGATGGTCGCCAGGAGGTGACCCTCTCGGCTCCCGGCTGGGCCTCGTCTCAGGGTCTGGGCGTCGGGGCCAGTGTCAGCTCCTACTTCCAGGCCAGCGGCACTCTGAACGGCCAGACGGTGGCGGACCTGTTCGAATTCAGCAGCGGCACCAGCACCTCCACAGGGTCAACAACAGGCACCACCACGGACTCGGGCACCACCACGGACTCGGGCACGGGTACGGGTACGGGTACCGATAGCGGTAGCGCCACCGGCACGGGCTCCACCGGTGGCACCGGCACAGGATCTACGGGTGGTACAGGTTCAGGCACCGGCACAGGCACAGGCACAGGCACCGACTTCGGGACCGGAACTGGGACGGGTATTGACACCGGGACAGGGACGGGCACCGGCTCCACCACAGGCTCCGGCACGGGCACGGGCACGGGGACCGATTCCGGCACGGGGACTGGTTCCCTCCCCGGCTCCGGTGGCGGCACGACCGGCGGTACCACTGGCGGCACCACTGGCGGCACGACCGGCGGCTCCGTCGAGGCGATGCGGTTGGTGGGTTACTTCGAGGAATGGGGCATCTACGGGCGTGATTTCCGTGTCGCGGACGTGCGCGCCGATCAGCTCACCCATCTCAACTACAGCTTCTTCGGCATCACGCCCACCCAGAGCGATCGGCCTTACATGGCTCCGGAGCTGAATGTGCTCCCCGGCGCCATGGTGCAGGCCGGCTACCTCGGCCTCAACAGCAACACCCCGGGTGGCCTGGGCATCCATGACACCTGGGC
>CAYVWU010000101.1:0-8824 GCA_964455575.1 uncultured Cyanobium sp. | reverse complement strand
GCCCCAGGATCGGCAGGCTGTAGGGATGGCCGGGGCAGGCCAGCTCCAGCAGGCGTTGGAGGGCCACCTCTTCGGGCTGATCCTCGCTCTGGGCCAGTTCCTCCAGCACCACCTGGCGCTCCATGGCGAAGCTCTCCGCCTCCAGTCGGGGGGAGAGGACGAGTTCGAGCAGGAGGTCCAGGGCGTCGGGGGCCGCCTCCGGGTTGATGAGCACGTGGTAGTGCACGTCGTCAAAGCCTGTGGCGGCGTTGCTGCTGCCTCCCAGGGCCTCCACCCGCAGATCGAATTCGCCGGGGGAGAGGTGGTCGCTGCCCTTGAACACCATGTGTTCGAGGAAGTGGGCCATGCCGCTTTCCGCTGGTGTTTCAAACACGCTGCCGGCCCGGCACCAGAAATCCAGGCAAACCAACGGCGCCTCGGGGAGAACCAGGCTCACCAGCTCGACGCCATTGGCGAGCCGCTGGTTGCTGGGGTCTCCCAGGGCGGGCAAAAGGGTGGCGCGGCACCCCCCGGAGTGACTCATCGACACATGGCAGGATTGACATTCTGCTGGTCGCTCGCTTCCGCTGATGACCCGGGCCACCGACACCGCCTCCGTTCCCGCCTCCGACTCCGGAGCCCACGCCGAAGCCGACCCGTGCGTCGCCCCGGGGGCCGAGACCCGGGAAACCCCCAGCCGCGCCTCGGAGGGCGTCCACCCCCTCGTCGATGCCCTGGCGGCGCGCATCCGCCAGATCCGCGAGGGGCTGCCGGAGCTGCGCCCCCTGGAGCTGGATCCCTCCCTGGAGGCCATCAGCGGCAGCCTGGATGGCGAACGCCTGTTCATTCACAACGAACTGCATTGCAGCCGCGGCCTGCGCAAGCTGCATCTGGAAACCGCCCGTCTGGGGGCGGGGCTGCAGATTCTGCACTGTGTTTTCTTCCCAGATCCCCGCTACGACCTGCCCGTGTTCGGGGCCGACATCGTCGCCGGTCGCGGCGTGGTGTCCGCCGCCATCGTCGATCTGTCTCCGGTGAACGGGACCCTGCCGGCCTCCATCGCCAGCCGGTTGGCGGAGCGGCGCCGTCCGCCATTCAGCGAGGTCCGGGAGCTGCCGGTCTGGGGGGCCATCTTTTCCCCCCATGTGCTGTTCATTCGGCCACGCACGCCGGAGGAAGAGGGCTGGTTCGTGGAGGAGGTGGCGGAGATTCTGGAGCTGCTGGCGGAGACCAGCCGCTGCACACCTGTCATGAATTGGAACGATCCGGCTACTATCGCCAGATGGTCGGGTCAGCTCCACTATTGTCACCAACAGAAACAAAACGACAAGACGCGGCGCGTGCTGGAGAAGGCCTTCAACCCGGAGTGGGCGAACACCTACATCGAGACCCTGCTCTTCGACGATCCCCTCCCTCCCGCGCCACCTCTGAATCCCTGAAGCCGACCTCCCCCGAATCGGGGTCGGGACCGTCCCCGTTTCCTGGCGGTCCGATGGCGTTTGGGCTCGTCGCCGCCCTCGCCGGCGCCGCCCTGACGCTGACCGCCCTGGTGGCCACCCGGCAATTGCCCCTGGCCAACCGCCCGCCCGCACGGACCACCGGCCCCGCCAAGACGGCTCCCGCTCCGAAGCCCGTTGAAGCGGTGGGGGCCCTCGGTCGCCTGGAACCCGCCGGGGAGGTCCGGGTGCTGGCGGCCCCGATCGCCGGGGTGGGCGGCAGCCCGCGCATCACCCGCCTGCTTGTCAACGAAGGCGACCGGGTGGAGCGGGGGCAGGTTCTGGCGTTGTTTGACACCCGCCCCACCCTGGCGGCGGAAAAACTGCTCATCGACACGCGCCTGGCCAATCTTGCTCGCCGGCTGCGGGTGGAGGAGAGGGAGCTCAATCGCTATCGGCAGCTCACCCGAGTCGGTGCCCTCAGCGCGGATGAATTGGATCGCCGCGAGCAGCAGTATCTGCAGCTGCTCGGTGAATGGCAGGTGGCCCGGGCTGATCTGGAACGGGTGCGGGCGGACCTGGAGAACACGATCCTGCGGGCACCGATCACGGGCACCGTGTTGCGGTTGATCGCCCATGCGGGGGAGCGCTCCACCGACAAAGGCATCCTTGAGCTCGGGGCCAACGACCGCATGGAGGCCTTGCTCGAGGTCTATGAAAGCGACATCGACAGCGTGCGGCTCGGTCAGGGCGTGCGCCTCAGCAGTGAGAACGGCGGCTTTGCCGGCAGCCTGCGGGGAACGGTTTTCCGCATCAGCCCCCAGATCCGCCAGCGGGAGGTGCTCTCCACCGACCCCAGCGGTGACGTGGATGCCCGCATCGTGGAGGTACGGGTGGCCCTGAATCCGGAGGATGCCCGCCGGGTGCGCGCCCTGACGGGCCTGAAGGTGATCGCCCGCCTGGATCCATGAGGCCCTCCCTGCCCTGGCAGGAGCGCCGCATTCCTCTGGCCTGGCTGCTCCTCATTCGCCAGCCGGCGCGTTTGGCGGTGGCTTTGGCGGGCATCTGCTTCGCGGGCATCCTGATGTTCATGCAGCTGGGATTCCGCGACGGCCTCTTCGACGCCAGCGTCACCCTGCACAAACTCCTCGACGCGGATCTGGTGGTGATCAGTCCGCGCACGATGAGCTCCATCGCCATGGCGGGCTTCCCCCGGCGTCGCCTCGTGCAGGTCACGGCGGATCCGGACGTGGTCGGCACCACCCCGGTGAATTGGAACCAATTGCTCTGGCGCAACCCCGAGACGCGCACCACCCGCTCCATCCTGACCCTCGGCTTTGAGCCCGGCGATCCCCTCTTCCTGCCCTCCGCTCTCGGGGAGCAGGCCCGCCTCCTGACCCAGCGCGGGCGCGTGTTGTTCGACGAGCGCTCACGCGCGGAATACGGCCCTGTGGCCCGCTGGATCAAAGAGGGGCGCACCGTGGAGACGGAAGTGGCGGGCAAGCGGATCCGCGTGGCGGGGCTGGTGTCCCTGGGGCCCTCCTTCGGGGCGGATGGAAACATGCTCACCAGCCGCGAAACCTTCCTTCAGCTGCTGCCCAACACTCCACCCGGGAGCATCGAGCTGGGGCTGATCCGTCTGCGGCCCGGAGCCGATGCCACCGCCGTGGCTCAGCGCTTGCGCCAACGGTTGCCGAAGGATGTGGCGATCTACAGCAAGCGGGGCTTTGAGGAGTTTGAGATGAACTATTGGCGCGGCAGCACCGCCATCGGCTTCATCTTCACCCTCGGCGCCGCGATGGGCTTTGTGGTGGGCTGCGTGATCGTGTACCAGATTCTCCACTCGGATGTCAGCGACCACCTGCCGGAATACGCCACGTTGATGGCGATGGGATATCCACTCAGCGATCTGCTAGGGGTTGTGGCACGTGAGGGTTTTCTTCTCGCCATCCTGGGCTATCTGCCCGCCTGGCTCACCGGACAGGCGCTCTATGTGATGGTGCGCAAAGGAACGGGCTTGCCGGTTCAGATGGACACCCATCGTTCCTTGGTGGTTTTGGCGATGATCTTCACGATGTGCATGGTCTCGGCGCTTCTGGCGATGCGCAAACTCGCCGACGCTGACCCCGCCGAGATCTTCTGACGCCATGCCGATGTCGAGCGAGACCATCCCCGCCGTTGATATCCAGGGCTTGAGCCATTGGTATGGCCGCGGGGCGACCCGCCGCCAGGTGCTCCAGGCTGTCGATCTGCGCATTCAGCCCGGGGAGGTGGTGCTGCTCACTGGGCCCTCAGGCTGTGGCAAGACCACCCTGCTCACCCTGGTGGGGGCCCTGCGCCAGGTGATGGAGGGCTCGGTGCGGGTGCTGGGTCAGGAGCTGCTGAGCAGCGGCCGGGGCGAACGGCAGCGGATTCGCCGCCAGATCGGCATGATTTTCCAGGGGCACAACCTCCTACGCTGCCTGACGGCGGAGCAGAACGTGCAGATGGGTTCCGATCTGCTGCCGAACCTCTCTTACCGGGTCCGTCGCGACCTGGCCCGGGAATGGCTGCGGGCGGTGGGCCTGGAGGAGCACATGGGCAAGCTGCCCCACGACCTGTCCGGCGGTCAGAAGCAGCGTGTCGCCATCGCCCGGGCCCTGGCGGCGGAGCCCCGCCTCCTTCTGGCCGATGAACCGACCGCGGCCCTGGACCGGCGCACCGGGCGGGATGTGGTGCTGCTGCTGCAGTCGCTGGCCCGCGAGCAGGGGTGCGCTGTGTTGATGGTCACCCACGACCCGCGCATCCTGGACGTGGCCGACCGACTCGTGCAGATGGAGGATGGACGGCTTTGGAGCGGTGAGCCCGCCCTGGTGGGCTGAGGCGCCTGGCGTCCAGGGGCGGGGGGCAGAGGGCGGTTGGCTAGTGTTGTCCTCATCCATTCAGACGCCTCTCGCGCATGGCCAAACGCCGCAATCTCAAGAAGGAAAAACAGGAGCGCAATCGCGCCTACGCCCGCAAGTTCAAGAAGCGCAAACTCCGCAACGACGGCCGTGGTGAAGGAGCTGGCAACGGCGTGACCGGTACCGCCAGCAACGGCGGCGCGGCGGACTGAAGACCACCCCTTGGCGCTCCCCTCGGGAGCTTCGGGCAGGGGGGATCCAGCGGATCCCCCCTTTTCCATGCAGGCCCCATCCATGTTTTTCAGCGTCGTCATCCCCACCTACAACCGTCTGCCCATCCTGCGGAAGTGCCTGCGCGCCCTGGAAGAGCAGCAGATCTCCGCTCCCGTTCAGGGGTATGAGGTGGTGGTGGTCGACGATGGCTCCAGCGACGACACGGTGCCCTGGTTGCGCGCCCATGCCGCGGCCTTGCCCCATGTCCGCTTGATCCGCCAGGAGCATGGCGGACCAGCGGAGGGTCGCAACCGGGGCGTGCGGGAGGCTCGGGGGGATGTGATCGTGTTCATCGACAGCGATCTGGTGGTGACCCCCACCTTTCTCGCCAGCCATGCCCGGACTCTGACCGAGGCCTGGCACCAGCGCGGCGATCGCCTTTGCTTCACCTATGGCGCCGTGGTCAACACGGCGAACTTCGAGAATCCCACCAGCGAACCCCACAAGCTCACCGATCTCTCCTGGGCCTACTTCGCCACCGGCAATGTGGCGATCGATCGCGCGGTGTTGGAGCGGGCCGGCCTGTTTGACACCGGTTTCCATCTCTATGGCTGGGAGGATCTGGAGCTGGGGGAACGGTTGCGCCAGCTGGGCGTGGTGCTTGTGCGGGCCCCGGAGGCGGTGGGTTACCACTGGCATCCGGCCCTCTCCCTGGATCAGATCCCGGATTTAATGCGGGTGGAGCGCGAGCGGGCCAAGATGGCTCTGGTGTTTTTCCGCAAGCATCCCAGCCGTCGGGTGCGCTTCATCGTTCAGTACACCTGGCTCCATCGTCTGCTCTGGGAGCTGCTCACCCTCGGAGGCCTGCTCAATGAGCGGAGTCTGCGGCCCCTGTTGGCCTGGCTGGTGCGCCATGGACAGGCCCGTTGGGCGATGGAGCTGCTGCGGCTGCCCCTCAACCGCCTGGGCGTGCGCGAGCTGTTCGCCGAAGCGCGCCGGCAGGGACTGCGCTGATCGTTTGGTAAGTTGTCAGAGCCAATCCATCCCACACACCTGCACGTTTCGGGTGATGGCAGCCCTTTGGGCCGCATCCCTGGCAGGTGGAAGGTCAACCCGAAACCCCCTGAACCATGGCTGTCGTCACGCTCGCCGAGATGATGGAGGCTGGTGCCCACTTTGGCCACCAGACCCGTCGTTGGAACCCCAAGATGTCGCGCTATATTTATTGCGCGCGAAATGGTGTTCATATTATTGATCTTGTGCAGACTGCCGTCTGCATGAACAATGCCTACAAGTGGGTGCGCAATGCCTCCCGCAGTGGCAAACGTTTTCTTTTCGTTGGCACCAAAAAGCAGGCTTCCGAGGTGATCGCCCAGGAGGCGACCCGCTGTGGCGCGGCCTATGTCAATCAGCGCTGGTTGGGCGGCATGCTCACCAACTGGAGCACCATGCGCGCCCGCATTGATCGCCTGAAGGATCTGGAGCGGATGGAGTCGTCCGGGGCGATCGCCATGCGCCCGAAGAAGGAGGCCGCGGTGTTGCGTCGCGAGCTGGATCGCCTGCAGAAGTATCTGGGCGGTCTGAAGACCATGCGTCGCCTCCCCGATGTGGTTGTGCTCGTCGATCAGCGGCGTGAGACCAACGCTGTTCTCGAATGCCGCAAGCTGGACATTCCCCTTGTGTCCATGCTGGACACCAACTGCGATCCCGATCTCTGCGACGTGCCGATTCCTTGCAACGACGACGCGGTGCGTTCGGTGCAGCTCGTCCTCGGCCGCCTCGCCGACGCCATCAATGAAGGTCGGCACGGCTCCCAGGATCGCGCTGAGGAAGAGGGCTGAGCCCTTCGCGGTTCAGAATTCCGTTCCGCTTGTCATTCGTACCCTTTCATTTTTCCCATGGCTGAGATCAGCGCCAAGCTCGTTAAAGACCTGCGCGACAAAACGGGCGCGGGCATGATGGATTGCAAGAAAGCCCTCAAAGAAACCGCTGGCGACATCCCCAAGGCCATTGAGTGGCTGCGGCAGAAAGGCATCGCCAGCGCCGAGAAAAAGGCAGGCCGCACGGCGGCTGAGGGCATGGTTGGCAGTTACATCCACACCGGTGGCCGCGTGGGCGTGCTGGTGGAGGTGAATTGCGAAACCGACTTCGTGGCGCGTGGTGAGCTCTTTCAGGAGCTTGTCCGCAACGTGGCCATGCAGATCGCTGCTTGTCCCAATGTGGAATATGTGAGTGTGGATGAAATCCCCGAAGCTGTTGTGGAACGGGAAAAGTCCATCGAAATGGGACGGGATGATTTGGCCGGGAAGAAAGAGGAGATGAAAGCCAAGATCGTTGAGGGGCGTATTGGCAAGCGGCTCAAGGAACTGGCCCTCCTTGACCAACCCTTCATCAGAGACAACACCCTCACCCTGGGGGAACTGGTGAAGCAAACCTCAGGCAAGACCGGCGAAAACATCCGCGTGCGCCGCTTCACGCGCTACACCCTCGGCGAAGGCATTGAGGTGGAGCAGAGTGATTTCGCCGCTGAGGTCGCCGCGATGGGCAAGGCGGCCTGAGGTGGGGGAGCCTGCCGGTTCCGCGGCCCATCCCCTCGGAGCGCTCCAGGCCACTCTGGAACTGCAGATTCCCCAGCTCTACCGCGAGTTGGCCCTGTATCTGCAAGTTCTGCGCGAGGTGCTGCCCACCAGCCTGGATCAGGCCTGTGCCACCCTCGCGACCCAGGTGCATCCCCGGCGCTACAACCGTTTGCCTTCACGGGTGCGACACCAGTTGCATGTCCGCCTGAAGCGTCTCCTCAACAGCTGCTGTTCCCTGCTCACGGTGGAGCAACTGCAGAGCCTGGCCAGCCAGATGGCGCGCGAACGCCAGCATCTGGCGCTGCGAGCCCTGGCTGGGGCCGTGGGCGAAGGTGACGATGAGGACGGCGAGGGGACGGAAGGAGAGGAGGAGGACGGAGAGGAGGATGCGGTGGGGGCCGACCGGGAGGTCTCGGACGCCGAGGGTTCCCCCCTCCCGCAGGGGTCGGTCCAGCTCAACCTGGCGCCCCCCCTCTCAACCCTCTCCCTGGCCTGGGCTCCCCTTCGCCCGGATCCCTCTTCCACCGATCGCTCCCCGGCCGATCGCTCCGCCGACGGGGAGTCGGAGGACGACACGCCTCCCTGGGTCGCCGCCTGGATTGCCGAAGAGCTCTCCGCCTCGGCCGAGGGGCCATCCACGGGGGAGTCGCTCTGGTCCGAGGGCCAGCTCCCCCGGGATCCGGTGCGGCTGTTGCACTGGCTGGAGGGCCTCGAGGTGGCCCTCCAGCGCCGTCTGCGCAACCTCTCCCACGGCGCCAACATGGAGCTGATGCGCGCTGGGCTCCTGCCCGCCGTGCTCCCCGTGCGCCTGCTGGATTCCGTGCTCAGCGGACAGATTGAATCCCATGGCGCGCCACCCAACCTGCTGCGCTTGCCGTTGCTTCCCCATGAGGCCGGCCGCCATCTCCACGCTCCGCTCGGCGTGTTGCTGCGCATGGTGGATCTGGAAATGGAGCACCCCCGCCTGCGCACCTGCCGCCAGCGGCTCCTGCAACGGCGCCAGGACATTCTCAAAATGGCGGAGTCCTACCAGCGCCTGCAGCACCGTCTTCAGGTCCAAAATGCCGAACGCCTGTGGCGTCACGACAGCCAGCTGAACCCGTCCGAGGGGAACTGACTCTGGGTCCGCCAGACCTCCGGGCCTGGTGCGTTCCCCTGCAAAAGGCCTGTGCGCTGGAGGCGGAACGCGGCTTCGGCGACCTCCGCGGTCGGGCGGACACCTTCAGCGGCTTTGTGCGGCGCACCCTCAGCGCCCCGCCCGCGGGGCTCGGCGAGGCGGATGGACGTCAGCTGGCTGTTCTGCGGCAGGGATTCGACCGTTACGACCAGCTCAGCGCCTCTCAGCGCCAGCGGCTGGTGTGCCAGTTACGCCAGGGTCTGCATGCCCTCCAGTGCCGCTTCCGCCCACCCCAGACCGTCGCGCCGCCGCGGCTGCGCCTGCTGGCCCCATCCCCGTCACCGGAGACCTCCACAGAAGGTCGTCGCCTGGAGCCCTCCAGCCCCCTGGGGCAAGTGCCCGGCATCGGTCCGAAGACGGCCACGCGCCTGGCCGCTCTGGGCCTGTTTCAGGTGGAGGATCTCCTGCGCCACTATCCGCGCGACTACCTCGATTACGCCCATCTGGTGCGCATTGCCGCCCTGGAGGCGGGCGGCACCGCCACCGTGGTGGCGACCGTGCGGCGCTGCACCACCTTCACCAGCCCCAAGAACCCCAATCTCTCCATCCTTGAGCTGC
>CAYVWU010000100.1:6744-9013 GCA_964455575.1 uncultured Cyanobium sp. | reverse complement strand
GTGCCCGGCCAACCGGAGCTGCAGACCGACCATCCGGAAGTGCGCGCCTATTTCCTGGAGCACGCCCGCTTCTGGTTGGCCCGTGGCTGCGACGGGTTTCGCCTCGATTACGCGGCGAATGTCAGCCATGCCTTCTGGTCGCTCTTCCGCGAGGGCACCCGCCGTCTCAGCCCCGAGGCGGTGACCCTGGGGGAGATCACCCAGCCGCCGGATGTGATGCGCTCCTACTTCGGCCGGATGGATGGCTGCCTGGATTTCCGCCTGCTGGAGCTGATGCGCGGCTTCTTCGCCCAGCGCCAGCTCAGCGCCAGCGCCTTTGCCCACGCCGTGGAGCAGCACCTGTCCTGGTTCGGGGACGCGCTGGTGTTGCCGACGTTTCTCGACAACCACGACATGAACCGCTTCCTCTGGCTCGTGGATGGCGACCAGCGGCGGCTGCGCCTGGCGGCTCTGTTTCAATTCACCCTGCCCCAGCCGCCGATCCTCTACTACGGCACCGAGGTGGGACTGTCGCAACGGGCCGGGGTGGGGCGGCTGGAGGAGGCGCGCTTGCCGATGCTCTGGGATGACGCGCAGGACAAGTCGCTGCTCGCCTTTTTTCAAGCCCTGATCGCCTTTCGCCACGCCAACCCCGCCCTGCGGCTGGAGCCCCGCCACACCTGGCTGCTGGAGGACGAAGCCGGTCTGCTCGGCCTGCGCTGCGGCGCTCTGGCGCTGCTCTTCAACAACGGCGCCACCGCCGCGACGGTGACGCTGCCGGCGGACTGGGGTCCGGCGGAACCCTCCCTGCTCACCGCCCCCCTGGACGCCTCCGACTCCGAGGCGAGGGTGTGGCGGCTGCCTCCCTGGGGCGGCGCCGCCCTGCGGATCAGGCCAGGATCACCATCCCGGCAGGAGGCAGATCCAGCCGGATCGTCGCGCGCCCATCCGGGTGCTGGGTGATCGGCACCCACTCCGCCGCCGCTTCGTTCGCCATGGCGTCGTACTCGGCCTGCTCCTCGGCCCCGCGCGCCGCCTGCCGGGCCACCTGCCGCAAGCGCTCGTCGCTCCAATCGGCGCGATAGAGCACGCGCAGGCGACCCTGCCGATGCACCGTGGCATCCACCGTGATGTCCGCGCCGCGGCTCTCCAGACCGTGGGTGTTCAGCGCCATGACGACGTCGTGGTAAGGCAACACCCGCGACCAGGCAAACACCTCACCGGCGCCTGGAAGGGCGAAAGGCGCACCGCAGATCGACACCTCCCGCGGGTAGCAGACGCCCAACCGCATCGTGCGTCCGGTTCCGTCCTCGCGGCGCCGCAGGTGAGCGATGGCGGCGATGCGCAGATAGGTGGGGTGGTCGGGGTTGAAGAAATGGCAACCGCTGGTGGCAAAGGCTCCGAACGGACCGCCGAACATGTCCTCCCGCACGTAGCGATCTTCGCCGTAGCGCCGCGGTTCGATGCTGTAGTCGTGATAGCCCTCGTTGCCATCGAAGGCCTGCTCCGTGCCGTAGTAGACGCAGGGGATGCCGGGGGTGAGGAGCTGAATCGCCACCGCATGGGCCGCCTGCCAATCGCGATGGGGTGTGCTGTTGTTGGCGCAGAAACGCTCCTTGCGCGGCTTGCACGACATGTCGTGATCATCGAGCACAGAGACGTGCACGCGGCCGGTCTGCACAAAACGGGTGAGATCGGAATCGAGGCGAAAGCGTTTGAAGAACTCCCGTGGATCCACCGTGCCCTTGGCGGCGCCGGCCAGAAGCACCGGTGATTCGTTGATGTCGAGCACGGCGGTGAGGGCCCGATCGAGAATGCTGCCGAAGAGGGAGAGGTAGTTGAGAGCGATCAGGTTGTCGGTGATCTCGCCAGCAATCAAGAAGTTCTCTTTGCCGATCGCGCTCGCATAGGCGCAGATGGATTGGCTGAACTGCCGGCAGACATCTTTGGGGATGTGTTTGGCGGCATCGAGCCGGAAGCCATCGCAGTCCGTCAGGGCAATCCAATACTGGAAACAACGGATCACGTCATCCAGGGTCCGGGGATCGTCGCCATCCAGCTTCTTCAGGTCAAAGAAATCGCCACGGCGAAATTCGGCATTGGGATCCAGGGGATCGGGGTTGTTCCAGGTCTGGATCGCGCCATGGCGGTTGTAGGCCTCCGGCCGCTGAAACTCCCGCGGCCAGCAGCCATCCTCCAGGCCGTCGACGGTGGGCACACAGCTGCCGTCGCCGGAGCGCCAGCCGCCCAGGCTGTAGGGCGGGTCGTAGCGATAGGGCAGCGACTCCTC
>CAYVWU010000100.1:0-6644 GCA_964455575.1 uncultured Cyanobium sp. | reverse complement strand
CGCTGCTTGAAGGGTGGGTTGATCCAGAGGCCGTTGATGCCCAGCCCCTCCAGATAGTCGAGCTTGCTGAGGATGCCGCGCAGAGTGCCGCCGGTGAACCCCAGCCCCGCGCGCATCCAGGCGGCTTTGTCGCGCACGCGGAACTGCTCCGGCTGGGCGGGGTCAAAGCGAGGCCGCTCCGCTTCCCGTCCATCGCTGAACCGATCCGGCAGGATCTGATAAAAAACGTGGTTGCGCCACAACAGCGGGCTGGGATGGACCCGCCCCCGAGGCTTGAGATCCAAATTGTCTAAGGTCTGGGGGGCCTGCGGCTCGATCGGAGTGCTCATGGGTTGCTCGTTGCTCCTCGCCATTGCTGGCATCCTCCTGCAATGGCAGCCCCGCGAACGGTCTCTCTTCCGGCTGTGCATGACGTTGTTGGCGCTGTCTCTGCCCGGGGTGGCGCAAGAGGTGCCGGGGGAAGCCTTGCCGACAGGCGCCGCGGCGGACCTTCTGCGGGCCCACAATGCCGAGCGGTCCGCGGTCGGCGTTCCCCCGTTGCGGTGGGATGACTCCCTGGCCGCCTCCGCCCTCACCTGCGCCCAGCGTCTGGCCTCCAGCGGACAATGGCGCCATTGCGGCCTTGGCGAAAATCTCTGGAGGGGCCCCGCCGGACGCTTCAGACCTGCCCAAATGGTGGAGCTTTGGGGGGCGGAACGGCGCTTCTTTCAATCGGGCCTGTTTCTGGATGTGAGTCGCAGCGGTCACTGGAAGGATGTGGGCCATTACACCCAAATGGTCTGGCGTGCCTCGCAACGGGTCGGCTGTGCCGCGGTCACCAGTCGTGACAACGTCACCTGGTTGGTTTGTCAATATTCCCCACCGGGCAACATGGAGGGTCGCAAAGTGTATTGACCCTCCGGCGATCCACTACAGCTCAGGAGCGTACGCTCCATTCCAATGAGGCGCCCAGGTCTTGGCCGGCAAAGAAATCCTCAGCCCATTGTTCGTCATGTTGATTCCAGACCCAGTGGGGCTCCTGCAAACGACGGGCAAACAGCCGCAGTTGTTCGACACTGATCGCATAGCCCTTCTGGGCGGCGAGCTCGACAATCTCTTGGGGTGAGCGCACCGATTGCAGAAGATTCTGGGCTTCTTTGCTGAAGCTGGCCCAGGCGGTGAAGAGGTAAAAGTGATCGGAAGCCATCGGCTGAAACGTGAGCGACGCTGGAAAACTAACCGCAGACAGCCACAGGGATTGTGGATCGGTGAACAAGGCCATGGGTTTTGAACAACATCGCCCTGTGCCCCGCCGTCCGGGCCCGCCACCGCCTGGCTTGGCCATGGAACGGCGCTCGGCGAGGAGAGCCTTGTGGTGGGTGATGCCCACTGATGTGAACGGGGATACAGCAGGGTCTTCAGTCACTTTTAGCGTTCGTTTGAGTGACGGCGGTGGTCACGCAGCCGCTCATGCAAGACGCTTTCAGCCTCATCCATCCTTTCGGGATTCTGTCAACAATGACGCCCTTCGCTCCCTTTCTGCTTGGCTCTGCACCGCTGCGTTCCGCACTGGTGCGCTCTACCCTCGCCGCATCTGTCTTGCCGGTCTTGGTCACCGCTTCGGCGCAGGCGGCCAGCTTCAGTGCCTTCAGTTTCACTACCAACCGCACCGCCAGTCCCCCGACCGGGCCCGGTCTGCTCAATGACCCGACCCGTGACGTCCGACTGGATTCGATCGTCACCACCAATGGCACGGTCTATTCCGAGTTTGTCGTCGTAAACGGGGCCAGGATTCTTCAAAACGATACCTACACCGCAGCTAATGGACAGACCTACGGCATTCTCAATTCTGGTCGTGGAGGCAACACGACTGGTGATCCCTTGGTCGGGGAGGGCCCATCGAAGCCGGTGGAAACGGCGGCGGATATTGTGGGCAGTCTAGGCAATCTCAATCTCAACAGCCTGGTCGTCACGCGTGAATCGGCAGCCAATGCCAGTTTTGAAGTCTCCTTTGCTCAGCCGATCCAAACCCTCTTCTTCTGGGAACGCGGCGGCAGCGCCGGCGGCACCACCTTTGGCGACAGCGATCTGTTGGTGGAAGCTTTGGATGACTCTGGGGCCCTGCTGGCCTCTTATCACATTCTCCGGGCGAACTATACTCCAGCAAATTACAATATCAGCACGGTTGTCACCCCGATCCTCAACAACGGACCCTTCAACATCGGCTCCATCGGCCTCACCCTCAATGGCGCCGCTACCCGCACGCTGCGCTTGACCAGCACCGACAACAACCTGGGACCCATCGGCGGCACCCCTCCCTACAGCGGCGACAACGGACCGGACTTCAAGTTGATTGCGGCGGTGCCTGGCCCGCTGCCGTTTCTGGGTGGCGCCGCCGCCCTGGGATGGAGTCGCACCCTGCGGCGTCGGGTGCGATCCGCCAGCCACGGCTGACCGTTGCTGGTGAACGGTTGACCCCACGCTCACCTGAGGCCGGGGAGAAGGAGGCGATGGTTCGCGCTGTCACCTGGCGATTCATCTCCCGGTGGCATCCTCTCCCCATGACCACTCCCTTCCCCCCCGCCCCGGGTGCCCCATCCCCCGTCGGCGCCCCCACACCTTCCACCCCGCGCTGGTGGGTGCGGGGCGACCTGGACGGCTTCCTGGGTCTGGGTCTGGACAACCTGATCCAGATCCTGCTCATCCTGGCGCTCTGCCGCGGCGTCCTCGGCTATCCCGATCCCTTGATCTTCGGGGTCATCCTGCCCGCCACAGGCTTGAGTCTGGTGGTGGGGAACGTGGCCTATGCCGTCCAGGCCTACCGCCTGGATCGGGCGGAGGGTGTCGGTCGCCGCACGGCCCTTCCCTACGGCATCAACACGGTGAGCCTGTTCGCCTATGTCTTCCTCGTGATGCTGCCGGTGAAGCTCAGCGCCCTGGGGTCCGGCGCCAGCCCGGAGGCGGCCGTGCGGTTGTCGTGGCAGGCGGGTCTGCTGGCCTGTCTGGGGTCGGGGTTGATCGAATCCGCCGGCGCCTTCGGCGCGGCCGCCCTGCGCCGCTGGCTTCCCCGCGCCGCCCTGCTCGCCACCCTGGCCGGCATTGCCCTCGGCTACATCGCCCTCGGGTTTCTGCTGCGCACCTACGCCCACCCTGTCGTCGGCCTCGCGGTGCTCGCCGTGATCCTGGTGGCCTACTACGGCCAGATCCGCCTGCCGATCCCCGGCGGCCTTCTGGCTGTGCTGGTGGGCATCGCTCTGGCCTGGGGCACGGGGTTGCTGCGGGTGGATGGCGACCTCTGGCAGACCAACCTCGCCAATGTGGGCCTCCATCTCCCGCTGCTCCAGCTGGGCGCCCTCTGGGAGGGGCGCGATCAACTCCTGCCCTGGCTCGGCGTCACGATCCCGATGGGTCTCTTCAACGTGCTCGGCTCCCTGCAGAACCTGGAGAGCGCGGAAGCCGCCGGCGATCGCTACCCCGAGCGCTCCTCCCTCCTGATCAATGGCCTCGGCACCGCCGTGGCGGCCCTGCTCGGCTCCTGCTTCCCCACCACGATCTACATCGGCCATCCCGGCTGGAAGGCCATGGGCGCCCGGCTCGGCTACTCCTGGCTCAACGGCCTGGTGATGGGCCTGGGCTGCCTTTTTGGGCTCTTCGGCCTGATCGGTCAGATCGTGCCGATCGAGGCGGGGATGGCGATCGTGCTCTACATCGCGCTGGTGATCGCCGCCCAGGCCTTCCAGGTGACACCCAGTCGCCATGCGCCGGCCGTGGCCCTGGGGCTGATGCCGGGACTGGCGGGCTGGGGCGCCCTGCTGCTCAAAGCCGGCCTGCGCGCCGGTGGGGCGGGCACCCCCACCGCTCCGTTCGCTCCGATCCTGATCGAGCGCTTGAAGCAAGCGGATGTCTGGGCCGCTGGAGCCTTTGCCCTGGAGCAGGGGCAGATCGTCGCCGCCATGCTCCTGGCCGCCATGCTCGTCTACGTCATCGACCAGCGTTTCCGCGCCGCCGCCCTCTGCGCCCTGATCGCCGCCGCCGCCTCCTGGGTGGGTCTGCTCCACGCCTGGCGCTTCACCCCCGCCGACACCGTGTTTCAGCTCGGCTGGGGGGCGGGGGCGTCGTGGGCGTTGGGCTATCTGGCGATGGCGGTGGTGTTTCTGGTGGGGTGGGCGAGTCGGCGGAGGGCCGGCTGAGCGGAGGCCGGGAGGGTGGTCTGGGTGAGCTGCCCAACAGCGCAGGCCTATGGCGACGTTGTTGCGCCAGGTTGGCGTGGATCCACCGCGCTTCCATAACGTTGATCCTGGTGTTCGGGCGCAACTGGACGGCGTCCCGCATGTCGCCCACGGACCGCAAGAGGCCGGCGGACGGACAGCGGGTGCTGGCGGCGGCGCGGGAGGCCCTGCAGTGGCACATCGCGGAGGCTTGACATGTTCACGGTCTCCCCCGCGAGAACCCGCCGATCCGCAACCCTTCAGGCCAGCGACCAACAGGCCCTACTCTGGCAGAAAGTCGCGACTTTTTGCCAGAGCGATGACGGATGGTCGGATGCGGCGCTACCTGGAGCCCCGGGTCCGGCGCGACCTGGGGCGCAAAACCGTGCTGCTCACCGGCGCGCGGCAGGTGGGCAAGACCACCCTGGCCCGGCAACTGATGGCGGCCCATCCCCGGGCTCAGTATCTGAATTGGGATGTGCCGGCCGATCGGGCCGTGCTGCAGCGCCAGTCCTGGAACCCACGGGCCGGCCTCCTGGTGTTCGATGAGATCCACAAAAAAACGGAGTGGAAGGGGTGGCTCAAGGGCGTCATCGATGCCAAACCGGCGGAGCAGGCGTTGCTCGTGACCGGCAGCGCCCGCATGGACACCTTCCGTCAATCCGGTGAATCGCTGGCGGGACGCTACCTGCATCTGCACCTTGATCCCATCTCGGTAAAGGAGTGGATCGCCCATGCCGGTGTGTCGGCGGACGCGGCCCTGGAGAGACTGATGGAGCGTGGCGGCTTTCCTGAACCCTGCCTGGCCGAGAATTCAGACGATGCCCAGCGTTGGCGTCAGCAGTACATCACCGATCTGATCCGGGAAGACGTGCTGGAGTTTTCCCGCCTGCAGGAGATCAATACGATGCGGGTGTTCGTTGACCTGTTGCGCACGAGGGTAGGTTCACCGCTCTCGATGGCCTCGTTGGCGCGGGATCTGGCGGTGTCGCCCACCACGCTGCGGCGCTACCTGGACATCCTGCAAGCCCTCTATGTGGTGATTGTGGTGCCGCCCTGGCACCACAACATCGCTCGTGCGCTGTTGCAAGCGCCCAAGGTGTATTTCACCGACACCGCTCTGGTCAAGGGAGACATGGGGCTGATCTTTGAAAACGCGGTTGCTGTGATGCTCAACAAGCAGGCTCACTTCATCAGCGACACCCGCGGCCAGGAGCTGCGACTTCACACCATCCGCACCAAGGACGGTGCTGAGGTGGATTTCTGTCTCAGCCTGGACGGGGAGCTGACAACCCTTGTGGAGTGCAAGCTTGCGGATACCACTCCCCATCGAGCCCTGGCACGGTTCGCGTCGCGGTTTCCGCAGGCGGAAGCGGTTCAGCTGGTGCGGGATGCCAGAAACCTGGAGGTGCGCGGGGCGGTCACCATCGCGCCAGCGGGGGAGTGGTTGGCGGGGTTGTCGGCTTGAGCCGCTTGGTGGTTGAACTGAATCAGGCGCCCATCGCCACCCTCGTGAGCAAAGGCGACCAAAACGTTCCCGCGGAGAAGGTGATCAGCCGCATTCCTCGCCTTCAGAAAGTGCGTGCGTCCATCTCTTTGCGGATGTCTTGGGTGTCATTGACAACTCCTCCGCCCTGGATCCGTTCCAGCCGATGTTCACCAACAGGGATGGATGCGTGGCGTTTCAGGGCCACCTCTTCCGGGCCGGGCCGCATCCCTGCATGCGCATGTCACCAATGGCTGAAATCTGCCCCAAGCGCCTGGGTGATCAGACCGCAGACTTGCCCTGCGATCTGCTTCGTGCGGGGTTGGACGATCTTTGTGACGCAGTGCAACTTCGGCCTGTACGTAGTAATGCGACAAACTCCACGGCCAACTTCAGCCTGGGACTGCTTTGACGGTCCACCTGTGATCCGGATCACAACATTGTTGCGCGCTCAGGGCTAGAGCTGAACTGTGGATGCGACTGTGGAGAGCCCTCCCAGCGGAGTTGGCTGTCATCCGGCTTCCATCTTCTTCTCGTCCTGTGCTGGCATCGGGCGAGATCAACACTGTTACAACCCATGGCTCTGATCACTGGCACCGACCTCGACAACCTTTTGACCGGCACGGACGGGGATGACACACTTCAAGGCCTGGGAGGGAATGATCAGCTGAACGGTGCCGGAGGCAACGACAGCATCGAGGGTGGTGATGGCGGAGATGTGATCAACGGCGGCGCTGGTGCCGACACGGTGCTGGCGGGAGCGGGGAACGACAACGTACTGGGTGGAACGGAGAATGATTCCCTATCTGGTGAAGCCGGTGCCGACACACTTTCAGGGGAAGCCGGCAACGACACCCTTGATGGGGGGAGCGAAAATGACAGTCTCTCCGGCGGTGATGGCAATGACTACATCAGCGGCGGTACAGGCAATGACAGCCTTTATGGCAACGCGGGTCAAGACAGCCTGGAGG
>CAYVWU010000099.1:3285-9040 GCA_964455575.1 uncultured Cyanobium sp. | reverse complement strand
TCAGGGGGCCACGGATCAGGCCATCGCTGCGGTAGGTGGGGATGGCCGGGGCCTTCGGCTTGGCCTTGGTTTTGGGTTTGGTCTTGGGCGCTTTCGGTCTGGTTTGGGCGGATGGCGCCGCTGGTTGGGGCTGGGTTTCGGCCTTCGCCTTGGCGAAGGGTTTGGGGCTCGCCTTGCGTGCCGACTCAGGGGTCTCCGGCTTTGCCGCCGCCGCCGCCTTCTTCTCGCTGGCGGGAGCGGCCGCTGCTGGCGCAGGCTTGCGCTTGGTCTTGGTTGCCGTCGCCATCAGCCCGCCACCTGCAGGTACGGCACCACCAGCTGGCCGGGCTGGCCGCAGAGGAACCCTGCGGCCAGGCGCTCGATGTGGCCCTGGTTGATCTCGAAGGGATCGTCCAGCCGCAGGGCCTTGGCGGTTTGTGGGGTCTGCTGCCGCGCCCAGTCGAGGGCCGCTGGGTCCAGATCGGCCAAATCGCTCAGCGCCTGGGGCCAATGCTCTGCGCTCAGCGCCCAGGCCGCCTGGAAGCAGTCCGACCACTCCTGTGGCTGGTCCATCCAGCGGTTGCGCTCGTTCTCGAAGGCGTCCTCCAGCTGAGGCGTGAGCCGGAACAGATGGCAGGTGATCGGACCGCCAGGGGTGGGCTGAATGGCCAGGGCCTCATCACAGGCCAGCTGGGCCACCCGGAAGCCGGCCCGGGTCTGCGCGAACGGCGAGGAGCGGGGAAAGCCCTGCTGGAACAGGAACTCCCCTGTTCCCGTCAGCACGCCACTGTTCCACCAGCCCAGCCGCTGGGTCTCGCCCAGGGCCGCCACCACCAGGCGGAGCTTGAAGAGCTGGCGGAAGTCCAAGGGGGAGGGCGTGGTGCGGCTAACTCATACCAAGAATGACGCCTCGCTGGCCAGGGCAGTCAATTCCTGGCGAAACCCTGCAACGACTGAAGTCCCCGGGCGAAGGGCAGCCGACTCAAAACGATGCGGCCAGCGCATAGTTTCAGTGTTCGATCCTTTCTGCACCCTGCAACCGCAACGCCTCCTCAGTCTCCGCACCGATCCCCAGCCCTGAGTGCTCATCCGACATCAGCCGCTGCAGGCCCACATGAATCCGGCAGGCCAAGGCCAGATCGCTCCAGCTGTCAACCACCACGCAGAACGTCCTCACTGCCGACACGAAAAGGTCCTCCCTGCTCGGGCGCAGGTGACTTTCCCGCTGTCGGCTGACAATCAGGTGCGGCAAGGCTCATTTTGACGCCTTGGACGCCGATGAAGACCCTGCGTTGGTCTTGGTTGGTCGATTGATCGATGACCTCTTTCACGAAGACAGATAATGTTTACCAGTTGGTGGCTCGCTAAGACATCCAATTGCGGGGCGCAAATTAGCGTTTATGCAGAAGGGTCTGGACTAGCGCAAGGCCCTGCGGTTGGCCCTGGCCGATAACCCGTTCCTGAAGGGGAAAGGGGTGGCGCCCAAAGGTTGGCGCGAGCTGCTTGGGCACGGCCAGCTGGCTCTGGAGCCCTGAATCAGGACGGCATCCGGTAGCTGCCTTTGCTATGCACCATGCGGGCTCAGGGCGATGGACAGGGCACGGCTCTTTCAATCTGCCCGCAGCCTGGCGGTGCACTTGCCCAAGGCTTACCGCTTCAGCGGCAGCGGTGTGATCGTGAAGCACTTCGGCAATGGAGTGCTGCTGCCGATCGACGATCCCTTGCAGACGCTACAGGCCGGCCTCGCTGCCTTCGACCCCGGCTTTCCGCTCAGCCGTGAGCAGCCTGAGCAGCAGCCACGGCCGGAGCTCACACCGTGATCCCGCGGCGGTGCTGCAGCGGCTCAAGGGCTACCGCATGGGGGAGATCGGCCCCTGCAGCGTGGTGGCCGCTGAGTTGGCCTACGGCGTGTCCAAGAGTGGCTCCAGGCGAAACCGTGAGGCCCTTGTTTTGTTCCTCGCTCCCCTGGCGATCCTGCCCTTTGATGAAGCCCCTCTCTGGTGCTACGGAGATCTCCCCGCTGACCTGGAGCGCCGAGGCACCCCGATCGGCGCCCTCGATCCCCTGATCGCCGCCCATGCCCTCACCCTGCAGGCCACCTTGGTGACCAACAACATCAAGGAATTCGAGCGAGTCCCTGGGCTTCAGCCAACTGGGCTCTCAGCGTTTCGCCAGGCCAGGGTCTGAGAACGAATCCGCCATTGCCAACAGGCGGCCCACCTTGCGATGGCTGAGGTGGTGTGCCCCCCCCAACACCTCCACCATTCTTCATCCGGCGTGGGCGCGCCTTTGTCGAGCGCCTTTATCCGACTGCCGAGCAACGGCGGCGTTGTCGGGTCCTGGTGATCATCCTCGGTTAAGCAGGTGGCTTAGCGACCTGTCCACTGAACCAGGACTACCCCAGCAGGGCCGACACGATCAGGAGCTGCGTCTGAACAGGCGTAGATTGAAAGGACGAAGAGTCATGCGAGGGAGAACCGCCCCAACAACCCGTGGCTTTGATCACACGGGGGTTCTGATCGCTCCAGACCAAGACCTATTGCCAAGGAGCCGCCATGCCCAGCAACGTTTCTTCCATGGCCAGCGACACCAACCTCGCCCCACGCTTTGGCGCCACCCTTTTTCAGGACAACTTTGATCTTCCGACCTTGTCCTCTGACTGGAAGACGGTTGGAGCCAACCAATGGATCGACAATGGTTGGTTGCACACAAAAGATCTCAATGGCTGGCCGCGAGACTCGGAGGTTGTGGTTCACGATGGTGACACAACCTGGACCAACTACTCCGTCTCGCTGACAGCCGCCTTCACGCCTGGCACGCCCTGGGAGTACATCAACATCCCTCTCCGCGTTGACGGTTATCAGCGTTCCTCCTCCGTGCACACTGGCAATGCCTACGAGCTTGAACTCCTCGGCACAAGGGGGTGGAGTTCATCGGAGAGTAATCAAATTGTTCTGAATCGAGTCAATCAAGGGCGATCGACGTCTCTTTTTCGAGGTCGATGGACGCCATCTGTTGCTCCAATGAAGGTTGATGTCTCTCTTGATCAGGGGTTGATTCAAGTCAGTGTGAATGGTCTTCCCCTTATTGATCTGCTTGATCAAGCTCCTTTGATGTACGGCGGCGTTGGCGTGCATACGATATGGGAATCTGAGGCTCAGATTGACGATCTGACTGTGACGGCGCTTCCTTCTCAGACCGCGTTTGCGGTTCTGGAGAAGAGCAGCCTTGGAGCCATTGTCGGCACTGTGGTTGCCACGGATCCTGACCCCGGCGATCGGTTGACCTATGCCTTCCAGGCTGGCAACACCGACCCCGATCAGGATGGTCAACCAGCGTTCGCCATCGATTCCCTCACGGGCGTTATCACGGTTCAAGACAGTGGTGACCTCGACGCCATGGCCACCCCGGACTTCCATCTGCACGTTCAGGTGACGGACATGGGTGGACTTTCCGCTGTTGCAGGGTTTCAAGTCCAAGTCCTCAACCGCAATGACCCGCCCCTGGGAACCAATACCACCATCCGTATGGCTAAAAACAACGTCTATGCCTTCAATGTGAACGACTTTGGTTTCCTTGACCCTGGTGATTCGCCGGCGAACCACCTTCAGGCAGTGAGAATCAATACCCTGCCCCAGCAGGGTCTATTGACAAATCGCGGCATTCCTCTCAGCCCGCAACAATGGGTTTCCGTTTCTGATCTTCGTGCTTCTCAGCTCGTCTTCACTCCTTTTGAGGAGACCTATGGCTACGGCTACGCCACGTTCAGCTTTCAGGTTCAAGATGATGGAGGCACGGCCAATGGCGGGGTTGATCTCTCCCCTCGCTCTAATCAGATCACGCTGGATGTGATCCCCGGTGGTGGCTCCTGGGGGGATCCTCATTTTTTCACCTTTGACGGTTTGAATTACGATCTTCAGCTGAGTGGCGACTTTTTGTTGACGCGCGCTCTCGATAGCGAGCTGGAGGTGCAGGTGCAACAGGCTCCCTGGAGCCAGCACCCAACCTTCACGCTCAATCAGGGGTTGGCCACCAGGGTGGAGGGGATGGTTCTGCGTTTTGATGCCGCGGAGAGATCACCCCTCCTCAACGGCACACCGACGCAGCTCGCCGTGGGCGACTCCCTAGCGCTTGGCCAGGGCCGATTGAGCCGTGCCAGCCGCTATAACTATAACATGTTGGGTGATCTCTATACGCTTACCTATCGCAATGGTGATCAGCTCACTGTCGAGGTTTATCCCAACTTCTGCATCGACCCGACGGTCTATCTCATTGGTAGTCGGCAGGTGACGGGTCTTCTGGGGAACAACAATGGGCGATCTGACGATGATCTCGCTTTGAGGAATGGTGTCCTCCTCCCCGCCGATCCACTGGCGCCCGAAGCGATCGAGCGAGATTTCGCTGCCAGCTGGCGCCTCAGCCCGGAGGAGTCGTTGTTCGATCGTCTGCCTGGCCCAACGGATGGGCCAGACCCTATCCCCCTCAGCCTGGGGAGTGTGCAGGCTCTTCTGCCGGCAGAAACGGCAGCGTTACAGCCATGGCTCGCGATGACGCCTCAGCCCCAAACCTCTGCGCTCGGGGCCTTGCGTTCAGATCCGGTCGGGTTGTTCTCGGTGGCCTGAGATCAACGGGACAAGCTCAATGTGGAAGCGGGCTCCAATCGGTTCCATGTGGATCACATCAGTCCACGCGCCAAAGGAGGTTGGCACCACCCAGGAAACCTGCAAATGATCACGGCAGCCGAGAACATGCGAACACATCTTCTTTGCGTCCCAATCTCGTCTTGCCCGCACAAGGATCTCGTTGGCGAGCTTTGGATGGATCACGCCCGTCATGCTGAAGATGACTGGTGCCTGCATCGGGCGAGCCTGGTGGGCTGGTCAAACAGGGTGGACATCTTTGCTGACACAGGGGAGAGTGGCGATCGGGCTCCGCCGCCGAAGTATGTGAGTGGGATCGACTGGGCCCGCCCTGGTTTTGGCTCCACCGGCTCAAACTTTTCCCCGGCTCAACGGCTCTTCGTTTCCGAGGGACCCCATTGCGCAGGACGAGCACCCTCGGCCCTAGTGTTGAAAGCATTGCAAGCACTGCCAGCGGAGGAGCCGCCGTGGCCAGCCTCACCATCCGCAATCTCGACGACGCCACCAAGGCCCAGCTGCGGCTCCAGGCGGCCCGTCATGGCCGCTCCATGGAGGAGGAGGCGCGCACGATCCTGCGCGAGGCCGTCTCCGGCGGCACCAGCACCCCAGCGGCCAGGGGTCTCGGCAGCCGCATTCAGGCCCATTTCGCTCACCTGGGGGGTGTGGAGCTGGAGTTGCCCGAGCGCACCTCAGTAGCCCAACCCGCCGGCTTCGAGGGCGGGGAGGCAGCGAAGTGATCGTGCTCGACACCAACGTGATCTCCGAGCTGATGCGGCCACAACCGGAGCCCCGGGTGCTGGCCTGGGCCGATGGCCTGGATCCAGACGCGGTGGCGATCACGACCATGAACGAGGCCGAGATCCTGCACGGCATCGCCCGCCTGAGCGATGGACGGCGCAAACGGGCCCTGCAGCAGAGCTGGGAGGGGCTGATCGCCGAGCTGTTTGTCGGGCGGGTGTGGGGTTTCACCAGCGAAGCCGCCCACTGGTACGCCGAGCTACTGAGCCGCCGTGAGCGACTGGGCCGGCCCATGGCCACGGCCGATGCCGTGGTGGCCGCCACCGCGCTGGCCCAGGGCGCCCAGCTGGCCACCCGCGATGACGCCGACTTCGCCGATGTCGGCTTGGAACTGATTA
>CAYVWU010000099.1:0-3185 GCA_964455575.1 uncultured Cyanobium sp. | reverse complement strand
CAGCTGGCCACCCGCGATGACGCCGACTTCGCCGATGTCGGCTTGGAACTGATTAACCCCTGGAACACCCCATGACCAGCGACTACCCCGTCAAACGCCGCAAAAAGCTGATTGAGGTCGCCATCCCGCTGGAGGCGATCAATGCGGCCTCACCGCGGGAGAAGAGCATCCGCCATGGGCACCCGAGCACCCCGCATTTGTGGTGGGCCAGGCGTCCGCGGGCGGCGGCAAGGGCGGTGATTTTCTGCCAGATGGTGGACGATCCCTCGGCAGTGCCGGAGGAGTTCCCAATGGACAGCTTTCACGCCATTATAAAATTCAGTTTAGCACGGCGTGGATGGCGTTCTTGAACTTCGATTGGATTCAAATAGTCGATGCCAGAATGACGTCGCTTCCTGTTGTAATAACTCTCGAATCACACCCAAAGACTGCACAATAATTGTCCCGGATAAGGACTAGGTCCGTTAAGTATTTCAAGCTTGTCTCTGAGAGTTGCAAAAAAGTTTTCAACAACAGCGTTGTCCCAGCAATTGCCCTTGCCAGACATGCTACACGTGATCTTCTTTTCTGTGAGGCATGCTTGAAGCTCCTTTCCTGTGTATTGGCTGTCCTGATCCGTGTGGATCATCAGCTCTTCCAGATTGACTGATCTGCAACCAAATGCACGCCCTAAGGCTTCGTTGACGAGAGATGATTGCAATGTCTCTCTCAATGCCCAACCAACGTCGGGCCCCAAGCGTTGGGCCCCAAACGTCGGGCTTGCCTCAAGGCGTCCCCGCAAAAGTTCCGCCCTTGGGCCGAAACCCTTGGGTGCCCTGGATGGGGTCATAGAACACGTCATAGTCGTTGAAGAAGCGATAGCCGGTGTTGATGGAGAGATTGGGATTCCGCGCGCCCATGAAGGACCGGATAGGAAACGGTTGCGGGTGAATGGGGAATGAGAACGCCAGGACGCCCGGGATGACGACAGCCAAGGCGCCGTTGTTCCTCGGCCGAACACCCCTTGGCAACGGGCCAGGGAAATGAATCATCCCTCCGCGGCCCCCGGAATCCGTCACCACATCCGCCTTGCAGTCCCCTGCACGGGCAGGCCCCGGGAGCGGCGCGGGAGCTTGGGTCGTCGATGCCGAGCCATACGTCGACGCGCCGATGCGCAAGCAGGCGCCTGGCAACCGCAAACTCCAGATCGCCTCCGGACTCCCCGTGGGCAGAGGACGAGCGAGAGTCCCGGTTTGCACCATATCGACCGTCCGGAATCCCTCCCGTTGGAACGGGCCAAGATGCAGGGCGCCGATGGGGGTGGTCTCTGCTTGAGCGGATCCATTGGCGCTGGCCAGATCGCGTGTGTTGGTCGTGATCAAGAACCCCTGCTGGAAGGGCGGGTCCGCCCAGCGCAGCACATTGCTCCCCCGTGAAGCATCCTGGTAGTTGACGCCGATGATCCCGTAGCCGACATCAGCTGAGCCGCAGCGCCCAGCCACACATCGCTGCGTGACGATGTTGAGGGGAGCCTCTCGGATGACGATCGTCTCCGCGGCCGACTCCGATCCGCCGCTGCCGAGCGTGACCGTGGCCTGCTCCACCCGCACGCCCCAGAGCGTCGAGTCCGTGAAGGACATCAGCCGGACCGGTTGGCCGTAGCTGGCCGGCAGCACGCCGCCGGGGAAGTTGAACCATGTGATCGGCAGGTTCAGTCCTGAGGAACCCGTATCCAGGAGGATGCGTCGGGGCCCACTGGCAAAGGTGCCGCTTCCATCGGTGACGGAGGCCGAGACGGTCAGATAGAGGCCCGGACGATCGCCTTCATTGCCCCGGGCAAACAAGGGAAGTCGCTTGCTGGTGGGCGCCGCGCTGGCGACAGCTGGCGTGGCGTCCGTTGGCGTCTGGGCGTGGACGGGCAGGGGTGGCGGGCCCGCCAGGGCGGCCAGGCTGATCCCTCCGCCCAGGAGCCTGGCGACGCCCGAGGCCCCGGGGACGGACCGGAACAGTCGCGCTCCGGTGATGGCGTTCGCTTCAGTCTTCGACGGAGAGGGCATGACGCGCTGCCTGTGGCTCTTGCCAGAGGCTATAAACCGCTCGCTGGCGATGGGCCGCTTCGTTCCACCCCCCATCGCCGACGCCAGGCGCTGCTGGGCTCCCGCGCGCCCGCGGCTAGCGCGGCGTGCTGCGCGTCCGATCGTTTGGCCATAATGGAAGAGCCCTCCGTCGTGCCGCTGGGGTCCCGGTAAGGCTCTCCAGCGGCGCTGGCCAGGTGCTCGCGCTCCATTGCCGTCAATCCCCGCCACAGCTGTCGCGCCACAGCCGTGCCCGCTTCCCCTTCCCGCTTCTCCAGAGAGGAAGGGCTCGCCACCGTTCCCCCGCTCCAGAGCGTGCGCCCCGTCGGACGCTCCCCCGGGGCGGCCACCTCCAACGCCACCAGGTGCAGGCCGAGCTGGCGCAGCGTTTCGCGCACCGCCGCCGCGGCGCTGTAGCTGATCCAGCGACCCTCAGGCGCCAGCAGCGCTGTCGTCGCCTGGAGATGCTCCAGCGTCCAGAGCTGGGGGCAGCGCCGGGGAGAGAACGCGTCATGCCAGACCAGATCCACCTGCCCCCGCCGCTCCCGCAGCAGCTCGCGCACGGTCTGCCGGGCCTCCCCCCAGACCATGCGCGCCGTGGATTGCCCGCTCTGCCACTGGCCCCGCTCCGACACGCCGGTCAAGGCCGTCAACGTTTCCGGTTGCCAGGCGCGTCGAAACGCCTCGGAGGACAGCGCCAGCGCCAGGGGGCGGGGATCCAGCTCCAGTCCCCACCACTCCAGCGCGAGGTCGCGCGCCGCGCAGGCCTCCAGCAGGAGGGCCAGATTGCCGCCGGTTCCCGCGCACATCTCCACCACCCGCAGCACGGCGCCGGGCGGGAAGCGCTCGAGCTGGGAGGGCGCAAGAAACGTCTCTCGGGCTTCCCGCAGGGCGCCACGGCCGCTGTGGAAGCCCTCCTGGAAGGCCTCGCTCCAGAGGCTGAAGCTGCCATCGGCGCCGGTGCGGATCACCAGCTCCGAGCCGACCGCGTCCGCCATGGTTTCAGCGTCAGCTCCGCAGGCGGGCCAGGTCGTCCCAGAAGCCGGGGTAGGAGACGGCGGCGGCGGCGCTGTCCCGCAGGCGGGTGTCACCGCGCGCCACCAGGGAGGCCACCGCCAGGCTCATCGCCAC
>CAYVWU010000098.1:0-9127 GCA_964455575.1 uncultured Cyanobium sp. | reverse complement strand
TCATCGCCACATAGGTTTCGGTGGTGCTGTTGGGATTCACCCCCGGCTCCTCCCGATAGCCAGGCAGGGGATTCGCCGCCGTACCCCCGGCGCTGTACTGCCCTCTGACGCAGCACTTCCAGGCTTCCTCCTCGTTGGCGAGATGGGCCGCCTGCAGCACTTTCGCCTTCTCATTGCGAATGGCCTCCGGATCAAAACGTCCGGGGGGCTCCATGGCGGTCAGGGCGAGAATCTGAGTGAGATGGTTCTGCACCATGTCGCGCAGAGCGCCCGCGGTTTCGTAATAGCCTGCGCGCTCCTCCACCCCAACCGTTTCCGCAGCCGTAATCTGAATGTTGGAAATATAATTACGATTCCAAAGGGGTTCAAAAATCGTGTTGGCAAAGCGGAGAACGAGGATGTTTTGGACTGTTTCTTTGCCCAGGTAGTGGTCAATGCGAAACACTTGGCTTTCTTTGGCACAGGCCTGAACGACTTTGTTCAAGGCTTGGGCGCTGGCGTAGTCCCGACCAAAAGGTTTTTCGATCACGACACGACTCCGCTCCGGGTCCGCCAGCAGACCGGCGCCGGCGAGGGCGCGACAACCACTGCCGTAAAACTCCGGGGAGACGGAGAGGTAGAACGTGCGATTGCCTCGGGTCGCCCGCAGGCGATCAAGGGCATCCAAACGTCCAGCCAGTCTTACCAGATGGTCGCTCTGTTGCAGATCGACCGGTTCGTAGAAGAGTCCCTGGCTGAACTGCTCCCAGGCAGTGGGATGCTCAGCAATGTCCGGCGCCAAGGCCTCGGCCATGCGCTGTCGGAATTCGTCATCACTCCAGGAGCGTCGCGCACAACCCAGAACAGCGAATTCACTGGGCAACCGGCGCTGCCGATGCAATTCGAACAGCGCCGGCACCAATTTGCGATGGGTCAGATCCCCGCTGGCTCCGAAAATGACGAGGCATTGAGGAGGGATGACCCTTTCCTGTCGCAGCCCCACCCGGAGGGGATTGGTCAAAATCGCGGTCATGGCGGTTGGGCCGTTACCTCCGGTTTAACGAGGCTCAGGCCCGAAACGCCGCCAACGGGTGGATTCCTCAACAATTGTGTGTGGAATCTCTGATCAATAGGTTTCCACGTGCCAACGTTCTTGCTTCTTGAGGCTGGGACGAAGCTCTGACCAGTTCAGCCCTTTGGCGTTGGCCGCAGCGGTCATGGCTTCATCGATTCCGGGCTCCATACCCTTCAGGCCACACATGTAAACGTGGGTCTTGGGATCTTCAATCAAGGAGAAGATCTCATCAGCATGCTCCAGCACACGGTCTTGGATGTACATGCGACCACCGGAAGCATTGTTCTGCTCCCGACTGATGGCCTTGGTGTAACGGAAGTTGTCCGGATAGGCGCTGAGGTAGCTCTGGAAATCCTCCTCATACAGCAGGTTGGGTGTGGTGGGCACGCCCATGAAGAGCCAGGCCTTGCCGCGGAATTGATACTCGGGGTTCTTGGCGCGTTCCTGAGGGTCAAACATGCGTCGCAGGTAGGCCCGCATCGGAGCGATGCCGGTTCCCGTGGCCAGCATGATGATGTTGGCTTCCTCATCGGCGGGCAGGAGCATCTCCTTGCCGACAGGGCCAGTGATCTTGACCTTGGCTCCCGGCTCGATGTCGCAGAGGAAGGTGGAGCAGACGCCGTTGATCAGCTCGCCATCTTTCTCGTACTGGAGTTGGCGGACGCAGAGGGAGACGGTGTTGTCGTTGATGTCATCGCCGTGGCGGGTGCTGGCGATGGAATAGAGGCGAAGCTTGTGGGGCTTGCCAGCGGCGTCGACACCGTCAGGAATGATGCCGATGCTCTGGCCTTCCACGTAGTGAAGACGCCCGCCGGAGAGGTCAAAGGTGATGTGGTTGACCCGACCGATGGCGCCTTCGGCCAGAAGGCTGTAGTTCCCAGTGACCGTGCCGATGAAGGGGTCCTTGGGTTTGTAGAGGTTGACGGGGACGTCGGCGTGGCTCACTGCTGCTTTCGGACCAGAGGGTGTTGGGGTGGGAGTCGGCGCCGGGACGGCGGCTGGGGCGGTGGCCTGCGGCGCGGACTCGCCGTTGCCAGCACTGACGACTTTGATCCGACCACCTTTCTGGGCGATGGTCTGCATCAAGGACTGCAGTTGCTGAAAGGGCACCGTCATCACCCGCTCAGCCCGCCGCTGCGGCCCCGCACCGAAGCTTTCGACCACCACGGTGAACATCCGGTTGTCGGAGCTTGCGCCAAGGCCGGTGGAGACACGCATCTCAGAGTTCCCAACACACCGGCGGATCATAGGAAACGCACCAACCGCTCCGTTCGGCCGCAATCCGGTTAGCGTGGATCAGTGAGTCAAGACACGTGCGGGCGCAAGCCAGGGCACATGACCCGCTCACTCTTTTTGGCGTCCTCTGAGTTCATCTTGGCGCATCAGCTTCTGGCCTCCCTCTCGTCCGCCCAGCCCGAGGAGACATCCACTCTCCTTGCCCCGCCGCTGGTTTGCAGTCTCGACACGATTCAGCAGGACATGGAACGTTTGCCCCATGGCAAACGACGGCTGGCCGTTCAGCTGCGATTGGAACCGGAACCGGCCTCCATCTGGGATGTTATTACAGATTACGACAATCTTCATCGCTTCATTCCCAACCTCGAGCACTCCCGTGTTGTTTGGCGACGCGATGGGGCCCTTGGGGTCGAGCAGGTCGGCACTCAACTGCTCTGCGGCCTGCGATTCTCGGCCCGCGTCACGCTGGAGCTGCGCGAGGAGCTCGAGAACGGGCGGCTGACATTCCGCATGCTGCAGGGCGACTTTCGGTGTTTTCAAGGGGAATGGCGCGTGGGACGGGATGCCACCAGCAGCTGGCTGTTTTATGACCTGCTGGTCCAAGGCAAGCCCGGAATGCCCATCGGCTTGATTGAGCAGCGCTTGCAGCAGGACCTGGCCAACAATCTGCGGGGCGTGCAGCAGGAAGCTCAAAAACGACAGTCGAGCCCCGCTGCTTGAGCGGTCGGCTCCCCATCGCTCCCCGCGTCCCTCGGAGTGCCCCCCTCCCACCCCAGAGCGCTCTCGCTCGGGCCTATGGAGGCCGGGAACCTGTGGTCCCTTGATGAATCAATCGAATGGCTCCAGGGCCCTTGTCTTGTGATCACGTCACAGACATCGACTCCAATTGTTGGTCAACAAAAAAGCGCCTGAAAGAAGCAGCTTTTAACCGATTGTTATACCCCCAAGGGGATTCGAACCCCTGTCGCCTCCGTGAAAGGGAGGTGTCCTAGGCCTCTAGACGATGGGGGCGAGGCCACAGCGCTCCAGATGGAGAAATCGATCTTATTCGTAAACCTCCTGACCTGAAGGTGTCAGAAGCCTTGCGTGGAGTCTCAACAATTTCCTCACACTTGGACAAGCTTCTGTGAGAAGCGTGTCGTGATGAAGGAGGACGTCGTTGAGAGATCGATCGCTGACGTATTGGAAACTAGGAGCTTGGCGCACCCTTCGTCAAGGATCCCTCCACCAAGCCCATCCCCGGCCCCGGCAGAAGGAACGCCACACCCCCGCGGACCGGGAGCGCGTCTGAACGCAGGGAGGAGCGAGGGAGGGGCCTCAGGGCCATGGCGACTTGGTCGCCAGCATCTCCGCGGGGCCGCTCTGGCCATTCCAGACCGGCACGGTGAAATGGAAGCAAGCGCCTTCGCCGGGTTCGGAAACGACCCAGATCCGGCCGCCGTGCACCTCAGCGATGCGGCGACAGACGGACAAGCCCACCCCGTAGCCCGAGGTGGTGCCGGAGGTCTGGGGAAGGCGGACGCGATCCTGAAAAATGCGCTCCTGCTCCTCTCGGGGGATGCCCGGACCGCTGTCGCAGACACTCACCTGCACCCATTGGCTGGTGCGATGCAGGAGGGTGAGGCTGACGCGACCGCCATCCGGGGTGAACTTGAAGGCGTTTTCCAGGAGGTTGAGCAACACCTGACGCATCCGCCGCTGATCGGCATAGAGGTCCGGAAGATCGGCGGGGATGTCGGTGACCAGCTCCAGGCGCCGGCCCACCCAAAGCTTCTCCAATTCGAGGATCGCATCGGCCACCACCTGCCCGAGGGCCAGCCGCTGGGGGTTGAACAGGGCCTCCCAACGGGTGGTGCCCACCTCCAGCAGGTCGCGTGAGAGGGCCTCGATGTCATCCAGGCGCCGATGAAGGACGTCCTGGAAGCGATGGTCATCGATCTGGCCCAGGCCGTGGCTCTGGAGGGCCAGCTTGGCCGCCGTAAGCGGGGTGCGCAATTCATGGGCCACCATGCGCAGGAGGCGCTCTTGCACCCCCAGGCGCTCGATCAAGGTTTCGTTTTCCTGACGCAACACCAGCAATTGGTCCTCCAGCTGCACCTCCCGCTGCGTGCGGCTGCCGTCCATTTCCGCTGGCCGCAGGCTGAGTCCAAGGGTGCTCACCACCTCCATCTGCTGCCAGCGCGGCAGCCAGCTGCGCACCTGGGTGGGGAGGGTGCTGCCGGCGAAGACCTGCTTGGGCAGGGGGGCCAGCTTCACCAAGGCCGGTGTGGCCACGAGGCGGTGCAATTCGAGCAGTTCCGGCTGCCGGGCAGGGTCGACCACCTCCAGCGTCACGTCGAAACCCGTGTCCTCTCCCCGCAGGAAGGACACCAGGGAGCGCAAGTTGGGGCTGGCCAGGTGGTGGGGATTGGCCAGCAGCAGCAACTTCAGACTCTGGGGTCCCCCGGAGGCTCCCCCGTTCGGACCAGCGCCATTCGGCGTGTCAGCCGGCTGATCCGGCGCTGGGTCCGCCCCCCCGCTCACGCCACCCTCCCGCAAGGTTCTCCTGCCCACCTTATGGAGTTTTCAACGCGTTTCCAGTTTGCTTGCTATGACGGAGAGGTTCCCAGCCGGCGTGCTTCGCGCCATCACCTCCGTGCCTGAGCTTCCGGGGGCAAACCACGCCACGTCGCTGGATCGCCTGTTGGCCGCCGCGAAGGTATCGCCCGTGGTACCGCCGTCCCCTCGTCCGGCTTCTCCCCGCAGCCGGATCCAGCTGGACAACACCTTGAAGCGCTGGTTTTCGCGCAATCTTGGCCTGTGGCGCTCCAGGCGCCTCTATTTCTTTGCTGATGGCGATGTGCTTCGCGTGGACATGATGCTGCGGGTGGAGGGGTTCAGCGAACCGATCGAGGGAGAGGCGGCTTATCGCTTCACCTGGTGGCCGGAAAAGGAATACGACTTCTTTGATCGCAAGCCCCGCTACGTGCGCACAGGCACCATGGAGGCTTATCTCTGCGGACACCAGCTGCGTCGCAGCCAGGCCTACTTGTGCGGTTCTCCCAGCAAGAGCCAGATCCGCCAGGTGGATGAACATGAATTGATCTTTGAATCGCACTACCAGGAATGGGACATTCTGGAACACATCCGTCTGGTGGACCAGGATCGTTACCGCGCACGGTCCATCTACTCCTGGCGCAACGGCGAGCTGGAGCTATCCGAGATTCACCACGAGGAACGGGTGGAGGCGGCGGGTGCGCCCCTTCTTGAGCCGTCCTGAGGGCTCTGGCGGCTGACTGTCGATGGATCACCATGGGAAGGCAACAGCTTTTCCCCCCCATGCTTGCCAAGCGTTCCGCCCTGGCACTGGCCCTGGCCCTGGTGGGCGCTTCTCTCGGGGTGCCTGAGCGAGGCCTGGCTCAGCCCCAGCAACCTCCCGCCGTCAACCAGAATCAGAAACCGGCCACCCCTGAGGAACTCAACACCTACCTGGGCATGGCCGCCATCAACATGTGCACCCTGTCTCAGACCAAGGTGGCCTTCAATCCGGCCATGCAGAGCAACCTCAACATGCTCGTGACCGTTCTCTCCAGCAAGCATGGCGGTCGCGTCCCCGGAGCGCAGACCACCCTGACCCGAGAGCAGCTCGCCAATGGTTCCGTGGCCCAGCTGGTGTTGCGCGTGGACAGCCTTTGCGGCAAATCTCTTCCCGCCGACTGGAAGAAGGAGTTTGACCCCCTCGTCAGCCAGGTGAAGCAGGCGCTGCAATCCGCGGGCCAACCCCCCAAAAAGTGAGCCGTCTCGCGTCGGACGCCACGGTGGCCCCCGAAGCTGGGAGATGATCAATGCCGGGGAAGGCACGCCTCCCCCTGGCCCTGTGCTCTCGGCTCTCGATGCCTGTCGTGCGACGCGCCGACTACCGTCCGGCTCCCTATCTGGTGCCCCGCACCGACCTGACCGTTCAGCTGTTCCACGACCACGCGCTCGTGGAGAGCACCCTGGAGCTGGCTCCCCATCCCCTCGCCGGAGGTGATTCGTCCCCACTTCGCCTGATGGGGGTGGATCTTCAGCTGCTGAGCCTGCGCCTCGATGACGAAGACCTGCCGGAGGAGGCCTACGTCCAGGATGCCGCGGGCCTCACCCTGTTCCAGCCCCCCCAGCGCCCGTTTCGACTGAAAAGCCGGGTGCGGATTGAACCGCACAGGAACACAAGCCTGGAAGGGCTCTATGTGAGCGAGGGGATGGTCACCAGCCAGTGCGAAGCGGAGGGATTCCGGCGGATCACCTTCCATCCCGATCGTCCCGATGTGCTGAGCCGCTGGCGGGTGCGGATCGAAGCCGATCAGGAACGGGAGCCAGTGTTGCTGTCCAATGGCAACTGCATCGCCCGAGGGAGTCTGCCGGGGGAGAGCGGATCCAGCGGACGGCATTACGCCCTCTGGGAGGATCCCTTTCCCAAACCCTCCTACCTCTTTGCCCTGGTGGCGGGGCGACTGGAGGAGGTGGAGGGATCATTCACCACAGCATCCGGGCGTCCGGTGCGGCTGCGGCTGCACGTGGAGAAAGGCGACGAGGCCTACACCGACCATGCCATGCGCAGCCTGCAGCGAGCGATGAAATGGGATGAGGATGTCTACGGATTGGAATATGATCTGGATGAATACAATATAGTCGCTGTGCGCCACTTCAACATGGGCGCCATGGAAAACAAGAGCTTGAATTTATTCAATTCCAAGCTCGTTCTCGCCGATGCTGAGACAGCAACTGACGGGGAGTTGGAGCGAGTTGAAAGCGTGATTGCCCATGAGTATTTCCATAACTGGACCGGCAATCGCATCACCTGTCGCGACTGGTTTCAACTGTCCTTGAAAGAAGGATTAACAGTGTTTCGCGATCAGTGCTTCAGCGCTGATCTCCATGGCCATGCGCAGGTGCGAATCGAAACCGCTTCTTTGCTGCGCAACACGCAATTTCGCGAGGATGCCGGCCCCACAGCCCATCCTGTGCAGCCTGAGCACTACGAGGCCATTGACAATTTCTATACCACGACCATTTACGAAAAAGGGGCGGAGGTGATTCGCATCCTGCACACCCTTCTCGGGGAAGAGGTGTTCATGCAGGGCATGGCGCTCTATGTGGAGCGCCATGACGGCACCGCGGCCACCTGTGAGGACTTTGTGCGGGCGATGGAGGACGCGGCTCGCCGGAGCTGGGACGCGGCGGGACAAGCCCCCCGGTTCGATTTTGCTCAGTTCCGTCGCTGGTATCACCAGGCGGGCACGCCAAGCCTCTCCATCCGGCGGCGGTGGCGGCGGGCCAGCGGCACCCTGGAGCTCGAGATTCGACAGGCCACTCCCCCGACGCCCGGCCAGCCGGACAAGGGCCCCCTGGTGATCCCTCTGGCCATCGGCCTGCTGGATCAGGCGGGCCAGCCATTGACGGTGCGGCTGGCGGACGATCCCGCGGGCGCGACCGCGGCGGATGGGGAGGCCGTTCCGGGAACCGCCACCCGGCTGCTGGTCATCGACCAGCCGGTGCAGCGGCTGCGGCTGGAGGGCCTGCCCCCCCAGGACCCGCCGCCGGCCCTGTCGGTGATGCGGCATTTCTCGGCGCCGGTGCAGGTGCGGCTGGGCCGCCCAAATCGTGAGCGCGTCCATCTGCTCGCCTGCGATGGCGATCCTTTCGCACGCTGGGATGCGGGTCAGCAGTTGCTGCGCCGAGCGGTGAGCCGCCGGGCCGCCGGCCAGCCGGACGGGGATCTGGAGGGAGCTCTGGCGGATGCCTTCACGCGTCTGCTGCGGGATTCCTCCCTCTCGGAGGCAAGCCAGGCCCTGTTGCTGTCCCTGCCCGGATTGGCGGAATTGGAGGAGGAACTTCCGGAACCGGATCCTCCGGCGTTGTTCCTGGCCTTGCGGGCGTTGGAGCGGTGGTTTGGCGAGGCCTTGGCCGAGCCGCTGCGCCTGGCGCTGGAGCGCTGCCTCTCCGGCTGGACCCTCCCCTGGCCCGAGGGCACCGGGGCCCGGCAGCTCACCGCCACGATCTGGACCTGGCGCGTGGCGGCGGGGGACCCGGGCTGCATCGCGGCGGCGCGGGCGGCGGTGGAGGGGTCCTCGATGACCCTGGCGCGGGCGGGGCTGCGGGCCTTGCAGTGCCATCCCCTGCCGGAGCGCCAGGCGGCGATGGAGGCGTTCTACGCCCGCTGGCAGCACAAGCCGGTGATCCTGGATTCCTGGTTCTCCCTGGAGGCCTCGGCGCCTTTCGCCGATGGCTTGGAGCGGGTGGCCGCCCTGCTGCGCCATCCCCGCTTTGATCCCAACGCGCCCAACGCCGTGCGGGCCGTGCTGGGTGGCCTGGCCAGCAACACACCGGTGTTTCACGCCAGCGACGGCTCGGGCTATCGCTTCCTGGCCGAACGGATCGCCGAGCTGGATCAACGCAATCCGATCACCGCCTCCCGGCTGGCGAAGGTGTTCAGCCGCTGGCGCAGCTTTGGCCCCGAGCGGCGCGACCAGATGCGCGCGGCCCTGGAGACCCTGGCCGCAGGGCCGCTCTCCGCAAACACGGCGGAGGTGGTGGAGCAATGCCTGGCAGCGGAGTCTTAGCGACTTCGCCCTTCGCCAAGCGGCGGTGGCCATGACGCACGGGCCACCGATCTCCAGCGGAAGGATCTGACATGCTGGCCCCTCCATTTCGCCCTGGCCATGCCCTTCGGCCTGCCTCGCCTGAGTTCTCCCTCCGCCTCAGACCCCGCGGCGGCCGCATGGACCATCCGTTGGCAACATCCGCTGGGGGGGGCGTGGGACCATCCCTACACCGTGCGCTACGCCAGCAATCTGGACGATGGCCCCAACCACGGCA
>CAYVWU010000097.1:0-9183 GCA_964455575.1 uncultured Cyanobium sp. | reverse complement strand
TAAGGAGTTACAGGAGGCAACTTCTGTCGAGGGTTCGAATCCCTCCCTCTCCGTTTCCATAAAGAGTCTGGGAGTCTCTACTTCCCAGAGGTGCCCTGAACGGAGGCGTCGACTGGGTTCCTTGTTTCGGAGGAGCCCATTTAGCGTCCTGCTGGGAAATGGACGCAGCCGGGCGACTGATGCCGCCTCCGCCCAACCAATCCCCAGGCCACTTCCAGAGGCGGCACTCAACCACTGCCAGAAGTGGCTGGGATTGCCCAATCAGCATCACGGTCGAGAATTCAAGTCGGGTGTAGCTCCGGCAAGCAAAGAGTCTCGCCGCATTGAATCGTAATGCTTTGTTGCGATTTTCGTTGTTTGTGGACGCGCCCGCCCTTGCGAGCAGGAGTCCTGTCATTGCTGTCTTTCTTGCTTGGTTATATCTGTGAATGATCCAGTATGGTCGTTTTCTGATGTGGAGAGAAGTCTATTCATTCCTCTCTTGCCAGCCAACACCCTTCTGACGACGTCTAGGCGACGTCATAGACGAAGCGATCGGGCAAAGCATCCCTTCTGTCGAAGCCGCAGATGGAACTGTTTCTCGCAAACCTTCCCGTCAAATACGCCTGCTTGCAGTGTTTATCGACTACTCGGCTCGAAGGGTGAATGAAATAACGACTCTGCGTGTCAGAAGCATCAACATCAAGGAGGCGTTGCTGACTATCGAAAAGTCATCTACCAAAACAAAGGAGACTCGTCAGATTCCTGCGCCACCAACTCTCGTTGCCAATGTGGGCAAGTGAATCCAATGGAAAATATTTACAGAGGATGATCTGATCTTAATCGCCGACTCCAAAAATATTAAATATAGAAAGGGTGAGAAGTCGGTTTCAATTCAATCTGTCGATCAGTCTTTCAGGAAGACATTTGATGGGATTGGTGTTGATGGTGCATCGACACATGGATTCCGCCCGACTCGTCTGACTCGACTTCGACATATGCCTGCTATTCGTTAAATTAATAGCAGGGTGAAACAAGCAATTCATTCCCGATCCATCATGCATTAAAATGAGATCGTGGTTTTGTGATGCATGAAAAACGTCGTCATAACAGGGGCGTCGAGTGGATTGGGCAAGTCTCTGTCAAAAGTTTTCCGCCAACACTCATGGAGTGTCATCAATGTAGGGAGGAGTCCATGCGAACATGCGGAAGTAGATTTTTTAATCAATTTCGCCTCTCCTCTCCAAGCAGATATAGAAACATTTGGTAACTACATCAACAATAAAGATGTAAGTATTGTAATCCTAAATGCTGGTACCCTGGAATTTGCGTCAATAAATGAATTCACTGACGCAGAGATTGGCAGGCAGATCCAAATAAACTCTTTGGGGCAGAAATTCATCATTGACAGCGTCATAGCGGCATCCATCAAAGATGTGCTGTTCCTTGCCATTTCCTCTGGCGCTTCGGTTGACTCGGTTGAGGGATGGGGGGGGTATTGTATTGCAAAGACTTGCATGAATATGCTTATGCAATGCTACGCGAAAGAATTTCCCTCTCATCGGTTTTATTCGATGTGCCCTGGTTTGGTGAAAACGTCCATGCAATCCAAAATATACAATTCCAGTCCTGCCAGTGAAGCAACTGATTACCTGAGAAAAGAGTATGAGTCAATGCCATCACCAGACAAAGTCGCCAACGACATCTTTAATTCGCTAAAAATTCTTGGCAATGCTAACAGTGGCGATTTTCTGAAATTGAGAAAGGGGAGACTCGCGAGGGGCGAAATGGCTTTCACGCCTGTGAAATAGTTTATTCTTCCCTCAAGGAAAAGCGAATGCAACGCAGATGGAGATTGCGAATCTGCGTATCACAGATTTCAAAATCAAATTTCGTCTTCGGGATCTGAGTGAAGAGAAAGTCATAAAGATTGCAGAATCGATTTCGCGGATCGGATTCCTGAATCCAATCGCTCTGGATACGCAGCATCACTTGATTGCAGGTTTTTACAGACTGCTTGCCTATCAGCCCTGAAAAAATGGCCATACCTATCCTCATTGAATGAATAGGTTGGAATGACGAGCTTTCATCCCCGAGGCGATGTGTCCCCTGGTCCATTCACTTCGCACGGTCACGAATGACCTGTCAAGGGATTTCTTTCTGAGCGATCTGGTGAGAGCGCCGCATTCAGCGCCGGCCGCCAAACGCCTGAAGTTGTCTTGGGCCTGCCCAGCCCTTGCAAAGACTGGCGTTTCAGGAGTGAACCCTCAGCCCCGGCAAGTGCCGGGGGCTGAGGCCCCAGGACGTTCCACCGCTTGGGGGGGACTCAGGCCCAGCCGCTGGACTCCGGAACACGTTCTGGTCTCCTGCCGGCGGCAGCTCGCTGGGAACGGACTCCCGCCGGATGTCCGGACAGGGATCGGCGGGGTGGTCCCTCGCCGGGCCGGTTCCTCGCCGGGCCGGTTCAACCAGCGGCTCGGGAAGCCGGGGTGGTCGCGGCGCTTATCTCGTGGCGGACACAGTTGCGTGGGTGTTCCGGGCGACGCCGGTTCAAGGAGAAAAGGTCACCGGTATTCCAGGGGCGGTGGGATAGCTCGGCATACCGTTTTTCACCAAGAAGATTGTCTGCATCTTGCTGTTGATCTGCTCCAGGGTCTGTTGCTTCAGGCACTGGACAAGCGCTTGGGGCGTGCAGCCGTAAACCTTGGAGAAGGAATAATTGGCATCTCCCCAACTGCTGGCTGTCGGTGGGCTGTAAGACGTAATGAAATCGATCACCTCTTTCGTCTGGGAATCAAAGAACACCTGTTTGAAGCCGGGATTGTTGGCATCCAGGGGGCTGACCCCAGGGCTGCTGATCGCCACCTCCCGCACGTTGGTGCCGCTGCGGTCATAGAGCAACCGCAGCTCATCCATGTGGGTGTGGCCATAAAACAGGCCGGTCACAGTCTTGGTGTAGTGATTGATCAGACCGAGAAATTGATCCTGCCAGGTCATGCCCGGCGCCGGCAAGGGGGCCCACATCATGGGGCTGACGGAGCCATGGGAGGCGGCATAAGCATCGACCCCTGGCGGAATGTGCATCAGCACGTGCACCTTTTCACCCCGTTCCGCCGCCTGTTGGAGTTGATCGGCGAACCAGAGCATCTGCGTGTTGCCGGCCTCCCGTTGGCTGAGGCCATCCACGGGCCAGTAGGTGGCTCCCCAAATGATGGTGTTCAATCCGATCAGGCGCAGACCCGGAATCGGTCGGGCAGCGTAATACCCCATCTTTGGATGGGGAGCGGCGACGAGGCAGGGAGGGTTGCCGCAGCGGGGGGCGGTGTTCAGGGCCGGGTAGGGATTGCGCGACTCCGATACCAGATTCAAGGCCGTCTTCTGGCGGGCATCGGCGAAGGAGAAGTAATCACCGGCGAGGCCGTCGTTGTTGCCAGGAATGAAGAACAGCGGGATGGTGTTGCGGGTGACCAGAGCGCGCAGATCCTCCAGAAGCACTGTCATGTTGGTGTTGTGGCTGGCCCGCTGACCCGGCGGGAGATAACAGTTGACGGGGCCGCAGGCGTAGTGGGCGGGAAGATCGCCAGTGAAGATGATGAAGGCTGGCGGTGTCTTGCTGTCGATCAAGGTCTGCAGCTTCGCCTTCAAGGCCTTCCAGAGGTCCAGGCCAGTGTCCTGTCCGTAGCTGGTGGTTTTCGAGCTCGTATTGAGATGGACATCGCTCACATGGAGGATGTAGGGCGCTCGCGGTGGGAGGGGGTGGGCTGGCCCAGGGGCGACGCTGGTGCTGGGCAGGGCGCGAGCGGAGCTGGCGCTGCCCAGGAAAAGGAGGCATGCGAGGGTCAGTCCCAGGGACTGGATCGATGGCGCCATGCCCGTTGATGTCCATTCACGTCATGAGTCAACCACGGCGAGAGGTTGGCGGGATCGATGACAGACAACTCAGCCTTCGCCAGACGCGCAACTGAAGGGCAGGGCTCACACAGCGATGAATTGATTGTTGGAGATGGCGTTGAATTGGCCGATTGAGGTTATGTTGGTTAAATTGGCAACCAGCTGACGCCCGTTGAGGTTGCCCCAATCTTCGTCAAAGAATAACTGCCCGTAGCCCAGATTGGAGTTGAACACCAACACATAGGCATTGCTGAGATTGTTTTGGGTCGCTCCAGTGACGAGGTTGTTGTTCTGGGCGCTGGTGATCCTGACAACCTTATTGTCATCAGTCGCGACCAGGGCGCTCAAAGTGGCGCGTGTCAGAAAATCGCCAGCATTCAATATGTTGCCTGTGATTGTATTCGTGAAGATGTTGGCCAGCCCGATCAGGTCGTTCCCCGGAGTGAAATCGGTGATGACGTCAGTGCCATCACCACTGAACCAGCGGAATTGATCATTGCCCGCTCCCCCGGTGAGAATGTCATTGCCCAAGCCGCCGCTGAACGTATCGTTTCCATTGCCGCCGATCACCACATCATCTCCTGCCAGTGCACTGATCAGATCATTGCCGTCATCCCCAATGGCCCAATCTTTGCCATTGGTCAAGGTCATGGCGTCATCCCCTTGGCCAGCAGCGGTGATCGTTGCAAATCCAGAAACACCATTGATTGTGATGTTGCCGCTGAGTGTCTGGAATTGATTGTTGTTGGGGTTGGTGTACTTTATTGGAAGGCCAGGACCAGTAAAAGTGTTCAGACCAGTCAGTACTGGTGGGGCAAAGGCTTGGGTTGAGGCCTGCAGCCGAATCGCAAAACCACCAGCGACCGTATAGAAGGTATTGCCCTGCAGTGTGATGGAAGAAGCGTTTCCGAAGAGGTCAAGAAAAGAACCATCAGAAAACGTGTTATTGCTCAGTGTGGCAGTGACATTCTCCAGGCGATTGCCGCGGGAACGAACCGTTTGGTTCGAGGATCTGAAAAAGGTGTTGCCTGAGATGGTGTAGGAGCCTAGTGGACTGGAGTCTGCGGAGGTTAAAAAATTGAAGGAGCTGAGAAAACCTGCTTCGTCAAACTGATTATTGATGAGCTCGACGGAGCCGACGTTATTCCAGCTATGCAGGAAGGCGGAACCGCCGCTGGCAGTGCTGTTGCCAGGTTGAAAACCGTTGCCTTGGCCGGCGATGTTAATCGTTGAATTCTCAAGTTTGAAATTGGCATTGATTGGAGACGTGCCGCTCGGGCTTGTGAGGGATAGGTAAAGACCTCCGTTGCCGTCCCAGCCTCTGTGGACTCCAGTGATCAACAACTGATCCAGCACATAGCTGCCCGAGGTGGCCCGAAGCAGAGGGCTGCCATCCACCGGACTGTTCGCTGTGTATTGTAGTTTCAGAGGGTTGATGACGCCGCGGATCTTGTATGGACGGTAAGTTCCATCCATATTCTCCTGATAAATCCGTGTGTTGCTCAGAACTTGTCCATTCCCTTCGATCGTGTAGCCGCTGGCCTGAACTGATCCGGGAACGGAGGTGACCTTGGCTAGGGTCGTGACAAAGAATGGGCTGCTTCCTGTGAGCGTAATGACATCGAGGTTTCCAGCAGATTGAATCGCACTGCGAAGCGCAGCGTCGTTGTTCACCGACGTCATGGTACAAGCCCGAGAAAAAACTACGCGAAAGGATACTGCTCTACCTTGCAGGCAGCGGTGATTTACGGCCTAAGCGACCGCAACAGACTCCTTGGGGAAAAAGATAGCAGGCTGCCGCAGATCCCAGGAAAAAAGCCTGTTAGAATCAGAAATGCTTATCTACATGGCCTGGCGCGATAAAGAATAACCGTTCACCTGCAGATGTGAAGAGTGTCTTGGGTTGGGCCAAGCGCAGTTTTGTGCAATTCGTTCTTTTTTCTCTGGTGGCTGGGCGTTCTTGGCCTGGCGTGCGCTTTTTGCGCTCTTCAGCGGAGGGCCGTGGCCAGGGCGGGGCGCCCTTCCACGGGGGCGGTGAGCGCCTCCCGAAGTGGAGCGCGGCCGTAGTCGCGCTCCAGGAGCGCCATCACCGTGCGGCCGAAATCGTTCGGATTGCGGGAGAAGGCCTCCAGGCAGAGCCGACCGAACACCCGTCCCATCGGCTCGGGATTCCAGAGCAGCTTGCGGGCGGTCCAGGGCATCATGCTCATCGGGTTGTAGCCCTCGCTGAGGCGGCCGGTGTCGAAGGCGTGCTGCTCCAGATGGGTGTGGGGCTGCAGGCCGATGAAGAAGATGGCTGGCTCCACCTTGTCCGCCCCGAAGATCGCCTCCAGCTCCCGGTGGTAGGCCACGGTCTGGCGGATGGTCTCCGGCCGCTCGTCGATGACATTGAAGGAGTAGTTCACCGAGATGTGCTCCCGGAAGCCGGCGCGGGCCAGCAGGCGGCAGTTGTCGAGCACGGTGCGCAGGTTGTAGCCCATGCGCATCTTGCGCACCAGCTCCTGCGAACCGGAGGTGATGCCGATTTCGAAGTAACTCATGCCCGTGGCCACCATCAGCTCGGCCAGCTCGGCGTCCAGATTGTCGGCCCGGATGTAGGCCGCCCAGCGGATGTCGGTCATGCCCGCCGCCAGGATCGCCCGCAGGAGCTCCTTGGCATCCTCGATGTAGCGCCGGGCGGGGATGAACTGGGCATCGGTGAACCAGAAGCCCCGCACGCCGCGGTCATAAAGCTGGCGCATCTCCGCTACCACCTCCTGGGCCGGATTCACCCGCACCGCCTTGCCTTCGATCACCGTGTAGACGCAGTAGCAGCAGTTGTGGGGGCAGCCGCGTTTGGTCTGCACCCCCACATAGAAGTCGCCGCCATCGAGATACCACTCCATCTGCGGCCAGATGGCGGAGATGTAGGAGTAGTCGCAGGCGGTTTTTTCCAGGGGCGCCGGCGGTTCATGGATCAGGCCCGGCCGCGGTGGGGCGCCCACCACATAGCACCGCTGGCGCTCCAGGGAGTCCCCCCGCAGCATCGCCTCCAGCAACACCTCCCCTTCTCCGACGGACACCACCGTGCCCCGGGGCAGTCCGCGTCCCAGCTGTTCATAAAAGACGCTCACGGCGCCACCGCCCACCACCGCCCGGGCCCGAGGCTGGTGGCGCCGCGCCCGCCGCAGACCCCGACGAATCAGGCGCAGATTGCGCCGCAGCTCGCCGTAGTACGCGGCCATCAACCGCAGTCCACCCAGGGCGCCCCGCAGACGCCGCCAGGGATGGCGGGCGTAGAACACCTCGAAGGAATGCTGCAGCGGGTTTCCCCCCCGCCCATCGACCGGCGCGTAGATCTGGATGTCGCGCCAGGAAAACACCAGCAGGGTGGGGCGAAAGCGATCGATCGTCTGCTTCAAGATCGCGTGCACGTCGAGCAGAGGCACGGCCGCCAGATCGAGGAGCTCCTGCGGCAGTCCGGGGAAGCGCTTGTGCAGATGATCCGCCAGATAGATGGGCCCGATCGGGAAGATGGGGTTGCAGGGCAGGCGCACCAACAACACCCGTTCGCCCGGGGCGGAGAGGGCGGGCATGGGTGCCGTTGGCGAGGGTGCGGACAAGGGAGCGCGGCTGTCTCGGGTCGGGACCCTAACAACCCCAACCACTGGCGTGAGCCCAGCGCCGCCGCAGGCGCACCGCCTGCCGCCGCAGAGGGGGCGCCAGCCAGGGCAGCCAGGCGTCATGGACGCAGAGGCGCGGACGGAGGCTCCAGCCCTGGCGCTCCAGGTGGTCGGCCAGGGCCATGGGGGTGGGCTGGGCATAGGCGGGGTTGATCACATCCCGCGTGTCGATGCCGCCGAGGTCATCGATGCCGGCTTCCAGGGCCTCCACCAACCGGGGGAGCGGCCAAAGATTTGGGGGCAGCTGCAGGTGCACCTCCGGCGGCAGGATCGCCCGCGCCTCCGCGATCGTCTCCAGCAGGGCGTCGCAGGCGGGTGGATCCAGGGGGCGGGCGGGTTCCTCGGCGGGGCGCCAGGGCTGGAGGATCACCTCCTGCAGATGACCGAAGCGCCGCTGCAGGTCGGCCAGCCAGGCCAAGGCCGTCCGCCGCTCCGCCGCCGTCTCCCCCACCCCCAGCAGCAGGCCGGTGGTGAAGGGGAGGCCGAGGCGTCCCGCCTGCTCCAGCTGGCTGAGGCGCAGCGCCTGGGTTTTGCTGGGGGCGTGGCGGTGGAGGGCGTCGTAGGCGGGGCCGAGGCCTTCGAGCATCAGCCCCATGGAGGGGTTGAGACGGCCGAGGGTGGCCATTTCGCGCTGGGAGAGGGGGCCGGCATTGGTGTGGGGGAGGCGTCCGTGGCCCAGGGCGAGGCGGCTGAGGCTGAGCAGGCGGGCGAACCAGCGCTGGCGGTGGGGGGAGGCGGGGGCCACTTCACCGCTGAGGAGCAGCACCTCGCTGGCCCGGGGCGCCGCCGCGAGCTGGCGGGCGGCCGCGGCGTCCGTGAGGCTGTCCGCGAGGGGATCGCCGATGGCGGGGTCGCGGCGAAAGCCGCAGTAGCCGCAGGCGTTGAAGCAGGCGTGGGTGGGGACGAGGGTGACGCTCGGGCTCCAGGTGACCACTCTGTGCCCTCGATCACGGCCTGCCTTCTCATCCCCGCTGGATGCCGTGGAACCCAGTCCCCACAGGCTTTTTGGAGCCTTCTCGGCGCCAGCGGGCCCGCCAGTGGAAACTTTCTTCATGAACCACCTTCACAATTGCCGCAACACTGCGTTACATTGCTTGGTGACGGAGGCCTGACGGGTTTTCCGTCCTTCCATCCGTCCCCGCAACGAGCTTCGGCTTGTTGCTCTCGACACCTTTCCTGTTCTCATGACCGCCACTCTCCAACAGCGCTCCGGCGCTTCGGCGTGGAATCAGTTCTGTGAGTGGGTCACCTCCACCAACAACCGCCTCTATGTGGGCTGGTTCGGCGTGCTGATGATCCCCACCCTGCTGGCCGCGACCATCTGCTTCATCGTCGCCTTCATCGCTGCTCCCCCTGTGGACATCGATGGCATCCGCGAGCCCGTTGCTGGCTCCCTGATGTATGGCAACAACATCATCTCTGGCGCTGTGGTTCCTTCCAGCAACGCCATTGGTCTGCACTTCTACCCCATCTGGGAAGCCGCCAGCCTCGACGAGTGGCTGTACAACGGTGGCCCTTACCAGCTGGTGGTGTTCCACTTCCTGATCGGCGTCTTCTGCTACATGGGCCGCGAGTGGGAACTGTCCTACCGCCTCGGCATGCGCCCCTGGATCTGCGTCGCCTACAGCGCTCCTGTGGCCGCCGCCTCCGC
>CAYVWU010000096.1:6425-9348 GCA_964455575.1 uncultured Cyanobium sp. | reverse complement strand
ACCAACAGCGGAAGCAACGCCTGCAGCCTCTTGCCGCACAGCCGATCGCTCGCTTTCCACAGCGGTATCAGTCTCCACCACCTGGGGGCCATAGCGCCGGCGTCGGTGCCGCTTGTCCGCTACCGGCAGCGAACCACCTGGCTCCGTTGCGGCCAAGGGCCACCCCAGCCACCCCCCACACGGCGACAGGCTATTTGAACACTCCCGCAACACAACGCCCCTGCAACTCCTCCCAGAGCCGCAGGGGCAGCCATGGCCAAGCTCCCATAACCACTCGCACCCTGCCAAGGCCCAAAACAGAACCAGCCCCAGCCCCCAAGAGCCGGGCCACCCCCACTCAGCCTCAGCCGCCCCGGTTGCGCCTCCGCCGCTCAGCGACGACGACGACGCTGCTGGGCCTTGCGCTTGTACTTCTCAGTTGGAGTCTCATGGTGGCGCAGCCGCTTCAGGTCGGCAAAGATCCCGGCCTTGGACACCTGACGCTTGAAGCGACGCAAGGCGGACTCGATTCCTTCGTTTTCGCCGACAGTGACCTGGGTCATGAACGGGCTGCAAACCACAAACAGCCAACCAAACTAGCAAACCCCCCGCCCTTCAACCGGCCACAGCCGCCGTCCTAGGGAGCGGCCGGAGCGGGCGCTGGCACTGCTGGCACCGCCGGGGAGGCCGGCTGGCCAGCAGCGGGCTGGGCGGCGGCGCCGGGCGCGGAATCGGCGTACACGTAGACGTGGCCCAGGGAGCGGCCGCCGAACTGGCGGCGCATCAGGCGCCAGCCGGGCTCCAGCTCCAGTTTCAGGAAGCCGGAGCCCAGGCCGCCGGTGCGGGCCACCACCATCTCCCCGAGGTTGGTCGACTTGGTGGGGCGGGCCACCAGCAGGATGTCCTGGCCCTCGCGCACCACGCTCAGCCGGTAGGAGGTGGCCAGATCGCTGCCGCCAATGCGCAGGGAGTAGCCGTTGGCATCGATGAAGCGGCTGCAGATGCCGGTGAAATCAAAGGTGCTCAGCAGGGGGTTCACGGCCGCCGGCTTGCCTTCGCCCACCGCGAAGCAGGGGCGGGTTCCCCGGAGCTGCTCGTAGATGTTGAGCTGAAAGCGCTCGCCGGCGCTGCCGATCGGAGCCGCCACCAGCAGGAACCGGGTCGGGTCCACCTCACCCGCGCCGAACAGGGCCTGGGCCCGGGCCGGGGGTGCCGCCAGCACACCCCCCAGAACGCCCGACAGGCCCAGCGCACAGCAGGCGACACGACGACCGTGCCGAGACAGGGAGGGAGTCAGCACGTCAAACAACCGAAAACAGCTGCATGCTATTCAGCCCCCTCGGAGCAAACCCTCTCGGGGTGGCTGGCTGGCCAGGTGGCCCAGCTCAGGCCGGGCGGTTGATGCGGATCGCCAGCAGCAGCGCCAGGATCGAGCCCGGCAGGCTGGCCAGGAGGATCATCCGCGTGGTGTCCAACCCGAGATCCGGGTCGCCATAGGCGATCTCAAACACCGACCCCGTGGCCGCGATGCCGAGGACGCAAGCGACAGCCAGGAACAGGCCGGCGAGGGGCTTCATGGGCATGGCGGCAGCTCAGCGAAGGGGTTGGACGTGCTCGCCCTGGAAGCCGTGCTGACGCAGCTCCTCGTTGAGCGCCAGGGTATCCGTGACGCGATCGACGAACAGCACCCCCTGCAGATGGTCCATCTCGTGCTGGATGCAGCGGGCCAGCAGGCCATCGGCCTTCATGCGCCGCGGACGGCCGGCTTCATCGCGAAAGCTCACCTCCACCACCGAGGGGCGCACCACCTGCAGATACACGCCGGGAATGCTCAGGCAGCCCTCCTCGTAGGTGTTGCAGGAGGCGCCGGCGGCGGTGATCTCGGGGTTGATCAGGATCAACGGCGGCGTGCTCGCCTCCTCCAGATCCAGATCGATCACCAGCAACTGCTTCGCCACCCCCACCTGGGGAGCCGCCAGGCCGATGCCCTTGGCGCTGTACATGCTGCGCAGCATGTCGCGGGCCAGCTCCCGCACGCTCTCGTCCACCTTGCTGATCCGCCGCGCGGGGGTGCGCAGGGCGGTGGCGCCGAGCTGCTCGATGGTCAGCGGCGGCGCGGCATCCGGCTGCTTGGACACCAGCACCGTGCGACTGGACTCCTCGGCCTTGCGGGCCATCGCCGCGAAGCTGCGCGCCAAGAGATCACCTAGAAGAGAGAGTCCGATCTTAAGAGCTTCAGGCGGGAGAGGCGGTGACTCCACGACCGATCACCAGGCCGCTCCCCGTGACGGTCGCGGTGGGCGCCCAGCCCTCCTGGAACGCCCCTTGGCTGGTGAACGGCCAGGTGTTCTGGCTGGAGTCCCGCCCCAACGAGGGGGGCCGCGCGACCCTGCTCACCCGCCCCGTCGGCAGCTCAGCCCCCCCGCGAGAGCTCACACCCGCCCCCTGGAATGTGCGCAGCCGCCTCCATGGCTATGGCGGCGGCGCCTTCTGCGCCGACAGCGCCGCGGTGGTGTTCACCCATGACGGCGATCGTCAGCTCTGGTGCCTCGATCTGTCCGCCCCCGGCGCCTCCTCTCTCGCCCCCGACGCTCCCCTTCCCGCCCCCCGGCGCTTGACGACTCCGCCGGACGCGGGCGCCGCGGGGGGGAGGGCCTTCGCCGATGGCCTGCTCGATCGGCGGCGGGAGCGCTGGCTGGGGGTGCTGGAAGACCAGGGCCGCGACCAGCTCGTGGCGGTGAGCCTGGCGGGCGGGGCGCCGCGAACGCTCCACCAGGCCAGGGATTTCTGCGGCTCCCCCGCGCTTTCGCCCTCCGGCCGCCACCTGGCCTGGCTGGAGTGGCAGCAACCGTTCATGCCCTGGGAGCGGAGCGAGCTCTGGCTCGGTCGGCTGACAGACGACGGCTCCCTCACCGACGTGCGGCGCCTGGCCGGCTCCGATGGC
>CAYVWU010000096.1:0-6325 GCA_964455575.1 uncultured Cyanobium sp. | reverse complement strand
GCTGACAGACGACGGCTCCCTCACCGACGTGCGGCGCCTGGCCGGCTCCGATGGCCCTGACGCCGTCAGGGAATCGGTGGTGCAACCCCTCTGGACCGGCCCCCACCTGCTGGTGGCCAGCGACCGGGATGGCTGGTGGACCCACCGGCGCTTCCTCAATGCCGACGCCAGCACCGGACCAACACCTCTGGTGGCGCAGACCCCGCTCGCGCTGGAGGCCGACTTCGGGACGCCGCCATGGGTGGCTGGTCTGCGCTGCACGGCCTGGGACGGGGAGCGGCTCGTGGCCGCGGCCTGCCGGGAGGGGCGCTGGGAACTCGGTCGGCTGGAGGCGCGAGGAACCAACGGAGTCGGAGACAACGAAAGCGGAGACAGCAAAGGCAGAGACAGCGGAGGCAGCGGAGAGCAGGCGATCTGGAACTGGCGCCCCCTGGAGCTGCCCTTCTCCGAGCTGGGCGAGCTCATCGCCGAGAACGGTCACCTGGTGGCCATCGCCGCCAGCCCCACCACAGGCTCCGGCCTCCTGGAGGTGGACCTGGCGCGGGAGACCTGGCGCCACACCCCCGCCGCCCCCTGCCCGCTCCCGGTGGAGGCGATCAGCACCCCGGAAGCGCTCTGGTTCACCGGGGGCGGCGGCGAACCCACCCACGCCTGGTTCTATCCCCCCGCTGGCGGCGCCACGCCCGACAGCCCCCTCCTCCTGCGCGCCCACAGCGGTCCCACCGCCATGGCCCGCACGGGCCTCAATCTCGTGGTGCAGTTCTGGACCAGCCGGGGCTGGGGGGTGGTGGACGTGAACTACGGCGGCTCCACCGGCTTCGGTCGCGCCTATCGCGAGCGGCTCCAGGGCCAATGGGGGGTGCTCGATGTGGCGGACTGCCTGGCCGCCGCCGCCGCCGTGGTCGCCCGGGGCCAAGCAAGCGCCGAGCGGGTGGCCATGGACGGGAGCAGCGCCTCCGGCTTCACCGTCCTCGCGGCCCTGGCCGCCGGCGAGGGCCTGCGGGCCGGGGCCTGCCGCTATCCGGTGGTCGATCTGGAGACGCTCGTGGCGGAGAGCCATCGCTTCGAGGCCCGCTACCTCGACAGCCTGGTGGGGCCCTGGCCCGAGGCGCGGGCCCTCTATCAAGCCCGGTCCCCCCTCACCCAGGCGTCGCGCATCCACCGCCCCGTGATCCTGTTCCACGGCCAGGAGGACACCGTGGTGCCCGCCAGCCAGAGCGAGCGGCTGGCGCTGGCCCTCACGGATCAGGGCGTGCCGGTGGAACTGCATCTCTTTCCCGACGAGGGCCACGGCTTTCGCTCCGGCGCCGTGCAGGCCCGGGTGCTGGAAGCCACGGAAGCCTTCTTTCGGCGCCACCTCGGCCTGGGGCGATGACCATCGCCGCGCCGGGGGGCGGGCTCGATGCCGTGGGCTGGACGCTGGCGCTGGGGGGTCTGCCCCTCCTGCTGCTCGCGGGGACGGTCCTCGGCCGCGGCCTGGGGGTGCATCGCTGGGGCCTTCCCGAGGCGCTCCTGGCGGGAGGCCTCGGGCTCCTGCTGGGCCCCCGGGGCCCCTGGCCCCTGTTCCCGGAGGCCGTGCTCCAGCTCTGGGATGGCCTGCCCCTGATCCTGCTCACCCTGGTGTTCGGCTGCCTGCTGGTGGGCAAACCCATCCCCCGCCCCGGCGGCCTCTGGCGGCCCCTGAGCGCCCAGGTGCTGCTCTCTCTCACCCTCGCGTTCGGCCAATACCTCGTGGGGGGGGTGGTGGTGCTGTGGATCCTGGGTCCCTGGCTGGGGGTCAGCCCGGTGATGGCCTGCCTGATCGAGGTGGCCTACGAGGGCGGCCACGGATCCGCCGCGGCCATGGCCCCCACCTATGCCGCCCTCGGCGTGGAGGGCGCGGAAGACCTGGGGCTGGCCCTGGCCACCATCGGCCTGCTCGCCTCGACGGTGGTGGGCGGCCTGGTGGTGCTGCTCGGGCGCTGGCGGGGGTGGGTGGAGCCACCGCCCGGGGCGAGAGATCCCGCGGCAGGGGCCCTTGCGGGGGCGGGAGCCCCGATCGCCGCGCCTGAACCCCCACCCGCCACCGGCGCCCGGCTGGCAACCCTCCGTGCCTGGGCGGTGAACCTCGCCCTCACGGGGCTGGCGGTGGCCATCGGCTGGGGCCTCCTGGAGGGCCTCCGCGCCCTGGCCCCAAGGGCGGGAGCCAGCGTCGCCACCGTGATCGACACCTTTCCTGTCTTCCCCCTGGCGTTGATCGGCTCCCTCCTGGTGCGCGTCGTCCTGGAACGCACTGGGCGCGACGGTCTGGCCTCGGCGGCGATCCAGAGCCGGGTCAGCACCCTGGCCGCCGATCTCCTCATCGCCGCCGCCACCACCTGCCTCGATCTCAGCTCCCTGATCCACCTCTGGCGACCCCTGCTCGTGCTCGGCGTGGCGGGGTTGCTCTGGAATCTGCTGGTGGTGCTCGGCCCGGGGCGCTGGATGCTGCCGTCGCCCTGGTTTTCGCGGGGTCTGGTGGACTTTGGGCAGTCCACCGGCGTGGCGGCCAGCGGCCTGCTCCTCCTCAACCTGATCGATCCCAACGATGGCCACGATGTGTTGACGCCGTTTTCGATCAAGCAGCTGCTGCTTCAGCCCCTGGTGGCGGGAGGTGTGATCACGGTGGTGGCGCCCCTGGCGGTGAGCCGCTGGGGGCTTCCCGCCTGGACGGCGCTCTGCCTCGCCCTGGTGGTCCTCTGGGTGGGGCTGGCGCTGTGGCTTCGCCGCGGGGAAGGCGACCTCAGCGCACCATCGCCGCCGCATTCCCCCCATCCACCGTGAGCACGGCGCCGGTGGTGCGCTCCAGCTTGGCCAGGGCGACAAAGGCCTGCGCCACATCCCCCGCGCGCACCTCCTCCCCCAGCAGATTGCCCGCCATGTACACATCCTCCGTGACCCCCCGCGCGGCGGCCCGCTCGCGAATCATCGCCTCATCCAGCAACCCGGAGCGGATGCGATCGGCATTCACCGCGTTCACCCGCACGCCGGCCGGCCCCTCCTCGATGGCGTACTGCCGCGTCAGGGCCAGCAGGGCCGCCTTGCTGATGCCATAGGCGCCGAAATTGGGCCCCGGATTGAGCGCCTGCTTGCTGACGTTGAACAGCAACTGCCCCCCCAGCCGCTCCCCGGACAACGCCGCGGACGCCTCCGCGCCGCCGCCGTCCTGCCGGCGGAACACCGCCAGCGCCGCCTGGGCCACCGCCTGGTGGGAGAAGAAATTCAGCTCGAAACAGGCCCGCAGATCGGCCTCCTTCAACGTCGCCATCGCGCCGGTCCAGGCAGCGCCGGCATTGCTCACCACCGCGTCCAGCCCGCCGAAATGGGCGCACACCGCATCCAGCGCCGCGCGCACCGCCGCCGGGTCGGTGACATCACAGGCCAGGGCGAGGGCCCGCTTGCCGCAGCGCGCCGCCACCGCCCGCGCCCCGTCGCCATCGCGATCGAGCACCGCCACGTCGGCCCCCTCCGCGGCGAAGGCCAGGGCTGTGGCGGCGCCGATGGCGCCCGCGCCCCCCGTCACCACCACCACCTGCCGGGCCAGGGGCTTCTCCGCCCCCTTGCCCAACTTGGCCTGCTCCAGGCTCCAATACTCCATGTCAAAGGTGTCGTCCTCGCCGACCGGCTGGAACCGTCCGATGCTCTCCGCCGCCAGCAGCGTCTGGGCCCAGGCCTCGGCGATGTCCGCCGTGACCGACGCGTCCGCCGCCCCCTTGCCCACCCCGATCAAGCCCACCCCCGGCAGCGCCAGCACCCGCGGCAGCGGATCCAGAGGGGTTTTGCCCCCGCCCACGCGCCCGTTCTGACGGCTCACATAGGCCTGATAAGCGGCGATGTAAGCGGCCAGGGCCCTCTCCACCGCCGCGCGCCAGGCGTCCAGCTCAGCCTCCTTCGGCGCCCCCTCCGCCGTGGCGGCGGGAGGAGCGGGCAGCACCAGCGGCTGGGCCTTGGTGCGGATCACATGGTCGGGGGTGGCGACGCCGCGCTGGGCCCACTCCGGCAGCCGGGCGTCGTCGGTGACGGCGCGGGACAGGGGGGTTGCCCGCAGGCAGAGCCCCCAGCGACGGGCACACCCCGCGGCGCTGGCCGCCCGGGCCAGGGCACCGCGCAACACCGGCAGCAGCGCCGCTGGCGCCGCGGGCGTCGCCGGCAGGGCCACGGCATGGAGGCTGCGCTCACCGCGGCGCAAGCGCTCCTCCGCCAGAGCCACCAGGGCGATCATGCGGCTGTAGCTCTCCTCCGCCGTGGCACCGAAGGAAAACAGCCCGTGCTGGAGCAGAACCATCCCTTCGATCGTCTCGGGATCCCGGCGGGCGGCGGCCTCCTCCCAGGCGGCGGCGCAGGCCTTGGCCAGGGCGAAGCCCGGCATCACATACGGCACCAGCAACACCCGCTCTCCGTACACCTCCCGACACACCGCCGCCGCCTCCGGCTGATCCGCCAGGGCCAACAGGGCCGTGGAGTGGGTGTGATCCACAAACGTGTGCGGCAGGAAGGCATGCAGCAGGGCCTCCACCGAGGGGTTGGGAGCCGCGGGATCCAGGAGGTTGCGCCGCTGGGCGGCCACCATGGCCTCATCGCTCAGCGCCTCCAGGGAGCGGAGCTCCTGCAGGGGGTGGAGGCGGACGGCGGGGTGACCGGCCGGTTCGATGGTGGCCAGGTCCCAGCCGCTGCCCTTCACGCACAGCACGGGGATCTCCTCCCCCAGCAACCCGCGCTGCGTGGTCTTGACGGAGGTGTTGCCGCCCCCGTGCAGCACCAGGTCCGGGTCCGCGCCCAGCAGGCGAGCGCTGTAGGTGCGCAGGGCCAGGGCTTCCGGCACGCCCCGGGCGCCCCAGTGATCGACGGCCTCCCGGGCCGCGACCTCCGACCAGCGGTTCTGCACGGGCATGGGACGGGACGGGAACTGCGCGGCCTGAGGCTACGCGGCACATCGCGCCCCTTCACGAGGAGGGCAGCTGCCAGCGCGGATCGCCCTGACTAGCTTGCGGACAGCCACGTCGCTGCCACCATGGCTTTGCGCACCCTGCTGTTTCTGATCACCAACCTTGCGGTGGTGCTCACGATCGGGCTTCTCCTTGGCGCCCTCACCTCCCTCGGGCTGCTGCCCCCGGATCTCCCCCTGATCCCCCTCCTCATCAGCTGCTTCGCCTGGGGCGTGGTCGGCGCGTGGGTGTCCCTGCAGCTGTCAGCGGAATCCGCCAAACGCATGATGGGCATCCAGCTCATCGATGGCGGCGGCGGCGGCAGCGAGCGCTGGCTGCACACCACCGTGGCCCGCCTGGCCGACAAGGCTGGGCTGCCCATGCCGGAGGTGGGCGTCTACGCCTCACCGGAATGGAATGCCTTCGCCACCGGCCCCTCCCCCGATCGCGCCCTGGTGGCCGTCTCCACAGGCCTGCTCCAGGGCATGCCGGAAGAGGAGGTGGAAGCGGTGCTCGGCCACGAAATGAGCCATGTCGGCAACGGCGACATGGTGACGATGACCCTGCTCCAAGGGGTGATCAATGCCTTCGTGATGTTTCTCGCCCGGGCGGTCGCCCTCGCCCTGCCCAGTCGGCAAAGCGAGGAGCGGGGGTCGGCGCCACCGCCCACCATGCTCCTGATCTGGCCCCTGGAGGTGATCTTCGGGGTGCTGGGATCGCTGGTCACCGCGTGGTTCTCCCGGCATCGGGAGTTCCGGGCCGACGCTGGCTCCGCCCGCCTCACCAGCCCGGGAGCCATGGCCAACGCCCTGGCCCGCCTCGGCCAGATGGAAAATCTGCAGGATCCCAGAGATGAGCCCACCCTGGCCACCCTGAAGATCAACGAGCCCCCCGGGTTCATGCGCCTTTTCGCCAGCCATCCGCCGATCGAGGCGCGGATTCGGGCGCTGCGGGCCGCGGCCCAGGCCAGCCCCTTCGCCTGAGCGCCCACCCCGCTTCCCCTGACCCACCCATGAAAGCCATCGCCACCCTCGGTCCCAGCGCCGCCCATCCCGATGGCGTGGTGCTGGACACCACCCTGTCCTTCCCCCCCCTGCCCGGCCCCCGCGATCTGCGCGTGCGTGTGGAGGCCGTGGCCGTCAACCCGGTCGACCTGAAGGTGCGCGGCACCCTGCCCGGCGACGGCCCCGGGCGGGTGCTGGGCTGGGATGCGGCCGGCGTGGTGGAGGCGGTGGGCGACGGGGTGGAGCGCTTCCGCGTCGGGGAGGCGGTGATGTTCGCCGGCTCCCTGCGGCGGCCGGGCTGCCAGGCCCAGAGCGTGCTCGTGGACGAGCGGCTGGCGGGCCGCATGCCCGCCAATGTGTCCTTCGCGGAGGCGGCGG
>CAYVWU010000095.1:0-9387 GCA_964455575.1 uncultured Cyanobium sp. | reverse complement strand
GAGCCGCGCCTCCATCCCCCCGATCCGCTGCCGCCCGATCCGCCGGAGCGAGCGCTGCGGCGCCTCGGTCCGCTGGAGCTGCCCGGACTGCCGCCAGCGGAGCTGGAGCGGCGCCTGGCGACGCTGTATCAGCGGTTGCTGGTGAGCGAGAGCGAAGGGGTTGAGAGCGAGGGGGATTGAGCGGTTGGCAGGAGTCAACCGTCACGGGAACGTCCGCACTCTCGACACGACAAGATCCTGGCCTCAGGCCGCTCGAATTGGCTCAGATCAGTTGTCGCGAGGCCTGGATTCTTCGCTTGAGACGACGGCTGAAGTGAAACGCCACACCCCCTCCCAACACGGGGAGAGGCCCAGGTGCCGAGGACACCTGGAGCGAAGAGGCGAAGGACCGCATTGGCAGTGGAACAGCAGACGCCAGGGTTGGCTCCATTGGCGCCAGTGGCAGCGCCAGGGACATCACTTCGTCGAGTTGGGCGACATGGGGGTAGCCATCCACGGGATTGAGGCCGCCGGTGCCCGGTTTGGGTTGACTCTGGGAACCACTGCAGATTCCAAGCGCTGTGGCGATCGAAATACCGGATGTCTTCCGCTCTGGCCCTGTAGTAAAGCGAACGCTATCGACCCAGCCGAATATATGATCAATTTGCCAGCGCTCAAGATAGCTATCGACCTCATGCAGGGTTTCTTTGAGGATGCGATTGGCTGAGCAACAATCCAAATTATAAGTTACAGCTATATCTTTGCTGGTCAAGTCGTTGGTCAAGGCATTGCCAGCGTCGCTATCAACGGGACTGGAAATCTTGGCCAGATCCTGAGGCAGAAAGGCGTCGAGCGGATTGACTTTTGTTGGGACGGGTTGGGTGGAAACAGCGCTGGCTTTGATGGTTTCGCTATTGGCAAACAGGTTGGCATTGAGATCAATCTTGATGTCAACTTCTGGCGCCGTAGGGGTTACGAGCGATACGGTGGTCGGCAAGCAGGTCGTGCAGGAGGTGTTGGACTGTTGAGCGATTGTTTGGTAAGTCTTCCATTGCCATGTGCCAATGAGCTCCTTGTAATACATGAAGGAATCGTCGCCCCACGATGGATCTTCCATGTAGGGATTGAATACGCCATTTAAAATGACCTGGCTGCGCGGCGTGAAGATTGGACGTGTCGCTGGCGGCTCGGGTGGGACCGCAGGCAGCTGACAGCTTCCGGAGCTGCAGTTCGATCCGGCTCGTGCAGGCTCCTGAAGGCCAATGACGCCCAAAACGATTAAGACCAACACTGAGGTGCGTCTCATGAGAAATAACATGAGTGATCGAATCGATTCTGTCGGATGGAATTTGGCGCATGCTCTTCTGTTGCAAACTTCCATATCCGCTACTTGTTGGGCGCCTGCCAAGTCGGGCGGAATCACGGCGTTGTCTCTGCTCTCGTCAGCTCAAAACATCTCCAGCGGATCCTTCTCTCATGGGCCAGTGCCTCAGGCCTCAGCCACCCAGTTGTCCTTCCTCAGGCCAGGACATGCGCAGAAATCCCTTGTGGTGCTGGTCACCAGAGTCAGGTGCACTTCGCACCCCACCCCGGCCGCCCTCCTCCGCCAGCGCTCGCTGCTCCATCAACTCCAGGAAGATCCGCAATCGCTCTCGGTTGCGGATGGAGGGATCAAGCTGGACTCTGGCGGAACGCAGCGCTGCCTGATCAAGGCGCTCAAGGCTTTCTCTTTGGCGTTCTCGCGCCTCAGCCGCTCGGTTTCGCTCTCGAGCCGCTACGGCTTCGCCGGCCTGCGGCTACATCCTCTGCTCGTGCTGAATCCTGCGCTGTTCGTGCAGCATCTCGCGCTGCTCGTAATGCAACATCTTCAGCTCGTAGTCTGGATCGCGACGCCAATTGAGCGTCGCGCCCAAGTGGCGCGCTGTATTGCACGTCCTCAACAAAAACTGTCGCCACCGAGGCAAGGATGCAAGGGATTCCCCATTGCTGGGGGAGGGGGAAGGAGCGTCCGGCGAGATTGATGTGGTCATAGGAGGTGAGCAGGGCGATCAGACCGAGGAGCAGGCCGCCGAGGGCCTGCATCACGCCAAGCCGATCGAGGCCCAGCAAGGCTGGATGACTTGAGAGTGAGTTTGGCGGAAGCGGGGCGGTGTCGCTGTCTTCGGCAGGCGCGGCCATGGCCGAGGTTGAGGCTGCGGCTGCGGCTGGCTCAGAGGGCGGTGGAGGCACAGTGCTGCCAGTTGCAGTCGGGAGAAGGGCGCTTCGGCCCCCATGGAGGAATGCCACCAACTGTCCCAACACCAAAGTGGGGGGCCGCCCCAACGCTCTACTCTGAGCCGAGGTCGCCTTACGCTGGGCAGACGCTGTGTCCGCTGATCCCTTGCCCGCTCGGCCTGAATCCGTGCAGCCTCAGCTGCTGCAGGCCTCTGAGGCCGAATATGGCGATTGCTACCGCCAACACCTGTTTGATCAATACAAGCTGGCCGTGGAGATGGCCGATCGGGTCAGTGCGCGACGCATGCAGGCCAATACCTTTTTCCTGGCGGTGAACACCGGCTTGCTGACCGTGTTCGCCAACCTGCTGAAAGACAAGATCTTCAGCGGTTTTTCCGCCACGCTGACGATCATTGCCCTGCTGGTGCTCTGTTTTGTCTGGTGGCGCATCTTGCGCAGCTATCGCCAGCTCAACAGCGTCAGGTATGCGGTGATTCTGGATATGGAAACGCTGCTGCCCGCCGCTCCCTACGCAGCGGAATGGCGGGCCCTGGGCGAAGGCAAGGACCCCAAGCGTTATCTGACGCTCACCCACGTGGAAAACTGGGTGCCGCGCCTGTTCGGGCTGCTCTATCTGCTGCTGCTGCTGGTTGCGCTGATCGGCGGGCAGGCGCCGGTGGCGGCTCGGGGCTGAGAGATGCCCCGACTGTTGCGCTGGCGGAGCGCCACCCAGGCGTTCATCGAGCCGCTGGGGCAAAACCAGACGCTCACGATGGTGCGCATCCCCGCCGGCCGCTTCCTGATGGGTTCACCCGCGCACGAGTTCGGCCGGGGTGAGGAGGAGGGGCCTGTGCATGCGGTGGAGCTCCAGGAGTTTCTGATGGCCAGCACGCCGATCACCCGGGCCCAGTGGCGGGCGGTGGCGGGCTGGGAACCGCTGCCAGGGGAGGACGAGCCGCTCCCCTGGCCCGGGAACCCCTCTTTGTTTCCAGGGGAGCCAGCGCGGCTGGGCGACGGCGAGGGCGACTCCTCGCTGCGGCCGGTTGAGCCGATCAGCTGGGAGGAGGCCATGGCCTTCTGCCGGCGGCTCAGCCAACGCACAGGCCGCCACTACACCCTGCCCAGCGAGGCGCAATGGGAATACGCCTGCCGAGCGGGCGGCGGCGCGCCCTATGCCTTCGGCTCTGAACTCACGACGGAGTTGGCCAACCTGAGCCTGTCGACACCGGTGGTGCGCTATCCCGCCAATGCCTGGGGCCTGCACGACATGCATGGGAATGTGTGGGAATGGTGCCTGGATCATTGGCATGACAGCTATGCCGGCGCCCCCAGCGATGGTTCCGCCTGGATCGAGGCCAACGCTCCCGCCACTGCGGAACGGGTGCTGCGCGGTGGCGGGAGCCTTGATGCGCCGGTGGATGGACGCTCCGCCCACCGCGGCCGCCTGCCGGCTCTGGCCAGGGTGCCGGCGCTCGGCTTTCGGGTGGTGTGTCTGCCAGGCCCTCCCCCGCCCGCCCTGGCGAGCCCATCACGGGCGCGACCCGGTCGCGATCGTGATGGACGCCAGCCCCTGGTGCTTTGGCTGGATGATCGTCCCGCCAATCACCGCGGCGAAAGAGCTGTCCTGGAGGCGGAGGGTGTGACGGTGATGCTGGCCTCCAGCCCGAGCGAGGCGATCGAGAGGCTTGCGGCTGGCCCGCCTGTGGAGCTGCTGCTGTCCGACCTGCGCCAAGGCGATGATCCCGAAGCCGGTCTGGCGCTGCTGGCGCTGCTGCGGGCCAAGACGTTCAATGTGCCCGTGATCTTTTATGTGGGTGTCCTGAGTGAGGAACGCAGCCGCAAAGCCCTGGACGCGGGGGCCCGGGCTGTGATCAGTCAGGGCGACCAGCTGCTGGAGGCCGTGCGAGTGCTCTTGGCGGAGAACCGAGCCTGATGACCACGCCAGCGGCTTACATCTCCTACGCCTGGGGCGATGACGACTCCCCTGAGGGCAGGGAACGGGAGGCGATCGTGGATGACCTCTGCCGCGGTTTCGCGCAGGTGGGGATTGTGATTGGCAGGGACAAGAATGAGGTCAAACCCGGCGACTCGATCGCGGCTTTCGGCAAGCGCATCGCCAGGGCTCCGCTGATCCTGGCCGTGATCAGCCATCGATCGTTGCGCTCCGAATGGTGCATGCTCTATGAGCTGTATGAAGCCTACAGTTGTCGTGGTGGAGACGGAAAGGAGTTCGCCGAAGACGTTGTGGCTCTCGTGCTTGATAATGCGCTGCCTGATCTGAAGAAAAGAAAGGCATTGATTGCCTATTGGAAGGCCTGGTGCGCTGACTTGGAGGACGAGCTTGGGGAGGCGGATCCGGAAACAGAGGAAAGCTTGGAATCGCGGGAGGTCTTGCTGAAGTGCAAGCGAATGATCAAGAGTCTCCCCGATATGCTCTTGGCCATCAGGCGCATTGCCATGCCCCGCGGCAGTGCTTCGATTCGTCGCAATGATTTCAGAGACATTATTGCTCACGTGCAAGGCAAGCTCGGCCGCGCCGCGCGAGAGATTCCAAATCCGGCGCATCTTGATCTGACAGCGCTCCGCGCCACTCTGCAACAGCTGTCCCGGCAATATGCCACCCTCACTGCGCGCGAGTTGCATGCCTGTTGGCATGAGGCCATCGCATCAACATGGCCCCTGAAATCCGCCTCCGTCCTGTTCCCCCAGCTCGCTTCTCAGGTTCCCCTGCAGTGGGCAGACCTGCAGCAGAGCCTGGCGGATGCGGGGCAGTGGAGCCATCTGCAAAGCGAGAGGATTGAGCTTCTGTTTGAACACTTCACGACCCGATTGGAGCGGCTGGCGTCGGATGGCGTTCAGCACGCCCCCTCCCCGACGCCGCCATCGCTGGCGGTATTGATTGAACCCACTGGCGACAAGTCCGCTGACGGGCAGGCGGCCTATCGCTGCAAGGCCGTGCTCTCCATCCCGAAGGCGGAAGGTGGTTGGCAGTATGAGCAGATTGAGCCAGCCGCGGATCATGTGTTCTGCTTCAACCCTCCCGCGGATCGGCCCGACTGGCGACGGCCGGGTCCTGTTCTAGGTCGGTTGTCGCAGGCGGCCAAAGCGCGCTTGCTGGATCTGGGCCGCATTGATCGTGAGCCGCTCCTTGATCTGTTCCTGCCGCGCGCCTTGCTCGATGAGGATTGGTCGCGATTGGAGCTGGAGGATGACTTGGAGGATCTTGGCTCCATGGCCACCATCCTTTATCGGCTTCGCTCCATCGATCGCTGGACAAGGCCAGACCTTCTTTTGCATAAAGAGCATTTTGACCGTAAACACAGGTCGCTTGCGGGCGGCGCTGGTCATTGGAAGCTGTTTCATGAACAGTATTCTTGTGATGACATTCACATCCAACTTCCCCAAAGCCGAAACCCCAGCCACGGTCAGCCTGAAACCGTGGCGATTCTCCGACTTGGCGCACTGGCTGCTGATTTTCGAGGACGCGAAAAGTTCTATCGGGTTGCGCTCGAGTCGGCGGCGCCAGTGGTGCTGTGGTGGCATCCTTCCATAGAGGCTCAATCCGCCAAAATTCGAACCCAAAAAGTGGCCAAGCTTTTGCAAACACTTCAGTTGCTCAAGCCAACCAAGACCAAAAACCACAGCCAGGAGGTGCGCCGCAATCCGTTTGAAGTTCTCTTGGCAAAGCATGGTTTGCCAAGCTCCCTGGTTGTGCTGATCGAAGACGGCCTGGAGATGGACCCCGAGCGGCCCGCGATCCCGCGTTTGTTCTCTGTGGTGGACCAAGCTCCGTCCCTCGGTTATGGAGCCAGTGGTTGAAGCCGCCACCGCCCATCCCGCAACCAGCTCCGCGTCCCCCATCCCCCGCCACCGCCTCACCAGCCATGACCCGCTCCGGCTCTCGCTCCAGCTCTCGCGCCAGCCAGACGACCTCGACATCCTGGGACCTGTTCACCAATCTCCCCAGGCCAGAGCGGATCGAGAGGAGGTTGCAGCGCCTTCCGAAGGATCCCTGGACGGTTGAACCTCCACCCTGGCGGCGTTTTCTGCAGCCGAATGTCAAGCAGAAGAAAGCTCTGCGGGCGGTTGAAGAGGCCTACTGGCGGCAGCATGAGGAGTGGCTCGCTAAGAATCCTGGACTGAACACCCGGGAACGCGACCGCCTTCGCGGCGAGGTTTTCCGCCTGCCTCGCACCAGCGAGGGAACGTTGCGGCCCGAGGGAGAGAAGGTGCGGTTGGCGGTCAATGCCGCGATTCATCTTCGCCGGCCGTTGCTGGTGACAGGCACGCCTGGAAGCGGCAAGACGAGCCTGGCTTATGCCATCGCCGAGGAGCTCGAGCTTGGCCCTGTTCTGAGCTGGGCCGTCACCCCCCGCTCCCAGCTCCAGGATGGTCAGTTCCTATACGACGCTGTCGGGCGCCTGCAGGACGCGGGCTGGAGCGTTTCGCCTTCCGCCGTTCAGGCGCAAAGCCAGGACCCCGCCACCGACGCCTCCTCAGTCCCCGAATCGCGACCCACCAGCGATTACCTGAAGCTTGGTCCCGTGGGCACAGCCTTTCTCCCTTTTTCCAAGCCAAGGGTGCTGTTGATTGATGAGCTGGATAAAGGTGATCTGCAGCTTCCCAATGAGTTGCTGAACCTTTTTGAAGAAGGGTCCTTCGAGATTCCCCAGCTTGTGCGCGAGGCCAGGCGCAACGATCGTGAGGAGCCGGTGCAGACCGCTGATCCAGGTGGAACCTGGCCGGTGAGCGCTGGTCGGGTGTTGTGCCGTGAATTCCCGATCATTGTGCTCACCAGCAATGGTGAGCGGGAGTTTCCCGCCGCCTTTCATCGCCGCTGCATTCGCGTTGCGATGCCCACCCCGAGCCATGAGGATCTGGTGCATGTGGTGGGCGCTCACTTCGAACCATCGGCGCGGCTTTCGGCCAAGGAGCTGGCCGAGGAAATCCGTCAATTCCTGGGTGATGAGGGCAATCTCGATCGCGCCACCGATCAACTCCTCAATGCTCTCTACCTGCTCACCTTGCGGGAGGGAGCGCCCGCCAGCGACGAGCAGCGCCGCAGCCTGCGCCAGATCCTCTATCGCCAGCTCCACGATTGAGGACGCCCGCTGATCCCATGCCCAGCCACCGAGAAGGCCAGCCTCCGTCCGCCAGCGCGCTCAGCGAGCTGCTGGGCTGGTTGGCGGCCTGGCCTCCGGCGGAGGAGAGCCTGACGGGCTCAGACCTGGCCGATCTGCTGTGGCTGGCCCGAAGGATGCCTGAAGCGCCGCGGCCCAAGGCCCGAGATCAGGGTCGCCAGACAGCGGAAGAGCACCAGCCATCACACACTCCCGACCCCGCCAGCAAGGTTTCTTCCAAGCCGGCTCCACCCCCACCGCCGGCGCCCCCGGCGGATGATCAGGAGCCTCCCGCGTTCTTTCCTGAGGCGCCAGCCGCCAGGCCCCGGGAGCGGGCAGCCCACCTTCTGCCCGACCGCGTGCTGCCCAGGCAACGGGAGCTGGAGGCCGCGATCGCGAGCCTGCCGGTGCGTCTGCGGGCTCCACGGCTGCTGCCGCCAGAGCGCTGGCTGCTGGACGCGTTGCGCCCACTGATGGGGCGCGTTCCAGTCGCTGACAGCCAGCACCTGGATGAAGAAGCCACGGCGGAGCGGTGCGCGGAGGAACGGCTGCCGATCCCGGTGTTCGGGGGCCGAGAGGAGGCTCGCTTCAGCGTGACCCTGCTGGTGGATCGCGGCCTTTCGATGGAGGTGTGGCAGCCGCTGGCTGGTGAGTTGCGCGACCTGCTCGTGCGCAGTGGCGCGTTCCGCGACGTGCGCCTGGTGGAGCTGATCCCACCACGGAGCCGGCAGGGTGAGGCGGCCGTGGGGCTGCGGCCGGTGGAAGCTCTCCAGGTGGCGTGGAAGAGTCCAGACGCGCTCCGGCGTTGTCCGCACCCTTTGGCCGCGGAACCGCGACGCAGCCTGCTGCTGGTGATCTCCGACACCGCCGGCCCCCACTGGTGGGATGGGCTGATGTTCGAGGCGCTGGCGGCCTGGAGCCGCCAGCTGCCGGTGGCGATCCTCCAGACCCTGCCGCGCTGGATGGCGGAGCGCACGGCGTTGCGGGGGTTGGCGCGGGCGGAGATCCGCAATGACCAGGCCGTCGCCAGCACGTCGCGGTATCGCGTGCATGATCCCGCTGGCTGGGACGACACGCTCACGCGCGGCGGCGCCATGCCGGTGTTGAGGCTGGATCCGGGAGCGCTGGCGCCCTGGGCCGCGCTCGTGATGGGGGATGGGCGGTTGAGCCTTGGCGGGGTAAGGATCCCGGCCGATCGGGATGTGTTGCATCAGCAATTGAAACCCTTCCGACCCGGGGCCCTCGCTGGTGAGGTGGCCCAACCCGAAGGCGCTGAGGAGCTCTGGCTGGGCTTTTGCCGCTCCACAACGCCGGAGGCGCAACGGTTGATGATGGTGCTGGCGGCGGCGCCGGTGTTGACGTTGCCGGTGATGCGGTTGATCAAAGAGGCGATGCTCCCCCCGGACAGTGGGCCATTGCCGCTGCAGGAGGTGTTGCTGAGCGGACTGCTGCAACCGATCGCTGCTCCATCCAGCGAGGAGCTTGGAGAGCGGCCGAGCGGTCTCCAGGATGGGCACCATCCCGAACCCGCTGAGGCGGAATGCCTTCAATACTCCATCCATGCGGGCGTGCTGGAGCTGTTGCGCCGCGATCTCAGCGCGGCCGACACCGTGGCGGTGGTGCGGATGGTGACGGGGCTGTTGGAGCGCCGCTGGAATGCCTTGGGCACGGGCCACAGTTTTCGGGCGCTGCTGCGTGATCCTGATCTGGAGATCGACGACCCTGAGCTCCGGGGTGTGGTGAATTTCGCCACCGCGACGGCGGAGTTGATCGAGCGTCTGCCGGGTGAGGAGTATCAGCGCTTTGCTCGCCAACTGCGCGGTCGATCGCCTCAGCCGCTTCGCCGGACCTGGCCAGAGGCGATGGCTTTTGTGAGGCATCCTTTTCTCACCGCGTTAGGCGTTGAGATCCCAGAGCTGCGGCCCATTCGTATCGAAACCGCTTGGCTGCGAGAGATGCCCCTGCAGCCGCTCCCCAACGCTGACACCTGGGGGTTTCGCGAGCCTCTGCTGGTTGCTCCCCTCACCCTCGTGGAGATCCCCGAGGGGACCTTCCTGATGGGCTCCCCTCCACG
>CAYVWU010000094.1:0-9410 GCA_964455575.1 uncultured Cyanobium sp. | reverse complement strand
AGGCGGTGGACATGTTCACCCTGGTGTTGATCGGCAACAGCCAGACCCGCGCCCAAGAGGGCCGGATCCTCACCCCCAGGGGGTATCCACAGGGGGTGGAGCCTGATCCGCGGGACGCGCCTGAAACCGGAACCTGAGGCCCTGGAAGGCTCGAGCGGTCACCCGACAGCCGATGGGGTCCTGGTCAACCCGGGGGGGCCGCAGCCGCGACGGCGGCGATGGCAGCCATACTTCGCCGAGTGACAGGGATCCGATCCCGCCGATGGCCGATCAGGAGCAGCTCGACGACTTCATCGAGGCCCTGCAAGGGTTGGGCGGCGCCGCCAAGAACCCAGCCCTGCAGGCGGCTCTCGGCTGGGCTGACGACCTGTACGAGGAGGTGCGGGGCGAACTGGTGGCCCGTCGCATCGTGGTGCGCGGCCGCGGCCGCAGCGACTCCGTGACCCTGGCGGGAGCCGAGCCCCCAGCGCCGGCCCCAGCCGCTGGAGCTAGCCGGAAGGCCAAGGCCTCCGGCAACGGCACCGGCCCGATCGGCTTCGAGGCGCAGCTCTGGAAGGCGGCCGACGCGCTCCGCAACAACATGGACGCGGCCGAGTACAAGCACGTCGTGCTCGGCCTGCTGTTCCTTAAATACATTTCCGACGCCTTCGAGGCCAGGTATGCGGCGCTGGAGGCGGAGCGCGACGAAGGCGCCGATCCCGAGGACCCGGACGAGTATCGGGCCGCCCACATCTTCTGGGTGCCGAAGGAAGCCCGCTGGTCCCATCTGAAGGCTCGGGCGCCCCAGGCCACGATCGGCAGCGACGTGGACGAGGCGATGGCCGCGATCGAGCGCGACAACCCTTCGCTCAAGGGCGTCCTGCCGAAGGACTACGCCCGCCCCGGACTCGACAAGCAGCGCTTGGGCCAGGTGATCAACCTGGTGAGCGACATCGGCCTGGACGAGCCTGCTGAGCGGGCGAAGGACACCCTGGGGCGGGTGTACGAATATTTCCTCTCTCGCTTCGCCAGCGCCGAGGGCAAGAGCGGTGGCCAGTTCTACACGCCGAGCCACGTGGTGCGGGTGCTGGTGGAGATGCTGGCGCCCTACAAGGGCCGCGTGTACGACCCCTGCTGCGGCTCGGGCGGCATGTTCGTTCAGAGCGAGAAGTTCATCGAGGCCCACGCCGGCCGAATCGGCGACATCTCGATCTACGGCCAGGAAAGCAACTACACCACCTGGCGGCTGGCGAAGATGAACCTGGCGATTCGGGGCATCGACGCCCAGATCGCCCACGGCGACACCTTCCACAACGACGGCCACCCCGACCTCAAGGCCGACTATGTGTTGGCCAACCCACCGTTCAACGACAGCGACTGGCGCGGCGATCTGCTCAAGGACGACAAGCGCTGGGCCTACGGAACACCGCCGCCGGGGAACGCGAACTTTGCCTGGGTGCAGCACTTTCTGCACCACCTGGCCCCCAGCGGAATCGCCGGCTTCGTGTTGGCCAACGGCTCGATGAGTTCGAACCAGAGCGGCGAGGGCGAGATCCGCAGGAACCTGATCGAGGCCGACCTGGTGGACTGCATGGTGGCCCTGCCGGGCCAGCTCTTCTACTCCACCCAGATCCCGGTGTGCCTGTGGTTCCTGGCCCGCAACAAGGGCAACGGGAGGTTTCGGGACCGGCGCGGCGAGACCCTGTTCATCGACGCCCGCAAGCTGGGCAGCATGGCCACGCGGGTGCTGCGGGACCTCACCGACACGGACATCGCCAAGATCGCCGGCACGTATCACGCCTGGCGCGGCGATGAGGGGGCGGGAGAGTACGTCGATGTGCCTGGCTTCTGCCGGAGTGCCTCGCTGGAGAAGATCCGCGAGCACGGCCATGTGCTCACGCCGGGCCGCTACGTGGGCTCCGAGGCCGCCGAGGACGACGGCGAACCGTTCGAGGAGAAGATGCGGCGGCTCGCGGCGCTGCTGCGGGAGCAGCAAGCCGAGGGGGCGAGGCTGGATGCGGAGATTGCCGCGAACCTGCGGCTCCTCGGCTATCACTGAGCCCATGACCGCCGCCATCCCCCTGCCGCCGCTGCTTGCGGAGCATCTCGAGCCCCTGCGGGAGCTGTGCAGGCGCTATGGGGTGGAGCGGCTGGAGGTGTTCGGTTCGGCGGCGAAGGGCACGTTCGATCCGGCCAGCAGCGATCTGGATTTCATCGCGCGCTTCCGCGACCGAGGAGATCCCGATTATGGCGATCGGTTTTGCGATTTTGCCGATGCCGCTGAGAAGCTCTTCAACCGACGCGTCGACCTGCTGACCGAGAAGATGATCCGCAACCCTTATTTCAAAGCCGATCTGGAAGCAAGCAGAACGATCCTTGTGGAGCTGTAGATGAACATCGAAGCCCACAAGCGCCTTGCCGACGCCCTTGAGGCAGCCAGCGCGATCGAACGATTCACCGATGGGCACACCCAGGACGACTTCGAAAGCAACGAACTGCTGCATTCCGCCGTTGAGCGCAAGTTCGAGATCATCGGTGAAGCCCTCAAGCTCGCCGAACTCGCCGATCCCTCGGTGATCGAACGTGTGCCGGAGCTTCGAAAGATCATCGGGATGCGAAACAGAATCATCCATGCCTACGATGTTGTCGACCACGATGTGCTGTGGACGACTCTGCGCAAATGGCTGCCCACATTGAAACGGCAACTCATGGAAGCACTCTCACCAACTCCGGAGGGTCCATGATCGACGTCGTGCTGAACATGGACGAGCTGTGCTGGTGTCAACCACGTAGGGCACCACAAGGAGCAGCGCGTCGATGGGACCTTTATGGCGGCTTCTTCGGAAGCGCTGCGCTGAAGGAGATTTGCAGGCATTGCCATGGGCTAATGCGGGGCCGCTACGTGGTCGCGGAGGTCGCCGAGGACGACGGCGAACCGTTTGAGGAGAAGATGCGGCGGCTTACGGCGCTGCTGCGGGAGCAGGAGGAGAAGGGGGCGAGGCTGGATGCGGGGATTGTGGCAAACTTGAGGGAGCCTGGATATGTCTGGTAAGGCTCGACTGGCCGAACTATGTGAATCCATCGTTGATTGCCCACACTCTACTCCAGTGTGGACAGAGAGGGGCGTTGTGGTCCTACGCAACCAGAACATCCGCAAGGGTCAGCTTGATCTGTCTCAACCCAGCTTCACCGATGAAGCTCACTTCAGGGACCGAACACGCCGCGCAGTACCAACACAAGGGGATATTGTAATTACGCGCGAGGCTCCTATGGGCGAGGTCTGCATGATCCCGCCCAACCTCCGGTGCTGCCTTGGCCAACGGATGGTTCTTCTTCGCCCGAACCGGGAACATGTTGACCCTCACTTCCTTCTCTACGCATTGCAGACGAAGGAGGTTCAACGCGAGATCAGCGTTAACGAGGGGACTGGCTCAACAGTCAGCAACCTTCGCATTCCGCTTCTTCAATCCCTACCTATTCCTGTTCGCCCCATGCGCGAACAACAAGCCATCGCCCACATCCTCGGCACGCTGGACGACAAGATCGAGCTGAACCGTCGGATGAACGAGACGCTGGAGGCGATAGCCAGTGCTCTGTTCAAGTCGTGGTTCGTGGACTTCGACCCCGTCCGCGCCAAGGCCGAAGGCCGCGATCCCGGCCTGCCCCAGCATCTCGCTGATCTATTCCCGGATTCCTTCGAGGACTCGGAACTGGGGGAGATCCCGAGGGGGTGGAAAGCTGGCTGCGTGGACGACGAGTTCAACTTGACGATGGGGCAATCCCCTCCAGGGGAAAGCTACAACGAGTCAGGAGAAGGGATGCCGTTCTATCAGGGTCGCAGGGACTTCGGCTCTCGCTTCCCTTCGCGAAGAGTTTATTGCACGGCTCCAACAAGATTCGCCCAAAAGGGCGACACCCTGATAAGCGTGCGTGCTCCAGTAGGGGCCATCAATGTAGCCGCTGAGGATTGCGCGATCGGTCGAGGTGTTGCTTCTGCACGGCACAAAACCGGAAGCCGCTCCTACACATACCAGTTCATGCGTGCACAGGGAAAGACTTTCTCTCGATTCGAGGCGGAGGGGACTGTCTTCGGATCCATTGGGAAGAAGGATTTCCATGCCATTTCATGCGTTATACCCCCGCGCCCTCTGGTCGAAGCGTTCGAAGTCCGGTGCGGAGTCATTGAAAGTCGCGTCGAAGCGAACGAACACGAATCCAGAACCCTTGCAGCCCTGCGCGACACCCTTCTCCCTAAGCTCATCTCCGGCGAACTGAGAGTATCGGAGACTACGCGACCTGCAGAAGCTGAGAATTGATGTCAGCCCTTGACAGTATCGCCCCAAACTATCAGCGTGCGCAACAGCGATGGCCAAACGCTCCCACGCTGGCAGGCTGCTATTCGGCCTTGAAAACATCCTACGAAACAGACTCACACGGGTTGGTTGAGCACGTCAAATCGTTCATCGAGAGTGTGTGCCTCACCATCATGACAGAGCTAAGCGAGCCCGTGCCTTCATCAACGCCCACCACTACAGACCTACTTGTCGCAGCTCTAAGCCCACTCGGCTTAAGGAATACTCGCGGCGCCAATAAACTCGACAAAGTTCTCTCTGGGTTCAACAAGCTGACTGATGCCCTGAGCGAAATGCGCAACGCCAATGGGCCAATCGCTCATGGCAAGGATGCGTTCCTCGATGCTCTGACAGCCGATCATGCCCGGGCTTTCTTGCACACAGGAGATGCGATCCTAGGCGTTCTTCTCCATAGACTTGACGGCAGGCAACCAGACCTGAACGTTACAAGAGAACCCTACGAAAGCTTTCCGCACCTCAACGAGAGAATCGATCGCGCCATCAGCGTCGATGTCCGAGTCGATGAAGATGATGATCGGCCCATGATTGTGTTCTCGATGGCGACTGGACCACGAGAAGAAGCGATCGAGCTTCGGGTAGAACCAAGCCGGCTGCTTTACGGAATTGATCGTTCAGCCTACATCGAAGTTCTCGAGACGGCCAACGCGCTGCCAGATGATCCCCAGGATGTCGACGCCTCGACTGAAGCCGAGGACCTTCTTGAACAAGAGGCCTCATCCGGGCCAGAAAATATTCCTCTGCCGACCCCACTTGTTGAGATTGCCCCTTCATACCAGGGGAACCTTGAGCCGCTCCGCCAAGGCCTCACAGACTTACTGACCGCCGAAGGCTTAGGCCCGTCTTTCTTGGCCGGCGAGAGTTCAAAACTCACAGACTCACTACTTGCGAGCGCAGCGCAGAACATGGTGCTTGACTGGAAACGGCGAGAATCATTCCAGGCTCGGCTTAAGGTGGCTCTCAGGCGCGTACTCATCAAATTCAAAATAGCTCCCAAACATGCCGAACAGGTGGCGGAACATCTAGTGGCTTGGTTGCGAGTCCAAACACCGGATGCCGATGGCTCTTGCAGGAGCCACTCGGCAGCTTCGGGGTAGTTTCAGGGACGACCAACACCACCAGACTCCTCTCTACTACACGTAGGTCACTTACCCTTTGAACAGTGACGGGACTCGAAGACAGGCTGATGACGAGCGACGCCGCCACCGACAAGCCCTGGGCGGTGACTCCCGAGAAGATCGCCGAAGCGGTCTCCAGGCTGGTGGCCGCGGCCTCCCCCCAGCGGTTGATCGCGTTCGGATCCGCCGCGACGGGCGATCTGGCCGCTGCCAACGATCTCGACCTGCTGGTGATCCAGCCCCAGGTGGCTGATCGCTACCGGGAGATGGTGCGGCTGCGCCACGCACTGCGGGGCCTGCTGATGCCGATCGACCTGGTCGTGACCAGCCAGGAGCGCTATGACGAGCGCGCCCGGATCCCGGGAACGGTGGAGTTCGCCGCCCGCACCCAAGGCCGCGTGCTCTATGCGGCCGACCAAGCCCGACTGCTGCTGCTCAAGGCCCTCCTGGCCGCTGGGGGACATGACTATCCCCGCAGCCACGATCTCGGCCTGCTCCTCGACCTGCTGGCCTCCATCGGGGTGCGTCTGCCCGAGGAGTTGCTGGCCGTCGAGGACCTCACCGCCTTCGCTACGGTCTACCGCTACGACGACCTCCCCCTGGAGGAGGCACCTGATCCGAGGGCGTGGCCCCCGCTTCTTCGCTCCCTGGAGCGTCATGTGAGCCGTGCCATCGAAGCAGCGGAGACCCCGCCGCCGCCATGACCCCCTTCACCGAGACGATCGTCGAAGACGCCGCCCTGGGCTGGCTGGCGGAGCTGGGCTTCGAGGCCCGCTATGGCCCCGATCTGGCGGCCGGCCAGCCCGGCTCCGAGCGCAGCGACCCCCAGGCCCGCGACGTGCTGCTGGAGGGCCGCCTGCGCTCCGCCCTGGCTCGACTCAACCCGAGCCTGCCTGCCGAGGCCATCGAGGATGCCTTCCGCAGGCTCGCCCGGCTCGATGCCAGCTCGCTGATCGAGCGCAACCGGGCGGCCCACCGCTTCCTGGTGGATGGCATCCCGGTGGAGTTCCGCCGCCCCGACGGCTCGATCGGCGGCGCCCAGGCCCGCCTGATCGACTTCGACGACCCCGCCGCCAATAACTGGCTGGTGGTCAACCAGTTCACGGTGGCGGAGGGCCAGCACCAGCGCCGACCGGATGTGGTGGTGTTCGTCAACGGCCTGCCGCTGGCGGTGATCGAACTCAAGAACCCCGCCGACGAGAACGCCACGATCTGGAGCGCCTTCCAGCAACTGCAGACCTACCAGACCCAGATCCCGGCCTTGTTCACAACCAACGCCCTGCTGATCACCTCCGACGGCCTCCAGGCCCGCATCGGCGCCATCGGTGCCGGGCGCGAGTGGTTCAAGCCCTGGCGCACCGTGGAGGGGGAAGGTGACGCTCCTGCCTACCTCAGCGAGCTGCAGGTGCTGCTGGAGGGGGTGTTCGAGCCGCGGCGCTTCCTCGACCTGCTCCGCTTCTTCATCGTCTTCGAGGACGACGGCGGCGGGAAGATCATCAAGAAACTGGCGGGCTACCACCAGTTCCATGCCGTCAACGAGGCCCTGGCCCAGACCCTGCGCGCCGCCGGGAGCGATCGGCGCATCGGGGTGGTGTGGCACACCCAGGGCTCCGGGAAGAGCCTCTCGATGGCGTTCTACGCCGGCCGTGTGATCCTCGAACCCGCCATGGCGAACCCCACCGTCGTGGTGCTCACCGACCGCAACGACCTCGATGACCAGCTCTTCGCCACCTTCGCCCGCTGCAGCGGGCTGCTGCGTCAGCCGCCGGTGCAGGCGGCCGATCGGGCCGATCTGCGCGAGAAGCTCCAGGTGGGCGCCGGTGGGGTGATCTTCACCACCATCCAAAAGTTTCTGCCCCAGGAGAGAGGCGAGCGGCATCCGGTGCTTTCGGAGCGGCGCAACATCGTCGTGATCGCCGACGAGGCCCACCGCAGCCAGTACGACTTCATCGACGGCTTCGCCCGCCACATGCGCGACGCCCTCCCCAACGCCTCCTTCATCGGCTTCACCGGCACACCGATCGAGAAGGCCGACGCCAACACCAAGGCGGTGTTTGGCAACTACATCAGCATCTATGACATCCAACAGGCGGTGGCCGATGGCGCCACCGTGCCGATCTACTACGAGAGCCGTCTCGCCCATCTTGACCTGGCGGAGGCCGAGAAGCCCCACATCGACCTGAACTTCGAGGAGGCCACTGAAGGCGAGGAGGTGGAGCGCAAGGAGAAGCTCAAGAGCAAGTGGGCCCAGATGGAAGCCCTGGTGGGCGCTCCCCAGCGGATCGAGCGGATCGCCGCCGACCTGGTGACCCACTTCGAGCAGCGCTGCGAGGCTCTCGACGGCAAGGCGATGGTGGTGGTGATGAGCCGCCGCATCGCCGTAGCGCTCTACGAGGCCCTGATCGCCCTTCGGCCCGACTGGCATGCGGAGGCCGACGAGGCAGGCGCCCTCAAGGTGGTGATGACAGGGTCCGCCTCCGACCCGCTCGACTGGCAACCCCACATCCGCAACAAGCCCCGCCGGGAAGCCCTGGCTCAGCGCTTCCGCGACCCGGCCGATCCCCTACGGATCGTGATCGTGCGCGACATGTGGCTCACCGGCTTCGATGCCCCCTGTCTCCACACCATGTACGCCGACAAGCCGATGCGGGGCCACGGGCTGATGCAGGCCATCGCCCGGGTGAACCGGGTGTTCCGTGGGAAGCCAGGCGGCCTGATCGTGGACTACCTCGGCCTGGGCGATCAGCTCAAGGAGGCCCTGGCCACCTACACCGAGGCCGGCGGCAAGGGCAACACGGCCCTGGATCAGTCCGAGGCGGTGGCCGTGATGCTGGAGAAGCACGAGGTGTGCTGTGGCCTGTTCGGATCGTTCACCACCCCGGCCGGCGTGATGGGTGGCCTCGACTGGAGCCCATGGCTCAGTGGGTCGCCCCAGCAGCGCCTCTCGCTTCTGCCGGCCGCCCAGGAGCACATCCTGGCCCAGGAGAACGGCAAGGAGCGGCTGCTCAAGTCCGTCACGGAGCTGTCGCAGGCCTTCGCCCTGGCGGTGCCCCACGCGGACGCCCTTCGCATCCGCGACGACGTGGGCTTCTTCCAAGCCGTGCGCTCCGTGCTGGCCAAGAGCAGCCCCTCAGAGCAGCGCAGCGACGAGGAGATGAATCTGGCGATCCGCCAGATCCTCTCCAGGGCCGTCGTCTCGGAAGGGGTGATCGATGTGTTCGAGGCGGCCGGGCTCAGGAAGCCCAACATCTCGATCCTCTCGGACGAGTTCCTCGCCGAGATACGGGGGATGCCCCAGCGCAACCTGGCCGTGGAGCTGCTCCAGAAGCTGCTGAAGGGCGAGATCAAGAGCCGCGCCAAGCGAAACGTGGTGCAGGCTCGCTCGTTCCGCGAGCTGCTCGAGAAGGCCCTGCAGCGCTACCGCAAGCGGGCGATCGAGGCGGCCCAGGTGATCGAGGAGCTGATCCAGCTCGCCAAGGACCTGCGGGCCGCGGCCTGCCGTGGCGAGGCCCTGGGCCTCAACGACGATGAGGTGGCCTTCTACGACGCCCTGGGCACCAACGCCAGCGCTGTGGCGGTGCTCGGAGACGAGCAGCTGCGCACCATCGCCCGCGAGCTCGTGCAGACCGTTAAGGGCAAGGTCACCATCGACTGGACCCTGCGCGAGAACGTGCGCGCCGAGCTGCGGGTGGCGGTGAAGCGCATCCTGAGGAAGTACGGCTATCCACCCGACCTCCAGGCCAAGGCCACGGACACCGTGATCGAGCAGGCGGAGACCCTCTCCGAGGGCTGGGCGGTGGCGTAAGCGCGCTGGGCTTATCGCCAGCCTTGCACCACCTGTGTTCAGCCCACCACCGCTCGCTGAGAGCTGGCTGGTGAAGGGTCTGGAAAATCGGGATGACAGGATTCGAACCTGCGGCCCCTTCGTCCCGAACGAAGTGCG
>CAYVWU010000093.1:0-9554 GCA_964455575.1 uncultured Cyanobium sp. | reverse complement strand
TGACCGTGGAGATCCGGCGGGGCTGCACCCGCGGCTGTCGCTTCTGCCAGCCCGGCATGCTCACCCGTCCCGCGCGGGACGTGGAGCCCGCCGCCGTGGTGGAGGCGGTGGAGGAGGGGATGCGCCGCACGGGCTACGCGGATTTCTCCCTTCTCTCCCTCAGCTGCAGCGACTGGCTGTCACTGCCGGCGGTGGGCGTGGAGCTGCGCAATCGCCTCGCCGACCACAACATCAGCCTCACCCTGCCCAGCCAGCGGGTCGACCGCTTCGATGGGTCCATCGCCCACATCCTCGGCGGCACCCGCCGGGCGGGGCTCACCTTCGCGCCGGAGGCGGGCAGCCAGCGCCTGCGGGATGTGATCAACAAGGGGCTGAGCGATGACGACCTGCTCCGAGGTCTGCGCACGGCCATGGAGAACGGGTTTCGCAAGGTCAAGCTTTATTTCATGGTCGGCCTCCCCGGGGAAACCGACGCTGATGTGCTCGCCATCGCCGACACCTGCCGGCGCCTGCAGCGCGATTGCGCCGACCTGGGACGCCTGGCCCTCAACCTCACCATCAGCACCTTCACCCCCAAGCCCCACACCCCTTTTCAGTGGCACAGCGTCAGCCACGCGGAGATCCGCCGGCGCCAGGAGCTGCTCCGCCAGGCCCTGCGGGGCCTGCGGGGCGTGAAGACGAACTTCACCGACACCCGCCTGGCCGCCATTGAGGACTTCATCGGCCGGGGTGACCGGCGCCTGGCCCCCGTGCTGGAAGCGGCCTGGCGGGCTGGCGCTGGACTGGAGGCCTGGTTTGAATCGGCGGAACGCTGCCACGCCACCTGGACCGCCGCGATCGCGGACGCGGGCCTGGAGGGCCGCTACCGGGCGCTGGAGATGGGCGACTGGGCCGCGGCCGAGGCCTTGACGGCCCCCGACCTGGACACCTTCTGTCGCCAACCCCTCCCCTGGGACCATCTCGACAGCGGCGTCGACAAGGCTTGGCTGGCGGCGGATCTGCAACGGGCCCTGGCGGCGGCGGAGGTGCCGGATTGCTCCTTTGCCGCCTGCAGCCACTGCGGGGTCTGCGGGCCGGAACTCGGCCACAACGTCGTGCTTCCCCCCCCGCCGGTGCCGCCAGCCCAACCGGCGCGCAAGCCCCCCAGCGCGCGGGTCTGCCGCCTGCGGTTCGGCTTCCGCAAATCCGGCTCCCTCGCCTGGATCAGCCACCTGGACACCGTGCGCCTGCTCGATCGGGCCCTGCGGCGGGAGGGTTTGCCCGTGAGTTTCACCGGTGGTTTCCACCCCATGCCGCGCCTGCAGCTCGCCCTGCCCCTGCCCCTGGGCGTTGAGGGGACAGGGGAGTGGCTGGATCTGGAGTTCTGCGAACCGGTGGAGCCGGAGGAGGCGCGGGAGCGGTGGCAGCGGCAGCTGCCCGCCGACTTCCAGCTGCTCTCGGTGGTGGCGGTGCCGGTGGCGGGGCCGAGCCTGTCTCAGGAGCTGGCGGCGGCCCGCTGGAGCTTTGCTCTGCGCCCCGAAGTCGAGGGGGAGCCGGTCGCCGCTTCCCCGGCCGCTTCCCCGGCCGCGGTCGACTGGCCCGAGGCGGAGGCCTGGGAGGAGGCCTTGGCGGCCCTGCGGGATCAGGAGAGCTGGATCTGGCACGACCACGACAAGAAGGGGCGCCCCCGCCAGCGGGAGTGCCGCCCGGCCTTGCGGCAGGTGCGGCTGCGTCGCCATGGCGGGCCGGAGTCCCGGGTGGAGCTGGAGCTGGACACGCGAATCGACGGGCAGGGGTTCGGGGTGCGGCCCGAGCATCTGCGCGCCTGGCTGAGCGAGCGCCTCGGGCAGCCTCTGCGGCTGGAAGCCATGCGCCGTGACGCCTTGCTCCTGCGCACGTGCTAACGTGATGGAGCTTGGTAGGAGGGAGGCGCGCCCCCATCTCCTCACAGGCCTTCTTCGCTTCCCGCGCTTTGGCGGCCCCGCCAGGCAAGTTTCCTGGGAAGCCACGTCGCACCAGTCACACAAAGCAATTTTTGCCAATCTTTCAGGGGACTCATCCTCTCGTGTCCCTCGCTCGGTGACTTTCGTGGTCACTTTGCCGGCACTCCTTTGATGTCTGGTCGGACGGTCAAGACTTCTGACTTCAAGCGGATAGAAGTCTTCAAACGATCCTGCCGGATCATCCGGAGGATTCCTGGATTTTTGCTTGTTCGTTCTGACCTCCGGGATCAGGACATCACAGAGACATCTTTCTTCCATGCCCCAGCAGATCGTGATCGCCGAGCAACTGCGGATCGCCGCGGTGCTCAGCGACGACCGTGTCGAAGAACTGGTGGTGGCCCAGGGCCGCTATCAAATCGGTGATGTTTACCTCGGCACCGTAGAAAATGTGCTGCCGGGAATCGATGCGGCTTTCGTCAACATCGGCGAAAGCGAAAAAAACGGTTTCATCCACATTTCTGATCTCGGTCCCCTCAAGCTGCGCAAGGGCGGCGCGGGCATCACGGAACTGCTGGAACCGCGCCAGAAGGTGCTCGTGCAGGTGATGAAGGAGCCCACCGGCAGCAAGGGGCCGCGGCTCACTGGCAACCTCAGTCTCCCCGGACGGTTCCTGATCCTTCAGCCCCATGGCCAGGGGGTCAACATCTCCCGGCGAATCAGCAGCGAGGCCGAACGCAATCGTCTCCGGGCCCTGGGCGTGCTGATCAAGCCCCCCGGTTCCGGGCTGTTGATTCGCACCGAAGCCGAAGGTGTCAGCGAGGATCTCCTCATCGACGATTTGGAAGCTCTCCTGCGCCAGTGGGAAGCGATCCAGCAGGCGGCTGAAACCGCTGTGCCCCCGGTTCTCCTCAATCGGGATGAGGATTTCATCCACCGCGTGCTGCGCGATTTCTACGGGCCGGAAGTGGTGCGGGTGGTGGTGGATGCCCCCGAGGCCGTGGCCCGGGTGAATGGCTTTCTGGGCGACGATCAGGCCCAGCTCACGGTTGAATTTCACGACGAATCCTCGGAGCTGCTGGAGCATTTCCGCATCAATGCCGCCATCCGGGATGCCCTCCGCCCGCGGGTGGATCTCCCCTCCGGGGGCTATGTGATCATCCAGCCCACCGAGGCCCTGACGGTCATTGACGTCAACTCCGGCTCGTTCACCCGCTCGGCCAACGCGCGGGAAACCGTGCTCTGGACCAACTGCGAGGCCGCGACGGAGATTGCTCGCCAGCTGAAGCTGCGCAACATCGGTGGCGTGGTGATCATCGACTTCATCGACATGGAGTCGCGCCGCGACCAACTGCAGCTTCTGGAGCATTTCACCCAGGCGGTGCGTGATGATTCCGCCCGGCCCCAAATCGCCCAGCTCACCGAGTTGGGACTTGTGGAGCTCACCCGCAAGCGCCAGGGCCAGAACATCTACGAGCTCTTCGGGCGGGTCTGCCCCAGCTGCGGTGGCCTTGGCCATGTGGCCGTCCTGCCGGGCAAGGACACCCTCCAGCCCCTGGCCAGCCTGCCCGGCGTTGTGCGCACCGTCCCCTCCAGTCGCCCCGAGGCCACCCCTGCCGTCGCTCCAGCGGAGTCCTCTGGTGGGCGCCGGCGTCGCGGCGGCCGGGGTGGCCGGGGTGGCGAGAGTGCCGACGGCGGGCTGGTGCCCGCCGCCACGGGTGTCCTTCCCCCGGGCGAGACACTGGAAAGCGGCCGGGGAGAGCTGGAGGGAGGCAGCCGTCGCCCAGACCTGGAATTCGTGGCGGTGCCAATGGCGGCCGAGCAGGAAGAGGTCTACGGCTGGATGGGCTTCAACCCGGCGCTCCTGCTGGATCCTCCCCCCAGCGGCGACAACCTGGTGATGCGCGTCGTGCGGCCGGGCTGTGATCCGGAGGCTGTGCTGGAGGAAGCGCGACAGCAGTTCAGCGCCGCCGGATCCCGCCGTCGCCGTCGCGGTGGTCGGGGCGGCGAGAATCGCTCCGCCGCCGGTGACATCAGCCCTGCCGCGGCGGAAGGCGAAGCCGAAGCGGACGACCGTCTCCCCCCCACACCCCTGGCCAGTCCGGCGGACATCGTCACCGTGGAGGTGCCGGCTCGCCGTCGCCTGTCCCGTGGCGGTGAGGGGCCCAACGGCGGCGAGCCCCGCCCCGGCGGCGCTCCCGAGAGCGAGCCCGCAATCGCCGAGGCCCTTGGCATGGAGGCGCCCGAGGAGGCTGGGGATGAGCAGAACTCCGACCCACGCCGCCGTCGCCGGCGTTCCTCCGCCACGGTGTGAACGCTGCCGATGCGGCGACTCCAGGCCTGGCCGGCGTGGATGAGGTCGGTCGGGGTTGTCTCTTTGGCCCGGTGTTCGCCGCCGCCGTGGTTCTCTCCCCTCGGGTGGAGGCCCCCCTGCGCGCGGCGGGCCTCACCGACAGCAAGGCCCTCAGCCCGCGCCAGCGGGCCCGGCTGGTGCCGCTGATTCAGCATCTAGCTGACGCCTGGGCGATCGGTCAAGCCAGCGCGGCGGACATCGACCGTTTGAACATCCGCGCCGCCACGGAGCTGGCCATGCTGCGCGCCCTCCAGCGGCTCGATCCGCCCCCGGCGCTGGTGTTGGTGGATGGCATCCTCCCCCTGCGGCCCTGGGGGGGGCCACAACGCACCGTGAAAGGCGGCGACCGTCTCTGCGCCGCCATCGCGGCGGCCAGCGTGCTCGCGAAGGAGGAGCGCGATGCCCTGACTCGCCGCCCGGCCTCCCGCTTTCCCGGCTATGGCCTGGAGCGCCACATGGGCTACGGCACTGCGCTCCACCGCCAGGCCCTCCAGACCCTCGGACCCACCCCCCTGCATCGCCGGAGCTTCCTGCGCCGCAGCCTTCAAGCCTGAAAAGCCCTCCGCCCTGACGGGCGACCCCGCCCACGGGCCTGCGTCCCATTGCTGAAGTGCGCCCCGCTGACCTGCGTACTCCGCTGACCCGTGTACCCCGCTGACCTGCGTACCCGGCGGAAGAGCCTCGACCTCTCCCGCGGAAGAGCTTCACCTCCCTCTGCAGCTGCTTCCATCCCCCAACGTTTGAAGGCGTCCGCTCTCCCTCCGCCAGGCCCGCCAGGGGGGTGGCCGCTCGGGGCCTAGGTCTTGCCCTGGCAGCCGCACCACTGTTCAAAGTCGCGTGGCAGCTGCTGCCGAACGCGATTGCGCATGCCCACCAGGATCCCCCGCAGCACCGAGCGACCGGTGGCTTCCAGAACGCGGGGCGGCACCAGCTTCAGCAGCGGCGGCTGGCTCACGCTCACCGCCAGGGTGGCCTCCCCCTCCAAGCCGTGCTCGGACGCCTCCAGCCAGGAGCGCAAGGCGAGCTGAAAGTCGTCCACCAGGCCCAATCCCTCCAGCTGGCAGTCCACCGCCTCCAGCTCCAGGCGGTCGCCCTCATGACGGGTGCGCAGCTCCACGATCGGTTGGATCTGCAGCTGGAACACCTGCACGCGGGTCACCCGGTAGCGGTAATGCCCCGGCCCGAGGGCCACGAGCTGCTTGGGATCGAGAAGAGACGCCACCACCCGTTGCTCGTCCTTGAGGTAGGCGGGCAGATGGTCGGCGCACGCTTGAACCGGAAGGAGAAGCTGCTGGCTGGAGCTGAAGGCCAGTGGCATGGCCAGGGGAAGCCGGCAGGGCATGATCCTATCCATCACCCTTGTTGCCACCATGCGTCTTGCCTACCTGGGTCCAGCCGGTACCTACGGGGAACAGGCCGCGCGACGGCTGGCGATGCTGGAAGGCCTGGAGGTGGAGCTGGTGCCCCAGCAGGGGATTCGCGCCGTGATTCAGGCCCTGGCCGGCGGCAGCTGTGACGCCGCCGTGGTGCCGGTGGAAAACTCCGTCGAGGGTGGGGTGAGCACCTGCATGGATGCCCTGTGGGAGCATCCGGAGCTGGCGGTGCGGCGGGCCCTGGTGCTCCCCATCCGCCATGCGCTCCTGGGGAGTGGGCCGCTGGAAGGCATCAGTGAGGTGCTCTCCCATCCCCAGGCCCTGGCTCAATGCGGCCTCTGGTTGGGCGCCCAGCTCCCCACCGCTTTGCAACTGCCCACCAGCTCAACGGCCGAGGCGGCCCGTCTGGTCAAGGGAAGCCGCTTCCGCGCCGCCATCGCCTCCCGCGAGGCCGCCCGCGACCATGGGTTGGAGGTGCTGGCGTATCCGATCAATGATGTGCCAGGAAACTGCACGCGTTTCCTGCTTCTGCAACGCAGCCAGAGGGAGGACACGGGGCCGTTCGCCAGCCTGGCCTTCTCCCTGCGCTCCAATCAACCGGGAGCGCTGCTCCAAGCCCTGGTGTGTTTCGCGGCCCATGGGCTGAACATGAGCCGCATCGAATCGCGGCCCTCGAAGCGGGCGATGGGGGAATACCTCTTTTTTGTGGATCTCGCGCTGCCTGCCGGGGGGGGCGAACCCCTGGGCCTGGCGCTTGATCAGCTGCGGCCGCTTTGTGAGCACCTCGCCCTCTTTGGCACCTATCCCCTCGACACCTTGCCGCTGGAGGACAACGGCGCCGCAACCGAGGAGGCTTAGAGGGAGAGCGTCTCCCTAAGCCAGAGCCTTGCGGCCGCGAAAGACGCCGAACCGCATCATCCCGTGGCGAAACGCCCAGTCCATCAGCAGCAGGGTGGGGGTTTCTCGCAAGCCCTGCAACACCGCTCCCGGTCCCAGGCTGAGAATGGCCAGAGGGCGCCGCACGCCTTCGAGGATCGAGTCCCGCCAGGAGGGAACCGTAGCGGTTGTCCAGTCCGCGGACTCCACCACCAGGCCGCCATTCCAGGGGCTGTGCGCCAAATTGGCGCTGAGTGAGGCGATGCTGGCAAATTCGGGATGGGCCCATTGGTGGAGCAGCTGGCGCATCACGCGCGTCTCCAAGGGGCTCAGGGGACCATCGGCGGGGTCGCGCCGGTTCCAGTCGGCCACGGTGAGGATCCCCCCCGGCCGCAACACGCGCAAGAGCTCATCCGCGTAGCGCTGCTTGTCGGGCATGTGGGGAGAGGCTTCCACGCTCCAGACGGCATCAAAGGAGCCGTCCGGCAGATCGAGGTCCAGCGCATCCATCACGGCGAAGCGACAGCGTGGAGCGAGAGCGGCGGGGGTGAGCGCTTGGGCTCGGGCGATCTGAGCGGGGCTGATGCTGATGCCCAGAACCGTGAGTCCGTAATCCCGCGCCAGAATGCGCGCGCTGCCGCCGATGCCGCAGCCCACGTCCAGGACCGTGCTGCCTGGCGGGAGCTGATCGAGGCCGCTCCAGCGCGCCAGCTCATGGACAAAATCCACCTTGGCCTGCCGGAAATCCCGGGATCGGGGGGGGACGCCGTAATGGCCGAGATGGACATGGTCTCCCCAAAGGCGCTCCAGGAGGGCGTCATTGGTCCAGCGGTCGTATGCGTCGGCCACGCTATCGGTGCCCCGAAAGCTTCGGGCTGAGCGAAGCCAGAACACCGCCCCCACGATGAGGGTGGCCACCAGGATCAAAAGCAGGCCCACCAGCCAAGAGGGAGCCGCAAGCACGGAACTCACCCGTTCGCCTCGTTCCGATCAGAGGGGGAGTCCGAGGAGGAGAAGGTGTCCTTCAGGACCGTGCGCGCGGCCAGCTGACGACGGGTTTGATCCAGCAGATTGAATTCTTCCCGCAACCGCTCCCCGGTGTCGGTGATCTCCAGCAGAGCTTGCTGATGGTCGGCCACGGGCCCTCCGAGGTGGGAGCCGATCCAGTAGGACAGCTCGCGGGGAAGGTCGGGCAAATCTTGGGGGAGGACGGTGGTTTTGCCAACAAGCTTCCCGGTCAGATCCACCACATCCCTCAAGGCCTGGGTCACCTCCGCCGTGAGCTGCTGCAGCTCCTCGGCGGTGTTGGACACCTCATCTTCCACCCAGCTGACCATGGCAACGCGAAAGGGTGTTTCGCGCAGGATTTTCAGCACACGAAACCGCTGTTGCCCCATGGTCACGATGTTGCTGCGATCATCCTCCAGCCCTTGGCAGTGAAGAATTTCGGCGCAGCAGCCGATGGTGGCCAAGCGTTTCTGTTGAGGATCCCACCGCACGACTCCGAAACGTCGGTCTTCCGCCATCACGGTGCGCAGCATCATGCGATAGCGGGGTTCAAAGATGTGCAAAGGCAGCACTTCCTGAGGGAAGAGCACCACATCCGGCAGGGGAAACAGGGGAAGTTCCCGCACAGCAAGATCTGTCACAGGCGGCACCAAGACAGGATTTTTGCCGCCCGGGCAGGGTCAGAGCTGTTGGACATGGGGAACAAACCTGGCACCATCTCAGAGAACTGCAGGAGTCGATCCTAGAAAGCTCAGACGGGCTGTGCGCCCCAGGTCAGAGCTTGACCTCAATGTCAACGCCGCTGGGAAGGTCAAGTTTCATCAGGGCATCGATGGTTTTCGAGCTGGGACTATAGATATCAATGATGCGGCGATGGGTGCGCGTTTCAAAATGCTCGCGGGAATCTTTGTCCACGTGAGGTGAACGCAAGACGCAATAGATTTTGCGCTTTGTGGGCAGCGGAATCGGGCCGATTGCTGTAGCCGCGGTGTGATCCGCTGTTTCAATGATCTTGTCGCAGGAGAGATCAAGCATCCGGCGATCGAAGGCTTTGAGGCGGATCCGGATCTTCTGTTGCGGAATCGTTGAGGACGTCATGGGGCAAAGGAGGCCGAAGCCGATGAGAAGGGTGAATTGTCGAGGTTCAGAGGGAGAGAAGCCGTCCTGGTGGAGAAGGACCCCAGGGGAGTCCTCTCCACCAGGACGACCTCAAGACCTCATTCGACGATCTTGGAGACCACGCCGGCACCGATGGTGCGACCGCCTTCGCGGATGGCGAAACGCATGCCCTGCTCGATGGCCACAGGACAGATCAGCTCAGCGCTCATCTTGATCCGGTCTCCGGGCATCACCATCTCCACATTGGTGCCGTCGTCAGCGGTGAAGGCGGTGATTTGGCCGGTCACATCCGTGGTGCGGATGTAGAACTGGGGGCGATAGCCAGCGAAGAAGGGGGTGTGGCGACCGCCTTCTTCTTTCTTGAGCACATACACCTCACCTTCGAATTTGGTGTGGGGCTTGATCGAGTTGGGCTTCACCAGCACCATGCCGCGCTCGATGTCATCTTTCTGGATGCCGCGCAGCAGCAGACCGACGTTGTCTCCGGCCATGCCCTCATCGAGGAGTTTGCGGAACATTTCCACACCGGTCACTGTGGTTTCGCGGGTGTCTTTGATCCCGACGATCTGCACGGTTTCGCCGACTTTCACCTTGCCACGCTCGATCCGGCCGGTGGCGACGGTGCCGCGACCGGTGATGGAGAACACGTCCTCCACGGCCATCAGGAAGGGCTTGTCGATTTCCCGCTCGGGCTCGGGGATCGACTCATCCACGGCGTCCATCAACTCATCGATCTTGGCTTCCCAAGTGGCGTCGCCCTCCAGGGCCTTCAGGCCGGAAACCTTGACAACGGGGATGTCATCGCCTGGGAAGTCGTAGCTGCTGAGCAGCTCGCGAACTTCCAGTTCAACCAGCTCCAGGATTTCTTCGTCGTCCACCATGTCGCACTTGTTCAGCGCCACCACC
>CAYVWU010000092.1:0-9641 GCA_964455575.1 uncultured Cyanobium sp. | reverse complement strand
CCAGGTCCACCAGGGGCGCCACCGGCAGCTGGTGCTCCCGCAGCACGTCCTCCCCGACGACCCCCAACTGGGCCTGGCCGTAGGCCACATAGACGGGCACATCGGCGTTGCGCACCAGCAGCGCCCGGGCCTGGCCGCAGCGGCTGGGCACCATCAGCTGGCGATGGTCCGGATTGAGCAGGTCGGAAAAATCCAACCCCGCCCGCTGGAAGCAGCGGATCGAGTCCGCGAGCAGGGCCCCCTTGGCCAGGGCGACGGTGAGCATGGCGGGCACGGACAAGCCAGAGGGCGGCAAACGTCCTGAGACTATCGAGGGGGGGCGGTTGGACGCGGGGTGGGGGTGCTGGCTCGGGGGAGGGTTGGGGGTGGTGGGCCGTTGCGTGAGGAGCGCGACGACGCGCGCAAGAGGTTGAAGGGGCCTCTGTTGTTTGGGTGGCGACGTGAGTTCTGCAGTAAGTTCGGCTCACGAGTCTTCGGCATCCATGCTCAAGCGTCTCTATGTGGATAACTATCGCAGTCTTGTGAACTTCGAGCTCAATTTCTTGCCCTTGACTTTTCTGGCGGGGGGCAATGGGAGTGGAAAATCCTCCGTCCTAAATATTATTTTTGCACTGCGTGAGTTGTTGTCGGGTTCCGCGAAGGTGATCGATCCCGAGATTTTCCCCTCCAGTTCATTGACGCGCTGGCAAAATCAGTGTCTGCAGGTGTTTGAACTAGATGTAGAGATCAAGCAGGGTAGCTTTTGTTACCGCCTTGAAATCGAGCATGATCCGGCTCATAAACGCGCCCGCATCCTGCTCGAAAGCCTAACCTTTGGGGGACGAACGTTATTTTCGTTCGCCAGTGGAGATGTCAGGCTTTATAGGGATGATCATTCAGAAGGACCCACCTACCGCGCTAACTGGCATGAATCTGCTTTGGCAAGGGTTGGCTTGGGCCGTGACAATGAAAAATTGACGGCCTTCCGTGATTATTTTGATGGCATAGGCATTTGCAGCCTACTGCCACGCTCTTTCAAGGCTGACTCCAATTCCGAAGATCCCATCCTCCATCGGGACGGCGCTAACTTTGCCTCTTGGTATCGCCATGTTTTGCAGGAGAATCCCAGACCCATTGTGGAGTTTCATGACATGTTGCGTGAGTTGATTCCTGGCCTACAGGAGCTGAAGTTGGAACGTGTCGGGAGCGACACCAGAGCTCTTTTGGGTGTCTTTGAGCGTAATGGTTGTCGCTATGACCTCAAGCTGGACGAACTCTCGGATGGTCAACGCATCTTACTGGCTCTTTATGGGTTGCTTCTTTTCAGCAAGCGTGGGCAAACCTTGTTGCTGGATGAGCCAGAAAACTTTGTTTCACTTCCTGAGATTCAACCCTGGCTGATGGAGTTGTCGGACCGCTCTGGTGTTGAAGGCTTTCAGGTGATTCTCGCCTCCCATCATCCAGAGGTGATGGACTATCTTGGAGTCGGCTGTGGTTTGCTGCTCAAACAAGAGGTGTCGGGAGTGACTCAGGTGCGACGCTTGACAGACTTGGCCAATGAAGAGGAGATCAAGCTCTCGGAGCTTCTGGCGAGGGGGTGGGACTGATGTCCCCGAGAAAAGTTAGTCTCCTTTTGATTTGCGAAGACCAACAGCAAGAGACCTTTGTTCGCAGATTCTTGATCCAGTCGGGCTGGAAAAGCCACCAGATACGCGTTAAAATTAATCCTAAAGGGCAAGGTTCTGGCGAGCAGTGGGTGCGCAGAGCTTATGCGCAAGAGGTTAAAATATTGCGATCAAAGAACTATAATAGCAAAGGCTTGATTGTTGTTATAGATCAAGATTCAAACAGTCTCAATCGTGAGGAGCAGCTCCAGCAAGCGCTGAGGGAGGCCTATCTCGCTGAGCGTGGAAACGTTGAGAAAATCGCTCACTTCATTCCCGCCCGAAACATCGAAACCTGGCTGGCTTATCTTGCGGGTAACGATGTTGATGAGACGACGGCTTATTCTCGGCTGGAGAAAGCCAGTGATTGTCAACATCAGGTGCTGGAGCTCAAAAGGATGTGCGAGGCCCAAGCTTTGAGGCAGCCGGCGCCGCCGTCCTTAGCGCGTGCCTGCGAAGAGTTTCGTCTTCGGGTCCCTGGCGCATGAGGCTGTCTGCGTCCTTCTCGGTGCAAGGACGATTCGCGGCGCCGCAGAGAGCCGGCCTGACTTATCCTGCTTCCAGAGGCAAAAGCTGAGCTTGTGAGCGGGGGCGAGACCGACCGGGTGGCGGAAGCGGAGTTGAGGCCGCGGCGGGAGGAGTTGTTCATCAGTTACAGCCATCATGACAAGCCGCTTCTGGATGATCTGCGGGATCATTTGAAGCCGCTGGAGACGATATCAAACTTGCGAATTTGGGATGATTCGCAAATTCCACCCGGAGCGAAATGGCTGGAGGAAATCGAGCGGGCCCTGGCCCGGGCGCGGCTGGCTTTGCTATTGGTCAGTCAAAAGTTTCTGGTATCGGATTTTATTCAACGCAAAGAATTGCCATCCTTGCTAAGAGCGGCAGAGGAGGATGGTCTTCAGATTTTGTGGGTGCCGTTGCGTCCCTCGAGCTGGAAGTTGCATCCCATCATCTCCCAATACCAAAGCCTCCTTCAGCCGCCGACGTTGTCGCTGGCGCAGCGGAGCCCGGTGGAGCAGGAACTCGCCATGGTGGAGATCACAGAGAAGATTGAGATTCTCTTTCGTCGTATTCAGCAGGAGGAGGCTGGGTCAACAGAGGCGCTGGTTAGCGTAGAGAAGCCGCGCAGCTCAGACGAGGGTCAAGGGGACGCCCAAGCCTCAGGGATGCTCGCTGACGAGGGTGACTTTCCGAGGGAGCAGGTTCAAGATCACCTGCGTCTCCCGGATCAGGGTGGAGATGGTCAGGCGTCCTTGCCACCGCAGCCACCGAGCCAGACTCCTTCATCTGGGAAGAGGGCTTTTGATCAGAAGACGGACAACGATATGGCCCGTTGGGTTCAAGAGAATCAGAGCCTCCTGTCCTCGCTTCGACCACCCGGCTCGTCCGCATCCCTGCCGGCCCGTGCACCCCAGGACTCCGCGTCCTCGGCGACGGCGCTGATCGAGATCCCCACCACCCGCGGCTGGCTCGTGCGGGAGGGGAGCACCTGGCGAAAGAAGGAAGAGCCGATCACCGTTCCCGTGTATAGAGAGAAGCTGGCGGAAGGGGTGGTGCTCATCCTCGTGCGCATTCCTGAGGGTGAGTTTGAGATGGGATCTCCAGAAGATGAAGCGGGACGATCAGCCGCTGAAGGCCCGCGGCATCGCGTGCGATTGCAGAGCTTTTTCCTAGGACAAACCCCGGTGACGCAAGCGGAGTGGGCTGTGGTGGCGGAATGGCCCAGGGTGGAGATCGAGTTGAAACAGCAGCCCTCCAATTTCACTGGCGCCAACAGACCCGTGGAGACTGTGAGCTGGGAGGAGGCAATGGAGTTTTGTCGGCGTCTGAGCCAGCGCACCGGGAGGCTCTATACCCTTCCCAGCGAGTCGCAGTGGGAATATGCCTGCAGAGCGGGAACGAAGTCGCCCTTTGCGTTCGGTGAAACCTTGACCAACGATCTGGCGAACTATAATGGGAGTTTTTCGTATGGAGCTGGACCGGAAGGTGTTTTTCGGCGGAAAACGACCGATGTGCGCACGTTCCCCGCCAATGTTTGGGGGTTGCACGATATGCATGGAAATGTGTGGGAGTGGTGTTTGGATCTCTGGAATGAGAGTTATCAGGGGGCGCCAACGGATGGCAGCGCCTGGCTTGATGGAGACACATCTCTACGGTTGCTGCGCGGCGGCTCCTGGTTCTATGTACCTCAGAACTGCCGCTCTGCCTGTCGCGGCAGGAAACACCTGGACGACGCCTACTTCAGCAGGGGTTTCCGCGTCTGTTGCCTCCCCCAGGACTGATTCTTTACCCTTTTTAGCGCTTTAAATCTTTACTCTGGCTGTTGGTTTTGGAGGTTACGCCGCAGGCGCTTAAATTCTTCAGTCTCAGACACCTCTGCATCAGCAACCGTTGCGCACGCGCCGCAGGGCCTGTCCCCCGTGACCACGCTCCCGGTGCGGCGGTGCTGAAATGAACTGCGCCTGCCGCCACCCCACCACCCTCCGCCATGACCACCGCCCCCCCGGGGACCACTCCCGCCGCCCCTGCCGCCCCCGCCGCCGCGGAGGTCGCACTCCTGCCGGTGCTCCAGGACAACTACATCTTTGTGCTGCACAACGGCGTTGAGGCGGTGGTGGTGGATCCGGCGGTGGGGGAGCCGGTGGTGGCCTGGCTGCGGCGCCAGGGGTTGCGGCTGCGCGCCCTGCTGCACACCCACCACCACGCCGACCACATCGGCGGCGCGCCGGCGTTGCTGGAGGCCTGGCCCGAGGCGCGGGTCTACGCGGCGGCGGCGGACCGCGACCGCATTCCCCACCAGACCGATGGCGTGCGCCACAGGGATGTCTTCACCCTGCTGGGGCGGGAGGTGCGGGTGTTGGAGGTGCCGGGCCACACCCGCGCCCACGTGGCCTACCACCTGCCCGCCCTGGCGCCTGGCCAGCAGGAGGAGCTCTTCTGCGGCGACACCCTCTTCGCCGGCGGCTGCGGGCGCCTCTTCGAGGGCACGGCGGAGCAGATGCACGCCTCCCTCGCCCGCCTGGCGGCCCTGCCGGAGGCCACCCGCGTCTGGTGCGCCCACGAGTACACCGAGGGCAACCTGCGCTGGGCGGCGGCCGAGGCGCCCGACGACGCCGCCATCGCCGACCGCCTGGCCGCCGTGCGCGCCCTGCGGCAGGCCGGCACGCCCACCATCCCCTCCACCCTGGCGGAGGAGCGGCGCACCAACCTTTTTGTGCGCGCCCGCGACGGGCGCGAGCTGGCGGCCTTGCGGGAGAGCAAGAATGAGTGGCGCGGCTGAGCGCTCCGGCGCGGATGTCCCCCCCGCCCCCCGCCAGCCGCTGGTCCCCCTGGCCGAGCTGCCCCCGTTGCCGCCGCTGCGGCTGGCGGTGGTGGGCCATGTGGAGGTGGTGACCTTCCTGCGGGTGCCGCGGCTGCCGGAGCCGGGCGCCATCTGTCGCGCCAGCGCGGGGATGGACCTGCCGGCGGGGGGAGGCGCGGTGGTGGCCGTGCAGATGGCGCGGCTCACCGGCCAGCGCGTCGCCTTCTTCACCGCCCTCGGCCGGGATCGCGTGGGGGAGCAGGCCGCGGCGGATCTGGAGGCCCTCGGCCTGGAGCTGCATGTCGCCTGGCGGGAGGCCCCCACCCGGCGGGGCGTGAGCTGGGTGGATGACGGGGGGGAGCGCACGATCACGGTGCTCGGGGAGCGGCTGAGTCCGGGCGCGGAGGATCCGCTGCCCTGGCCGCGGCTGGCGGAGGCGGATGGCGTGTTTGTGACCGCCACCGACGCCGCCGGCCTGCGCCTTGCCCGCCGCTCCACCCTGCTGGCCGCCACCCCCCGCCTCGGCTGGAGCGTGTTGGCGGCGAGTGGCGCCCGGCTCGATGCCCTGGTGGGCAGCGCCCTCGATCCCGCCGAGGCCCTGCCCGACCCCCTTCCCCCGCCGATGCCCCGGCAGATCATCGCCACCGAGGCCGGCGCCGGCAGCCGCGCCACCCCCGGCGGCGCCTTTCTCGCCCCCACCCTCCAGACCCCCGCCGTGGATGCCTACGGGGCGGGCGATTCGTTCGCGGCTGGCGTCAGCGCCGGCCTGGCCGCCCGCTGGTCGCTGCGGGAGGCCATCAGCCTCGGCAGCCACTGCGGCGCCGCCTGCCTGGGGGGCTTTGGTCCCTATGCGGCGCAGTTGCGGCTGGGGGAGGGGCTCAGCGCGGCTCCGTGACCGGGCAGGCCCGCAACCGCTGTCCACCCGGAAACAGCCAGCCGCCCCCCCGCGCCCGCAGCCGCACCACCCCCCGCTCGCCCCGTCCGTGGCACTGGGCGAGGGGGAGCCGCAGCCGCAAGCGCTCGCTGCCCCACTGCACCCAGTAGGCCCAGTCCTGGCCGAGAAACTCCCGCCCGAGCACCCAGGCTTCGCCATCGGGATCGGGGTGAAAGTCGAGGCTCTCGGGGAGCACCAGCACCACCGGCCCGCTGCCCTCCGGCGCGGCGCCGCTCAACGGCGCGGCGGCGCTCAACGGCTCCAGAGCCTCCACCCGCCCATTCGGCTCCAGCGGCTCCAGCGGTTCCAGCGCCCCGGCGGCCGTGTGGACGATGGAGCCCTCCAGGCGGGCGGGCAGGCTGTTGGCCTGCATCACGAACCGCCCCACGAAGGGCGTCGCCGGCTGGGTCGTCAGCTCCCGCGGCGGGCCGCACTGATGCAGTTCCCCCGCCCGCATCACCGCCACCCGATCGCAGATCGCCATCGCCTCCTCCGCGTCGTGGGTGATCAGCAGACCGGAGGCCCCGCAACGGCTGAGCACCTCCGGCAGCTCGCTGCGCAGCCGCAGGCGCACCTCCACATCCAGGTTGGAGAAGGGTTCATCGAGCAGCACCAGCGACGGTCCCGGCGCCAGGGCCCGCGCCAGGGCCAGCCGTTGCCGCTGCCCGCCGGAGAGTTCATGGGGATAGCGCTGCTCCAATCCCCGCAACCCCATCAGCTCCAGCAACCACGCCACCCGCTCCCGTTGCGCCGCCGTTCCCGCCCCCGGACGCCCGCGGCGGCGACGCAGCCCGAAGCAGGCGTTGGCCCAGGCATCGAGATGGGGAAAGAGGGCGTAGTCCTGAAACACCATCCCCACGCCGCGGGACTCCGGCGGCAGCCAGTGCCGCCCCCCCGCCACCTCCCGTCCATCCAGCTCCACCACCCCCCGATCCGGCCGCTCAAAGCCGGCGATCAGCCGCAGAAGGGTGGTCTTGCCGCACCCGGAGGGCCCCAGCAGACCCACCAGCTCCCCCTGCCCCAGGCTGAGGGAGAGCCCCCGCAACGTCCACTGATCGCCGCTCATGCCGCTGTAGCGATGCCACAGGTCGTGCAGCCGCAGCCGCGGGCTGGCCACGGACATCTCCGGCGACGGCCCGAGGGGCTGCGGTTCGGAGCCCATGGAGGGCGCGCGCGAGGGGGGTGCGGAGGAGGCTGGCAAACGACGCCATAAGCTCGCTCCATGCATCCTGCAACGCCATGGGCCAGTCCGTGACTTCCGGGTCGACGTCCACGACGTCCGCGCCGATGGCGGTCAACACCGCTGAGGCGCCCGCTCCCGTGGGGCCCTACAACCAGGCGGTGCTGGCGGGCGGCTGGCTCTATTGCTCCGGTCAGATCGCCCTGGATCCCCAAGGCGGACAGCTGGTGGGCGGCGGGGATGTGGAACAGGAAACGCGGCAGGTGTTGCGCAACCTGCAGGCCGTGCTCCGGGAGGCGGGGGCCAGCCCGGCGCAGGTGGTGCGCACGACGGTCTATCTGGTGGATCTGGCGGATTTCGCCACCGTCAATGGCCTCTACGCCGAGGTGTTCAGCGGCGCCGTGGCCCCCGCCCGCGCCTGTGTGCAGGTGGCGGCCCTGCCCAAGGGCGCCCGGGTGGAGATCGACGCTGTCGCCTGCCTGCTCTGAGCCGCGGGGCCAGCGTTGCCCCTCTGTGAAGCGGTTCCCATGCCTTCAGCCGTCGCGGGCGGGGCGGATCAAGCGGAACGTGAGGTTCAGCCGTTCCCCCTTCACCCCCAGCCGCGCGGGAAGGGCGTGGTGCCACCACCGCTGGGTGGGGGGCCACATCACCAGCAGGTCGCCGTCCGCCAGCTCCACCGGGAAGGCGTCCCCCCCGTCCCCCGCCCGCGGCCGTCGCCCTGGCCGGGGCCGAAACCGCAGGGTGCGGGCGGCTCCCAGGCTCAAGGAGGCGATGGGCGCGTCCGCCGCCAGCTCAGGCTCATCATCCGCGTGCCACCCCATCCGATCCCTGCCATCGCGATAGCGGTTGAGCAGCAGGCTGTTGAAGCGCACCCCCACCTGCCGCTCCAGCTCCTCCCGCAGCTCCTCCAGGGGCGGCGTCCAGGGGTGGGGCTGTTCGAGCAGGCCGCTGTAGCGGTAGGCGCAACCCGCGTCGCCCAGCCAGCAGGTGAGGCGCGGCACGGGATGGCGCCGTCCGTAGACGGTCACCTCCGGTTGGCCCCAGGGCAGGCTCGTGCGCAGATGCGCCTCCAACGCGCTGGCGGACAGGGGTGTGCCGTGCAGCCAGCCCGGCCAGAGCTCCAGGCGCAACCCCGGCCGCTCCCACCGGCGCGCCTGGCCGGGCGCCTCCCCCAGCGTTGTGGATCCCCAATCGCCCATTCCCCCTGTCATTTGCCGCCGCTCCCGGTAACGTGCGTTTTCGGTGTCGAGGTGTCAGACGCCATGGAGTCTCCCTTCGGCCATTGGTTGCCCGAGGTCTTGGTCCTGCGCCCTGGTTGTTTTGAGGACGCGGCGGAAGCCGTCCTGGCGGTGCAGCACCTCAAGACCGTGGTGCTCCACCTCGACGGTCTTGAACCCGAGGAAGCGCAGCGCATCATCGATTTCGTCTCCGGTGGTGTCTACGCCATCGACGGCCAATCCGAGCGCCTGGGGGATTCGGTGTTCCTCTTCGCCCCCAGCATCGTCAACATCTCCCGCGACCAGCCCGATCGCCCCCCCGCTGGCCGCTGACCCCCGGTCGCCAGCCGCTGAGGCCCGGTCCCAGCCGGTGAGGTCCGGTGGCCAGCCGCTGCCGCGGGCCGCCCATCGCGTCCGCCGTCACCGGAATGCCCCTCAAGGCGGGGCGAAAAATCCCTTGCTCGTCAGCCAGGCCCCCAACAGCAGCAGGGGCAGGAGCACAACCGCGAGGATTTGCAGCCGTTGACGTCGCTCCAGGGGAGGCGTGGCCATGGTGCATGAGGCGAACCTGGCCAGTGTGGCCCCTCAGGGCCGCTGGACGATGGCTCCGGGCGAGCCGCCGCTCACTCCCAGCGAGCCGCCGCTCACTCCCGGCTGCCGCACCAGGGCTCCCGGCTGCCGGGGCCGCAGGATCGGCTCCGGATCCAGCGCCACCACCCGCTCCCCCCGCCGCTGCCGAATCTCGAAGTGCAGATGGGGCGTGCTCGCCCGCCCGCTCTCTCCCACCCGACCCAAAGGCTGCCCCCGATGCACCGTCTCCCCCGGCTGCACCGCAATCTCAAACAGGTGTCCGTAGAGGGTCTGCCAGCCCTGGCCGTGATCCACCAGCACGGTGAGCCCATAGCCGCTCACCTCCTCCACCAGCCGCACCGTGCCCGCCGCCGCCGCCAACACCGGCGTGCCCTCCGTCACGATCAGATCCAACCCGGTGTGCATTCGCCAGGCTCCGCGCGACTCCGACCAGCGCATCCCGAACCGACTGACCTCGATCGGCGCCTGATTGATCGGATACCCCAACGCCGGCATCTCCCCTCCAACCGCGCCATCCCCTCCAGCTGGCCCGCCCTCCGGCCCCGGGAAGCCCCTCCGGGCCAACGGTGTCCCCGCCGGCAGCCGCTCCGCGAACTCCGCCGGAATCGGGAAATACACCGTCCGCAATGCCTCCGGCAGCCGGCTGTTGCTCCCCAGGTCACTCACCTCCACCTCCCGCGGCGCCCCCTGAACCGCCAGGGGCTGCTCCGCCGCCATCACTCCCGATCCCAGCGCCCCCTGCCCCAGCATCTCCAGCCCCAGCCCCAGC
>CAYVWU010000091.1:0-9852 GCA_964455575.1 uncultured Cyanobium sp. | reverse complement strand
GGTGATCCGGAGCCTGCCGGATGAGGATCGCCGCTGGCTGCTGGAGCAGCTCGGCCAAGACAGCGCTGAGCTCAGCAACCAGGACTTGGCCGACCTCGCCCAGGCGGGCCAAGCGTTCGACGACCTTGCTCAGGAACCTGAGCTTTACAGCTTCTCGGACGGCGAACCGGTCGTGGCCGCTTGATGCTGGCTCGTTTTGACATCGTTCTCGTGGCCTTTCCGTTCACGGATGGGCCCAACGTCATCAATCACGAGGCCCGAATGCCCTGTGCACCGTCTGCACGATGGGGAAGCGGATCGGCCACCGGCTTCCCCCGCACGGTGATCGAGAACCGCTCGCCCGCTTCAACGGCCTGTAGCAGCTGCGACAACCGGGCCTGGGCCTTGAAGGCGCCGATGCTCGTGCCCACGGCCCTCAGGGGATCATCAGCTCCTGGTAGCCCCCTGCCTCGATCTGCGTGATGGCGGCCACGATGCGTTCTGTGGCCTGACGAATCCGTGGCCAGCTGGTGGTTGTGAGCACCAGGATCGCCAGACTGCGCCCCTGAAGGTTCTGCTGATACCGCAGGTTCCTGTCAGTGGTGATCAGCAGATCAAACCCTTCCTGTTCCGCCAGGCTGATCAGATCGCCATTGGTCAGGCATGACCAGCCGCGTTCATAGGCCGTCGCCACCCCATGGTCTGTCAGGAAACGCCGCAGAGGAACGGGCGTCCCCTGGTCGAACAGGATCCGCATTCAGGCCACAGCAGCCGCTGTGCTCCGGGCGACATGCTCCAACACCTGCCGTGCCTGTTGGTCGGTGACGCCAGGGAACAGCTCGACGAACTCCGACAGGGAGACGCCGTCTTCGAGGTTCTCGAACAGTGCCGCTACCGGGATGCGGGTTCCGCGGAACACCCAGGCACCGCTGACCCGCAGGGGGTCGCGCTCCACGGCGGGGCAGCCTGTCCAACCGAGATCGGCTTGTGTGGGCATGGCCAGGTCCGCAACCAAAGCCTTCTGATCGTAGGCATTCCTCCACGGGTCCAGGACCCCGCCCCTGAGCTTCTCAGCCCTGCCGCCGCGGCCCTTGTGGCCGAGGCCGCGGCCGGCAGGTGGCTCACACCACCGACACGGTGCCCAGGCGGCGGGCCTGGAGCTTGCGGGCCCAGTGGTGGGCACGCTCGGCAGGGATGAAGCGGGGCTTTTTCACCGGCCGGCCGCGGCGGCCATAGAACACCGTGAAGCGCTCAGCACCAGGGCCTTTGTGGCCGGCGGGATAGGTGTGCACAAGCAACTGGCGAATCTCGCAGCGGGGAAAGGAGGACGCCATCTCAAGGGAAGCGAGGGACACCCCCGATTCGACCCGGACTGCCATGGGGGGCAAGGACGCCCCGAGGGGGCGCCCGGCCTGATCCTTGCCCCCCGGGGCGGGCTGGGGCAGCGGTGAGGGTGCCCTTGCGGAAGGGGATGGGGGTCTCAACCCGCTGGATCGACCGTGAGCCTGTGCATGCTCCCGTCCGGGAACCTGGCAACGGTGCTGCTGCAAGGCTTGGTGGTGCCGCGGTGGGGCTGGCGGTGCTCCTTTTCGGCAAGCGGTGCTGGTTTCGGCGCCTTGGTACCGACGACTGTCGCTTGCGCCCCTACCGCTCCTGAAACACCCCCACATAGACGGTGCCCCGTTCCGCCAGGGGGAGCACGCGATCGCGCAGGTCGATGTTGTGGAGCCGCAGGCAGCCGAGGGTGGGGTGCAGGGGTTGGCGCGGCTGCCAGGCGCCGGGCCAGCCGCAGGCTGAACCGCCGCCGTGGAGCATGATCCCGGCGCGGCCGTTGGCGGCCTCCTGTCCCTCCAGCTCCTCCATGTCAAACGAGTACCAGCCGTAGGCCATGGCGGTGTCGGAGCAGGGGGGATTGGGGTTGGCCTGGTGGTCGCGGTAGATGGCGCCGAGCTTGTAGAGGCCCGGTGGGGTGTCGCTGTTGCGCTGGCGCCACTGGTTGTCGTGGCCCTGACCGCGGGCCAGGCAGGGAACCCGCCAGAGGAAATGACCGCTGTGGTCATAGGCCTCCATGTCCTGATCGCGGTCGTTCACCAGCAGGTAGGAATCGCCCGCCACCACCGGCGCCGCGATCGCCGGACCGGCCAGGCCCTCCTCCTCCGCCCCGCGCGGATCCAACCCGCCCGATGGAGGCAACACCAGAGGCGCCTGGCTGTAGGCGAGGGCCCAGGGGGCCTCTTCCACCAGCACCTGCTCCGGGGGGAGTCCGTCTCGGATGGCCTGGTGGAGCAGGCGGATGCCTTGCTGTTGGTGTGGTTTGGCGCGGTAGAAGCGGAAGCGATCTTCCAACCGCTCGGGGGTCATGGGGGTGGGCATGGGGGCTCCAGAGGCTGGGAGCCATTGCCAGGGCGCTGGGGCGGGGGGAGTGAGTCGCTGGGGACGTATCTGGGGGACGCCCTTTTGCGAGGGGCAGCCGTCGTTCTCGTGTGGGGAGGCGGTCGTTTGGATGGACTCAATCGGTGCAATGTGTGGATGGCGCAGGGTCACGGTCGCTGGCCATGGATCAGCCAGCGCCTCGGTCCAAGGAGGATGGACTGCCTCCACTGTTCGGCGCCAATCCCCTTGGCCGGATGTCAACCGCATTGATGCCGGACACCCATCTCAAGATCCTCTTGAGGCGTGTTGGGAACAAAGACTCTGGAATTTCACACTCAACAAGGTGTCTCTGGAGGTGGTAGGGATGTTGCCATGTTGAGAGCTTTGCTTCTTTCAATGGCTGATATGTCGCTCAGCGAACTTGCAAAAAATTCAGGCGCCTGCGGCGCCACCAGCAACAGCCAAACAGCCTCAACAGCCAACAGCCGGCAAGCCAACAGCCAGGGCCAAACCAACAGCCCAAGGGCCAAGGGCTCAAGGGATCAAGGACCAAGAAGGGAGCCTGGGGGGAGGAGACAGCAGGGGCGAAAACCAACGTCGGCGACGATGATGGCCGGGGGATTGCTGAGCCGGAAGGCGGCGCGGCAGCCGTGGGGAGAGCTGATCCAGGAACCGCCGCGCAGCAGCTTCATCTCCCGGTCCACAGGCACCTCCGCCAACCCAGGGTCAGGCCCCTCCAGGGCACGGCCATCCAGCAGGGGCTGAAACGTTCCGCCGCCGCCAAACCAGCCTCGCCGCCGGCCCTCACTGGCGCCAATGGGGCTGCGGTGCCACTGATCCGTACACCACTCCTGCAGCTGGCCGTGCAGCTCCGCCAACCCCCAGCGGTTCACCAGGCCAAAGAAACCCAGTGACACGGGTCGTTTCAGGTTGTCGCCCCGCCGGCCCTTCCCGTAGGTGAAGCTGGCGTCGTATCGAGCCCAGCTCGGATCGAGCGTGGCTCCAAAGTGGAAGGGGCTGGGGTCTCCAGCTCGGCAGGCCGCTTCCCACTGGCTCTCGCTTGGCAGGGCAAAGCGCACCGGCTTGGGGCCCAGCTCCGGGTGCTGTTCCGCCCACTGGGGCCAGCTCGCGGCCAGCCAACCATTGAGCCGCTCCAGCCACTGCTGGCATTGAGTCCAGCTGACGCTGTCCACCGGCAAGCCGTCCGGCTGGCCGCAGCGCTCCCAGGCGTCGTCGGGCCGGTAGGTGCCAGGAGACGCGTTCAACTCGCCCCGCTGGTCAACGGCGAGCGACTCCACCACCGCCCGCCATTGCCCCTGGCTGATCGGATGGCGCAGCAGCGCAAAACGCTCCAGCCGCACCTTGCGCAACACCTCCACATCCACGCCCTCGCACTTCTGGCGAATTTGGGTGTAGATATCGCGGCCGTCTTCTCCCGCCGGCGAGCCGATGGTGCGCTCCCCCGCTGACACAAGCACCAGCTCCAGCGGTTCGCCAGTCGGCAGCGGCAGCTGCCACACCGGCACCTCCACCACCTCGGTGCGGATGCGCAGACCGCCGCATTCCTCCTCAGCCCGCAGCGTGAGCATCGGCACCTTGCGGCCCGGGCCGCTGCCGAGCAAAGGCAAATCCACCGAGGCCGCCAGTTGCAAGCCCCGCGCGGCGCCCTGCAGCGGCGGCAGGCGGGCATCGTGCTCCGCCCAGCCGGGGGATGCCCCCATCGCCCACAGCTCCTGTTGCGCCGCCTGTTCCTCGGCCTGGCGAATCATCTGGATCAGTTGCGCTTCTTTGATCTTTTCCAGCTGGCCGCCGGCACGGGCCTGGGCCACCTGGGCCGCCACCTTCCGTTTTGCCGCCTCCTGGGCCATTGCCACTACGGCAGGGTCGTTCACCGGCTCGATCAGCACATCCAGCGCGTCGCTGCGCAGCCAGCCCTCCAGCTCCACCCCGATCCGATCGCGCTGCTCCCGATCGCCGCTGCGCTTGGCCAGCAACCCCAGGCTCTCCGCCGCCCGCCGCCGCAGCGCCACCGGCGCCGTTGTGTTGGCCAGGGCGTCCCGCAGGGGGGCTTCCGCGCCCACCAGGGCCAGCACCAGGGCCGCGTCCAGGCGATCGGCCTCCGGCACGGTGCCCTCGGCCAGCAGGGCCGCCAGTGAGCCCGCCGCCTCTTTCTGAACCGCCCGCCCCTCGTTGCCGCCCGCCGCCGCCAGATCCGCCAGGTCGTTCAGGGTTTTGCGGCGGTCTTTCGCCGGCGCCTCGGGGGTGAGGGACCCCAGCAGGCGCCGCACCCGCAGGCACTGCAGCAGCTCCACCTTCCCCTCCTCGATCCACGCCACCAGCGGCTCCCAGGTGCGCAGCAGCGCCTCGTGGGCGATCTCCACCACCCCGGCGTCGGACACCAGCAGTCGGTCATCCACCAGCCGCCGCACGATCTCCCGGCTGGCTGGCGGCAGGTCGTCCAGCCGCGCCGGTCGCTTGGCGGCACGGCCGTCATCGCTCAGCGCCACCAGGTGATCCAGAAACGCCTGCCGCAACGCTTCCTGTTCCTCCTCAGGGCTGGTCTGCGGGTTCCAGCACTCGGCGGCCCGAGTGCTCACCGCTCCCTCAACACCACCCAGGGCCTCGTAGTCGGCCACCGTGAGGTCCCAACGTTCGCCCCTTGGCCCCACGGCCGCGCCGCCGCGCTTCTCTCGGGCATTCCACAGCTTCTCCAGCGTGAACGCCAGCAGGGGCAGGGCATCGCCGCCGCCGCTCTCCGCCACCAGCCGCTCCGCCAGCCCGGGCTGCAGGGTGAGCTGGGAGCGGTCCGCCGGGCCGGTGATCAGCTCGCCGAAGTCCGCCGGCGCGATCGGCTCCAGCGTGAGGGGGCTCGCCAGGGCCGTGAGAGCCGGCCAGCGGCTTTGCAGGGGCGCCAGAAAATCGGTCCGCATCGTGGCCAGCACCAGCAGCCCGGCCGTGCGAACGCTCAGCAGATCTCGCAGGAAGGTCAGAAACCGCTCCCCCTCCCCCAACTGGCCGGCGTCCGTGGGGTTGGCGCTCAGCAGCTCCTCGAATTGATCGATCACCAGCAGCACGGGCGCCTTGTGCTGACTGCGGAGCCGCTGCAGGGCCCGCAGGGGCTCCAGGCTATCGATGGCCCAGCTCGCCGCTGCCGATGCCCCCTCCTGCGCCCCAGCGTGCTGACCCTCCAGCGCGGCAGACAGCGACGCCTCCAGGGCCGCAAAGGGTTCTCCCCCTGGGGCGAAAGGGTTGAGCACCCGCCAGCCACGCTCCCGATCCGCCCGCAAGCGCGGCACCACCCCCGCCCGCACCAGCGACGACTTGCCGTAGCCCGACGCCCCCAGCAGGAGCAGAAACCCCGGCGCGCGCAGGGCCAGGGACGACAGGCGCTCCACCACCGCCTCGATCGCCGTGTCACGGCCAAAGAACACCGGCGCCTGTTGTTCCTTGAACGCTGGCAGCCCCGGATAGGGGGGCAGGGTCGCGTCCCAGGTCTGCAGGTCCCGCCAGTTGAGCTTGCGCTGCAGGGTTTGGCGCAGGCGCTTTTTCACATCGGCCAACTGCTCGGGGGTGGGGTGGGCGGCGCCGGCCACCTTGATGGCCTGGTGGGTCTGCAGCAGCAGCGGCAGCGGTTGGGTTTGGAGCTCCTCCACCGTTTCCGCCAGCTGGATCGGAATCACGGCTTTGCCCTTCTCCACCGCAATCGCTACCTCCCCCACGCACCAGGGCGAGCTGTCGTACTGCCTGCTGCACAGACACACCAGCGCCCGCGCCAGCCCCAGCTCGCGGTAGAGCGTCTGTCGCCAGTCGTCCCCGGCCTTCACGCCATGGCTGTGGTCCTTATCCCGGAAATAGCCGTACTCCCACTCCTCAAACCAGCCCGCCAGCCGGTCAGCCCAGGCATCGCCCTCGGCGTCGCGGCCGGTGTAGCTGATGAAGATCGCGCTCATAGGGCCGAAGCCGCCATTGCCTGGGGCGAGGCTACCCCTGCTCCAGTGGCTGGCTTGGTCTTAGCCGTTCAAGAGTGCCTCGCTCCATCAGGACTGGATTGGCCCCCCGCCAGCTCAATCACGGCAGGGAGCTACCCATCGGCAGGCAAGAAAAGGGTGCCAAGGGAGACCAATTGACCAAACCCTCACAAGCCGCTTCCCCACTGGCAATGGTCCCTAACCCTTGGCCCGCCCCAGCCATGAGCGACCCCAAGAGCAGGCTTTACACCCGAGTGGAGGTGTTCACCCGAGCAACGACCGATGCCTTGAACCGGGCCATCGGCGAGGTGCTCGATGCCCGCAGCCCCTGGCAGCTGCTGTATCGGCTGAGTCGGATTGTGTTTCTGGGGCTGGTGCTTTATCTGGGCTGGATTCTGGTGGTGGTGCAGCCGGATCTGGCGCGGCGATTGATGCTGCCCCAGACCCCCAACTTCCAGCAGCGCTTTGCTGTGCATCGGGAGCAGGTGCAGGGGGTGTTGCGGGCGGCGGTGGCGGCCCAGAGCTTTGGACTCCACAGCCTGCTGGTGGCGGAGTGGGATGGCGGGAGCAGCCTCAAGGTGCTGGCTGTGCAGGGCCGCACCCTGCAGCTGCCGCTCCAGCCCGGGGAGGACGCCCTGGTGGGGGTGGCGATGGCCAAGGTGATGGGCCATGTCGCCCTGGGGCTGTGTGAGAGCGAGCAGCCTGCGGCGCTCTCCATCGATGAGGCGCAGCTGCCACCGGGGAGCACGTTGCTGGTGTGTCCGATCGGCTGTGCGGTTTCGAGCGCGGGGCAGGGGGTGTTGGTGGGGATCTTTGCCCCGGCGACTGCTGTGGTGCCGGCTCCCGCGGCGGCAGCGGCGGCAGCGGCTCCAGGAGCGCAAACCCCTCCGCCGTCCTTGCCGCCAGCGCGGGGGGCAAGCGCGGCATTGGTGGAGGGGCCACCGCCAAGGGCGGTTGACCTCAGCCAGGCGGGGTTGGGTCAGGACGAGCGGCGGCTGCGGCGGAAACGAGAGCAGCTCATGGTGCTGGCCCGACGGCTGGCTGGGGTGTTGCAATGATCTCCAGGCTGGCAGCCAAGGGACGGCGGGTGGCTCAGTTTTCGCTGTCGCCTGGCGCCAGCGTCTTGAGGCGTGGTTCAGCCCCTGCCGGGGTCTCCCTGATCCGTCCTGCCCCTGCCCCAGCAGCCCCCGCCGCGGCCCACCAGACCCATCGCCTGGCCTCCGCCCGGGCTGTTGCCGCTGGGGGGTGGGGGTTGGCGGTTGGGGTCCATGAAGTAGGTGGCGGCGGACTGGCCCGCCAGGGCAATGGCCGGCATCGCCATCGCCCACCGGCTCTCGCACAGCGCCACCTCCTTGGCGCGCACCTCGCACACGGCCACATAGGCCATCAGGCAAAAAATCTCCGCCCCCACCAGGGTGAGGATCGGCCAGGTGTTGCTGCTGTTGGGTTGGCGAGTCATGGCGCTGGGGGGGCTGGCCGCTGGAGGGGCCTGGGGCTCCACCAGCTCTTGCCAGGGGGTGGATTCGTTTCTCCCTAGGCGTCGACCCTGGAGTCGGTGCCCTGTTCAGCCAGGTGACATCCGACGCAAGAAGTCCTGGGGTCTTTCTCGCTGTCGGCCGAAACAAAACACTGGCGCCAGGGGCAACACGGGGCCGCCGCAGGTCAGGGCCAAAGCTGATCGGGCAGGGCTCAGGGCTGGGCATGGCCAACCGCGTGGGAGCGGTGCGGCACTTGGGGGGGCATCACGGGTTCAGAAGTGGAAATCACCCGGAAGATTCCGTTGGGACGTTGAGACCACTGGCCCATGGATCGCTCCTTGGCCCTGTGGAGATTCTGCGCCAGATCAGACATCCCAAGCGGGCCAGCCACACCTGCGACCCCGAGGGCGAGCAGTTGTGCATCACCACCCGCGCAGCTGTGGATTGTTGCTCGCCCTGGCCTCTCCGTAGCACCGGTGATTGAGCTGCTTCCCCCGCCATGGCTCCCCTTGATGGCCCCCTCCAGTCCCTGCGCGTTGGCGTCGATCCCCTCCATGCCCATCTCCTGCCGCCAGCCACCAGCCGCCTGGTGGTGGAGCCGCACCTGGCCTTCTGGCGCGCCGCCGACGCCGTGCGGCAGCTCAAGGCCGGCCGCCTGGATGCCGTGTTGCTCCCCTTGGCCGGGATGGTGGGCCCCAGCGAGCCGCCGGAGCCGCCAGCACTCTCGGCCGCGGCCGCCTTGAATCCCTCCCTGGGTGATCCCGACGTGGTGGCCATTGCCCTGGCCACCGCCGCCTTGCCCTTCCTGGTGGCGGCCCATCACCTGGTGGGTTCTGGTGCGCCTGCGGTGGCCCTTCCCGGCGCCAACCCGCGCCCGCCAGCCCTGCCCTGCCCGAAGGTGCTGCTTCCGCCGGCCTGCCACCAGCCGCTGCTCCATGCCGACCTGCGCCGCCAGGGCCTGCTCCCCCTGCGCAGCTGCGACAGCCTCGACGACTCCACCTGGCTGCAGCTCCTGCAACGCGAACGCCTGCTCCTGCCGGCTCCTTGCTCCCTGCTGGGACATTCCCCCTGGCGGGATGCCGGTCTGATCGCTCTGCCGCCGGCGGACCCCCTTTGGGAGGCCCTGTGGCTGCTGGTGGGGCAGGAGCAACTGGGTGCCGGATGGGTAGAGGATTTGGGGGCGGGCGTCAGGGAGGCAGCGTGAAGGAAAAACCGGAGGGCTGACGAATACGGCCCCCTGATCAGCTCAAGGAAGGGACCCTGGGATGAGCGGCCCTGGCGGCCCCCACCGCATGGCGCCCTCACCCCAAAAAGAACCCAGCGATCAGCGGCAGCAAGCGCCTCACCGCCCCCACCAGCTTGGAGGACTCCTCCACCGCCTTGTTGGTTTCGCTGATGCCAGCGCTGAGCCCTTTGAGGGCGTTCATGGCCCGGCGGGCGGGGCCGCCATTGGCACAGGGATCCTTGGCGGCGATGGCCAGCTCCTGGATCTCCCCGAGGGCTTCCGCCCGGGTGGTCTCGCTCAGGTGGCTGTCGGCATCGATGCTGGCCTTGAGCTCCTGGAGCAGCTCCCGCAGGCTGGGCTGGCCCGCTGCTGGCCGCTGATCGGGGAGGGCTTCGATCGTGAGGCGGGCCTGATCGCTCAGGTCACCCAGATTCACCAGGCCGCCGCCAGTGTTGAAGGTACCGGTGTTGATCAGATTGCCGTCGCCGGCATGGAAGGTGTTGTTCACGACGGTGGTCGGGTGGGGGGTGGGATGGTCGGCCGGCACGAGGCGGCTGGCGAGTTCAGCAAATTGGGTGGCTCGTTCTCTCTCCACTTCAGACACACGCCGTTCACCATCCAGCAATCCTTTAAGACGTGTATTCTCTAGCATCACGGCATTGTATTTGGCGAAGAATGTCTGCTCCACCGCTCCCTTGTCCACACTGGCGGGTGCCTGAAGGGTGACGAGCACATCATTGCCGCGTTTCTTGAGACCAGTGATTGATTCTGGTGTGATCTGGGGGTGCTGGCGCATCACCTCCTGGAAGGCCTGCTGGAAGGCTTTGGC
>CAYVWU010000090.1:0-9936 GCA_964455575.1 uncultured Cyanobium sp. | reverse complement strand
GTTACGGTGAATGCTATGTCAAATTCTGCACACACCGCCCATCACGCTCGGAGAATTTATTTGGTTGAAGTTCTAAAATTTGAAGCGGGTTTTTATTTAATACAAGTTTTGTAGAATAAAAAAACTGATTTTTTTTTAAAAAATTAGTTAAACATTTGTTTAACACAAATCTTATTGACCAACAAAGGCTAAATTTATAATTTGAGTGAAGTTGACACAAGGTACTGGTAGGGGAACCTGCTGGTGGAAAATAATTCTAATTAATATTTTAGGTTTACTATAATCCCCTATTTTAAGTTTAATTAAATAAACTTTATTTTTTGTCAGAAATTGGTGATTTAATTTATTTTTATTGAAATTCAAAACAATTGTTCCCTTTTCAAGAATTTTTAGTATTATGGTTTATTTTTAATGTTTCTAAATTATTATTAGTTTCAATTGTTAACGAATTATTATGACCTACGCAATTTTTTAATCGTCGTCATAATATTGGATATCAAGTCATTAGATATAGAACTTATACAGAAACTTTAATTAAGCTTCGACGTTTTTCTGTAAATAATACTTTTTTACTAAAAAGTTTTTATAAATATGAATTTTTACGTTTTACTCGTTAATATAAAAGTTGAGACTTTTTAGACATTAACTATTTATGTTGGTGATTTGATATATATGAAGTCGTTTTTTTTGGTTTATTACAAATGATATAACTCCTTGACCTTTTTTACGGTATAAATTATACCGTGTATTTTTTACAAATATTTTTACTTATACACAATTAAATTTTTTTCAAAAAAAATTTTTAAATTGATTTTATATTTATTTATTTTTTTTACCTATGTCGTCTAATTTTGCGAATAATTATTTTTTTACTCTTAATCGTAATTATTTCGGTCCTTACGGATACAAATTGATTAGTTACGAAGGTTTATCACAACATACAGGTCAATATTTAAATGATTTAGAACAGTTTAGTACAGAACTATTTTTTATAAAAACTTCTAATATTTATCAAAATGCTGATATGATTGAAACCGTTATTTTTTTACGCTATCTAACTTGTAAATACTATTTATCTTACTTTGTTTATTATTGCAAAGCGTTTTATGAATTTGAGCCTTTAAATTTTAGAACTATAACTAATTCTTCTGTATTTTTGTCAACTCTTCTTGCATGTTCTACATCTACAGGTATTAAAACATTTAATATCTACAATTTGAATAGAACTTTTGACTTTTTTAATTATACACGCTCTTTAAATTCTTCGATTTTTTTTTCTACAACACCTCGTTTTATTTCATTAAACACATTTGATAAGTTTTTAGCAGATTACTATACTAGACTATTTAATTTGAAAAAAAAATACACTATAGCGTATAAACGTTTAGGTGTAAATAATTTTTTTTTTGTTGAGTCTAAATTGACAAATTTATTGGTTTTAAAGTTTCAACCATCTGCTTATATATCAATGAACCAATCGTGATTAAAATTACTAAAAAAAAATCTATATATTCGGTTTTCAGAGTCATCCGTATCTAAATATATATCTTTAGATTCTGTAAAATCGCAAAAATTTTATTATATTAGAAAAAATAGAATCTTTAATAAAGGTCGTTACTCGCGTAATCGTCAATTATATCGTACAGGTGTTTATTGATGCTTATGATTAAATATTATTGTAGTTTATGGTCTATATTTTTTTTTTTATCGATTTATGTTTAATTTTGGTTATATTTGATTAGGTATTGCTTTTTTAGCTTTCTCTTTTATTTTTGCTCGTGTTTGTCAAGCGCGTTTTTATGATATTCAAGTGTTATTAAATGAGTTTATTAGTTTTTGAAATTGGTTATGTATTGTATTTTTTAATATGTATACTTGGTTTTATAAGACTTATATAACTATTTTTAATGCTTATATTTTTTCTCTTTATTCCAATCTATTTTTTACTAAGCTTGCTCCGTTATTTTATTCTAGTTATATATATAAAATCTTACTTTTTTTCTCTGAAGAAACCCGTAAAATTAAATCAGCCCGTTTTGTATTCTATTGAGAGTATTTTGTAGGTGAAGATAATTCTTTTTTAAAAATAAAAAGCAAAATACACTGATTTAAGCAAGTTTGAAAAATGTTAACTACATAATTTTATCAATACTAATTTTAGGGGAATAGTTTAACGGTAAAACTACGGTCTTCAAAATCGTTGATGTGGGTTCAAGTCCTGCTTTCCCTGTTGTTTTTTTTAAATGAGTAATTTGTGATCCACATTAACAAACACCCCGAAATTAATTAAAGACACTATTAAGTCAGTTTTAGTCGTAACACCCTATTTGAAAGTTTTTAAAGCTGTTTATTATGGTTTTTTAGATATTTGTACTTATTATTTTAAAAACCCAGCACATTTAATTGATACAACCAAGTCTGATGCATTATTTTATACGAATTACACCCGTTTAAAGGTTAAACAAGCTTACTATGAAATATTTACACAAAATAAATTTTTTTACGTTGATATTTTTATTTATTTTTTTAAATCGTTAAGATATACTTTATTTGACTTTTTTTCTACATCGGATGTCCGAGTTAACTATCGTTTAAGACGTACTAATAACGGTTTTTATTTAAATTTTATTAATAAGAACGCAAATTTTCTTTTTTATTGAAAAAATATTTTTTTATCTGGGTGGTTTTATATTTGAAAAGCTTTACGATATTGAGTTATTGCGTTGATTGTTGGTGTTTTTATTTTTTATTATTTATGTGTTATTCGTTTGTTACCTTTTAATAAAGTTTTTTTTGAATGGATTTGTCTTTTAATGTTTTCATATTGATTACTATCTGGTTTTGTCTTTTTTGTGAAAAAATATCAGTTTGGAAAATATACTAGTGTAATTCAACGTTTTTGACGACGTAGCTATATTTTATTTTGACTGCTTGAAGGTTGCTTATTTATTGTTTTTTTTTATTTATCAATTAACGCTTCTTCAGAACCTTTTTACATGTACGATCAAATTCAGATTTTTAAAACACGTTTATTTTCGTGACGCTTTTTTATATTTAAACTTTTACCTTTAACATTTTTAATCGTAATTAGTTATATATATTTATTATCTGTTAGATGAACCACTTTTTCTAAAAATATACTCTTTTTATTAATTTTAACTGGTGTTTTAACTTATGTTGTATGAGTTGAATTTTATCAATTTTTTCATATATTAAATTTTTACGGTAACTTATATTGAGTTTATGATATCGAAGAACATGTATGAACTCTTGAAGTTGAGCCTCGACGTACACGTATTGTTAATCATTATACTAATATTTTAATGATTTTAAAGTTTTGACATATTGTATTTATATATGGTTTCTGGTTATTTTTTTTACTACGTTCTTGTGAAATCAAACGCGTTAGATATCCTTTACTTTCCGCTAATTTACAAAATTTTATTATTTTGTATTTATTTGCTTGAGTTTCTATGTATCCTTGATTTAAATTTTATTATAGAAAATTATTAGATGCACCTTATTATTGATTTTATTTAAATAATCGTAATTATGGTTTACGTATTTTTTGAAATGATTTAAAACTTATATACTATTCTTTTACAAGTAATTTTAATTTCGATTCCTTATTCTCTAGATGATATGGGTTTAAAACGTTTTCATTTTTTTATTGAACAACTTATAACTCTGAAAATGGTTTTAATGGTTTTAAACAACATTTTATTAAAAATGAAATTATTCGTTCTTTAACTACTATTTAATTTTATTTTAATACTTTTTATTGTTTTGTTGTAGAAATTGAGTTTTTTTTTAACTTTTCTAACATTTATTTTTTGATTTTTATTTTATTTTTATTATCAATTTCTAATTTTATTTCATATACAAATATTTTTTCTTTTTATTTTATTTTTTTTTATATTTTTATTTTACCGTCAAATTAATATTTTTTCATTTGTGTTTTGAAAATATCTATTTTTATGTATTTTTTGGAATGTTTGTATTTTTATGCTGTATAATTATGCTTTTACAATTTATATCAGTGTAACTGACTTTATAAATAATTGCTCCATATTCTTACAAACTGTATCACTTACATTTTTATATCATATAAAAGCTGCTAATTTAGTGTTTTTACTGAATTCAGGGCATTTACGTTTCTTTTTATTCAGTTTTTTATTCAGTTTTGTTGTATGAATTTTATTAATCGTGATAGGGTGTTTTTGATTTGGTCAATATATACTATATATATTCTTATTTCTTTTATCAGTTTTTTGTATTTTATGTTTTTTTATAAAATTACATACAAGGTTAAACTTAAAACACGTGTTTATATTAATTGCTTCTTACTTTTCATTACGTTTTACCTTTAGCCTATTTGAATTTTTATACGAATATGATTTTTATTCTTTATTTATTTTTCAAAATTTTAATTTTACCGTTTATTATATAAGATTAGTAATTGAATCGTTTTTTTTTAATATATTGTTTTTAATTAAAATTTTATTTATAATACGTTGGGAGTTTTTTTTTTTTTTTTATTATGACTATATTTGGTTAACGCGATATTATAGTGTTACCGGATTGCATTTAGTTAGTTTAAACTACTTTTTAGCAACTGTTGTTGTTAGCGTATTTAAGTATTTTTGTTTAACTGTTTTCTCTTTTTTAAATTATATTTTATTATCGTTATTCACACCTGTATGATATTTTGAATTATATTATTTATTTGAGCCTGTTTTCACATTTCGTGATTTTTTTATAAATATATTATTTGTTTTATATAATATTAGTTTATCCTGTTTACGTGTTTCAAATTTTTTAACATATTATATTATTGTTGATTTTGATGGTTTTTTTATGTTTTTTCATTTTATTATGTCTTTTTTTAAAAGTCTTGTTTCATTACTAAGGTTTTTAACTGATGTTTTTATTCAATTACGACTTTATATTTACCCTTTTTTAACTTTTTTTATTTTGCATGCACAAAAAAATGATAACGATTCTAATAAAGACGACAATGAAGGATCATCATTTTTTTAATTGGAAGTGTTTTAATTAATAGGAGCTTCTTTCTTACGGATTTTGTCGTTTATTTTACTGACGTGTTTTTCTTATGAATTTGTATATATATATACATTTTTAAATGATGTTATAGAACCAGCTGATTTTATAAGTTTAATTTTAATCAGTGGTGCTTTTTTTGGAATTACAGCGAATTACCCTCTTTTTTTTGGTTATAAGTGAGATTTGCGTATTCATAATTTTTTTTTATTACATTTATATCTAGTTATAAATTATGCATTTTTTTTTGTTTATTTTAATTTTATCAATACTGTGTCAAATCCTTTTCTTGATGAGTTATTTTGTATAATTCATTGAGTAAGATCAACGTTTCTTTGTTGAATTAGTTTTTCTTTGATTCAGTTAGAGTATTTAGTGTTATATATTCTTAAACCCTTTTTTTATTGATTATTTAATACTTGGGTTTATTTAACACAGAGTATTATCGACTACCCACTGGTTCAACAACTTTTTAAAAACATACTTAAGGTGTTTTCGCATTTACAATCATATAAAACGCTTTTTTGATTGTTAGTATTAAAGATTTTAGAATTTTTTTATGTTCTATCTATATTCTTTTTTCATTTAATACTACTCTTACAAGGGTTTTTATATTGACTTTTTTCATTCGCCTATGTATTTATGCATCCACCTGTGTAATATAATAAGTTAGGCGTGTAAAAATTAATTTTCGGTGATGGCCAAAATATTACGCAATATAGTATTTGATTTAAAGTCTCTTGTTTTAGATATGAATTATGTTTATTCAGGGTTTTCAAATGATTTTATTAATTTTAAATTTTTAAATCGTTTAAAAACTAATTTTACTCGTTTTAATAATTTACGTAAATATGTTTTTAAAAAATATGTTTACACGATCAACCATAAAAGAATTGCTATTAATTATTTATTTTTTAGTATGTGAACTGGATTATCTGGTGCGGCTTTAGCTACTATGATTCGTCTTGAATTAGCATACCCTGGTAGTTCTTTTTTTAAAGGAGATTCATTACGTTATTTACAAGTTATTACAGCTCATGGTTTAATCATGGTGTTTTTCGTTGTTGTTCCTATTTTATTTGGTGGTTTTGCAAATTTTTTAATCCCATATCATGTCGGTTCAAAAGATGTTGCTTTTCCTCGATTAAATAGTATTGGTTTTTGAATTCAACCTTGTGGCTATTTATTAATTGCTAAGGCTGCTTTTTTAAGACCTCAATTTTGACGTTATTATGATAAGCCTACATTTTACACACCTTTAATGGATAAAGCTAATTATCGTAAATTTAATGATTTAAAAAATAATGATACATTTTATTTTAATTCTTTGAATAAAATTGAAGAGCAAGGTGGTTTTACATTTTGATCACCACGTAAGCGTATTTATATTGAAAATTATGATGTTTATTCATTTATTCCTTTAAAATTACTTGATTGACCAAGTGTTTTAAATTATGCTGAATCTTTTTGATATTCGGCTAATCGCGTCATAAAAGCTAGACGTAAAAAAGTTTATTTTACAAAATGTTCTAATCGTACTCTTACATTAGCAGGTTGAGCTTTTATTACTCCTTTTTCTTCTAACACAAAATATACAGGTGTTGGTACTCAAGATATTGCTATCGTATCTGTTATTTTTGCTGGGGTTAGTACAACAATTTCATTTACAAATTTATTAATTACTCGTCGTACATTAAGTATGCCTGGATTACGTTATCGCCGTGTTTTATTACCTTTTATTACTATTGCGCTTTTATTAGCTATGCGTATGCTTGCTTTAGTTACACCTGTTTTAGCTGCAGCTATGATTATGCTTGTTTTAGATCGTCATTGACAAACCACGTTTTTTGAATTTGTTTACGGTGGTGATACAGTTTTATTTCAACACTTATTCTGATTTTTCGGTCACCCAGAAGTTTATATTTTAATTATACCTTCGTTTGGTATTGTTAATATGATTATACCTTATTCTAATACTCGTCGTATTGCTTCTAAACACCATTTAATCTGAGCTATTTATATGATGGCTTACATGGGTTTTTTAGTGTGAGGTCATCATATGTATTTAGTTGGTCTCGATCATCGAAGCCGTGCATTATATAGTACTATTACTGTTATGATTTCATTACCTGCTACTGTTAAAATTGTTAATTGAACACTTAGCTTATTAAATGGTGCTTTAAAATGAGATGCAACTCTTTGTTTTGGTTTAGCATATATTTTACTATTCTTGTCTGGAGGTTTAACTGGTATGTGACTTTCTCATGTGGGTTTAAATGTTTCAATGCACGATACTTTTTACGTAATTGCTCATTTTCATTTAATGTTATCTGGAGCGACTTTAACTGCTTGTTTTTCTGGTATTTATTATTATTTTGCAGCTCTTTTTGGTATTAAATATTCACGTGTATTTGCTTATTTACATTTAATTTATTATTTCGGTGGTCAATGAATGACTTTTTTACCGTTATTTTGAGTTGGTTACGCTGGTATGCCGCGTCGTATTCATGATTATCCTGCTATTTTCATGGGTTGACATGGAATGGCTTCAGTAGGTCATCTTGTAACTATGATTGGTGCTATTTTTTTTTTTTTTATGTTGTTGGATTCGCATATTGAACGTCGTATTGCCGTTTATTCTACTTTAGGTATTCCACGTTGACATAAACGTGTAAATTACTATATTTATAAGATTCGATATCTTATGCAAGTTCGTAAACAATTAGCTGGACTACCTAATGGAAAAATTAGAAAACTTTTAACTGAACCTTATTTTAATGAGTTTGAAAAATACGAATAATTTTTAATTTATAAAACTTAGTATGTGAATTTTAGGATGTATTATCATTTTATTATTAAATATTGTATGTATGTTAGTGCTAACTCTTATTATTGCCGCATCTACACTTATAGAGCGTAAGTTTTTAAGTTTAATGCAGCGCCGTGTAGGTCCTCAATTTGTTGGTTATAAAGGTCGTTTACAATATATCGCTGATGCGCTAAAATTGTTTACAAAAGGAGCTTTAGTACCTGATGAAGCAAATAAATTTTGATTTGTTACTATACCTTCCATTGTTGTTGCTCTATGTTATTCGTTTTGAATGAATGCTATTTGAGGTCCTAGTTTAGGTTTATTTGAGATAGAATATAATTTAATTTACATTTCACTTTTTTCAGTATTGTTTGGATTATGTGTCTTACTTACTGGTTTTTTTAGTCGTAATAAATACGCTATCTTAGCGTCAGTACGATCAGGTATTGGTATGTTAAATTTAGAGTTATTTTTAGGTTTAATGATTTTAAATATTTTAGTTATTAGTGAATCTTTTTCATTTTTACCTGTCGTAGTCTATCAAGAACAGTATTGATTTATTTTTTTATTTTTTGGTTTATGTGGTTTGTTAGCTATTACTTTTTTGTTAGAAACCAATCGGTCGCCTTTTGATTTATCAGAAGCAGAATCTGAATTAGTGGCTGGTTACACAGTTGAGTATGGTGGTTTTTTTTTTGGTTTATTTTATTTAGGTGAGTATTTACATTTATTTTTTTTTTCAATTATAACTAGTACTTTATTTTTTGGTGGTTGAGAATTACCTAATACTTTATTTTACTTTATTATGAAACCTTATTTTTTTGAGTGATTTGTATAAAGTTGAATGTAGTGCTATTATGAATTATAAAAAATTTACTGTTATTTAAAAAAATATTAAATACTTCGTTTTTTACTTCAATGGTAGGTGATGTTTTTTGTTTTTTATCAAATAATTTACCAAAAAATTTTTTTGTATTTGAAGTTTTTTTTTTACAATTTTTAGTGTTTTATGTTGTTTATTTATTATTTACAACTTTAAGTTTATTTTATGTTTTATTTTATCTTCTGTTACTTATTGTTTATTTTGGTTTTATATTAGCTTTTTACCAATTAGAGTTGTTCTCTGCTTTTTTATGATTAGCGGAATCTGTTGTTATTTTTGTTAGTTTGTTATTAGTTTTTTACTTAAATGTTTACGATAGCATTAACACCATTAATACCCTTTTATATAATAAAAAAAATTTTATCTTATTTTTTTCTTTTTTTTTTCTAGCTTTAAATATTACTTTTTTTTCAGAATTAGAGTTTTATTTACCTCTAGAATTTCAATTTAATCTTTTTTGAGACGATTTTTATGAAGCTTTAAATAATGATAAAATGAATGATATTTTTGGTTCAATGCTAAGTTTTTATATATTTAATAGTTATGAATTTCTAGTTATTGGTTTTCTTTTATTAGTAGGTAGTATGATTTGCGTTAATTTAAATCGTTTTCTAAAGACCTCTCGTACATTTAATTATTCTGACTTTTTTACTATTTTTGATGTATTTAAGGATTTTTTTAAAATGTTTTTTATGCGTAAGCAAAATCTAGTTAATCAAGAAACACAACCTGCCAGTACACGTTTTTTTGGACGTAAGGTTTAATTTATAAAAATAATAAAAAAAAAAAGTTGATTAGTACCCTCTGATAGATGTGGTGTATGATGAGTTAAAGTATTTCATTTATATCGTGGTTTTTCTCGTAAAACTGCATATACAGGTGATTTTGTTAAAACATCTGTTAAGATTACACGACCTGAAAATTGGTTAAAAAAGAAAAGTAAAATTCATGGTATTTTAGTTAGATTAAAAAAAGAAGTTTATCGTACGGATGGTTCATCTATACTATTTTTTAATAATAATGTTATTTTATTAAAAAAACGACTTACACCTCGTGGTAAACAAATTTATGGACCCGTATCCAAAGCTATTAAAAGAAAAAAATTTATCTATTCTTTTGCTGGTTTAATATAGTATTATTTATGCTATAATTCTTGTCGTCTAATGGTTAGGACAACGGG
>CAYVWU010000089.1:0-10027 GCA_964455575.1 uncultured Cyanobium sp. | reverse complement strand
GAGATCAACCGCGCCTCCCCCCGCACCCAGAGCGCCCTGCTGGAGGGCATGGCGGCGGGTCGGGTCAGCGTGGACGGGGTGAGCCACCCCCTCCCGGAGCCCTTCCTGGTGATCGCCACCCAGAATGGCCTCGACCAGGGAGGCACCAACCCCTTGCCGGAGTCCCAGCTGGATCGCTTCCTGATGCGCCTCAGCCTCGGCTTTCCCAGCCGGGCCGCCGAGCGGGCGCTGCTGGAGGGGGAGGCCCTCCAGCCGGAGACACTCACCGGCCACCTGGGTCCGGCCGATCTGCTCTCCCTCCAGCAGGCCGCCCAACGGCAGCATTGCGGCGAGGCGCTCGTCGACTACGTGCTCGACCTCCTGGCCCGCAGCCGCCAACGCAGCCTGGGGGGCCATCCCCTCTCCCCGCGGGCGGGACTGGCTCTGCTGGCGGCGGCCCGGGCCTGGTCGCTGCTGGAGGGCCGCGGCCATGTCATCCCCGACGATGTGCAGGCCGTGCTGCCCGCGGTGGCGGAACACCGGATGGACGGCGGACAACCGCGGGGCGAGGGCACGGAGCTGAGCACGGCCCTGCTGGCCTCGGTGGAAGGACTCCGTTGAGGAGGACACGCTGCTCTGGCCCATGGACCTGCTGAAGCGCCTGGATCCGCGTCTGCCGCCCCGCCGGGAACCCCGCCTGCGCCTGGGGCTGCGCACGCTCTACATCCTGCCCACGGGGCTGGGTTGGTTCTGGCTCGCCGGGGTGGGGCTGCTGCTGGTGGTGGGCGTGCAAACCCAGACCAACGGCCCCCTGCTGCTGGCCTTCCTGATGCTCGGCCTCTGGCTGCTGGCCCTCCATCTCACCCACTTCAACCTGCACGGTCTGGAGTTGGCCTGCGGCACGCCCTCCTGGGGCTTCGCCGAGGAGAACGTTCCCTATCCGCTGCGCCTGCGCAGCTCCGGACTCTGCGAGGGCGTTCACCTGCACTGGGTCGATGCCCGCGGCGAACCGCTCCTGGTGGAGGCGCTGCGGCCCGGCGAGCATCAGCTCGACCTGCCCTGGGTGCCCCGCGACCGGGGCGAGGCGCACCCCGGGCGCCTGCGTCTGCTGAGCACGGCGCCCCTGGGCCTCTTCATCTGCTGGAGCGTCTGGCATCCTCCGGCCCGCCAGTGGGTCGCCCCCGCCCGGCGGGCGGGTCCGGTGCGGGAGCTTGGAGATGAGCGTCCGTCCGGACTGGGCCGGGGCCTGGCGGAACGCCTGGAGGCCGGCGGGGACGACTGGCACGATCTGCGTCCCCGGCGACCGCAGGACAGCCCCAGCCGCCTGGCCTGGAAGCTGGTGGCCCAGGGTCGGGGCCACCAGGTGAAACGCTTTGCCACTTCCGCGCCCCAGGTGCTGGTGATCGCCCCGGATCCCTCCCTGCCGCGGGAGCTGGCCCTGCAGCACCTCAGCGAGCGCCTGTGCCGGCTGCATCGCCTCGGCTTGCCCTACGGCCTGCTCTGGCAGGGAGCGGTGGTGGGGCCGGACGAGGGTCTGGCGCACCGGGATCGCTGCCTGCTCCTGCTGGCGGAGGCCCCATGAACCGCTTGCGCAGCGCAGCCGTGCTGCAGTGGCTGGCCTTCGGCCTGCTGGCGGCGGGACTCCTGGCCCTGCGGCCGGTGGATCTGCTGAGCACCCTTGCCATGGTGATCACCCTGCTCACCGGCTTGAAGATGTGGGAGGCCCGTTCGCTCCAGGAGCGGCGGCTGGTCTGCCTGCTCCAGCTGGTGAGCGCGGGTCTGCAGGCCGCGATGCAACCGGATCTGGCGGCGAGCCTGGTGCAGGGCGCCGCGGTGCTGGTGGCGTTGGCGGGCCTGCTGGCCCTGGAGCTGGGCTCCACGGCGCAGTGGAGCGTGCTGTTCCGGCGCAGCGTGGGGGTGGTGCTGGCGGCGCTGCCGCTGGCTTTGGTGCTGTTCCTGCTGGTGCCCCGTCTGCAACCCATCGGCGTCTTCCCCGGCGGCTGGGGCGCCGCGGCGGTGACGGGGCTCAGCGAAACCCTGGAGCCCGGCCGCATCGCCTCCCTCGCCAACAGCACCGCGCCGGCGGCGCGGGTGTCGTTTGCCGCCGGCGCGCCGCCGCCCCCCCAAGCCCGCTACTGGCGGGTGCTGGTTCATGAGGCGTTCGACGGCCGGCGCTGGAGCGCGCGGGAGGAGGATCCCACCCGCGACCTGCTCGCCTGGCGGAGCGCTCGCGAGGGCCGGGGCCCCCTCACCCAGGTGTGGCTCAGCGAGGCGAGCCCCATCGAACGCCTTCCCTGGAGCGGGTTCGGCAGCCCCAGCAGCCGCCAGCTGCGCATCACCCCTCGCGGGGAGCTGACCCACCGGGGCCCCCAAGGCCAGCGACGCGCCTATGCCATCACGGAAGCGCCGCCCGCGGTGGTCTGGCAGCTGGCCCCTCCGGGTCCCCACCTTCTGGCCCTGCCGGAGGGCACCAATCCGCGCCTGGAGGCCCTGGGGAGCGGCTGGGCCTCAGGGCCTCCTTTGGAACGCGTGCAACGGGTGGAGCGCTGGATGCGCGGCCAACCCTTCCGCTACACCCGCGAGCCGGGCGTGCTGCCGGAGCAGGCTCCCTTGGACGCGTTTCTGTTCGAGCGTCGAGCAGGCTTCTGCGGCCACTACGCCAGCGCGGTGAGCGCCCTGCTGCGGGCCGCCGGCCTGCCGGCTCGGGTGGTGAGCGGCTATCAGGGCGGCAGCTGGGTGGAGCCCCTCAGCGGTCCGGGGTATCTGGATCTGCGCCAGAGCAACGCCCATGCCTGGAGCGAGGTGTGGATCGAGGGCATGGGATGGTTGTCGCTGGATCCCAGTGGCTGGATCGCCAGCGAAGGCTCCAACCTGCCCGCCGCCGCGGCCGCCGGAACGGTCGGGCTGGGCAACGACCCCTTCCGGTGGCTGGAACGGCAGTGGTGGGGCCTCGATCTGGCCTGGACCCGATGGTGGCTGGGCTACGACGCCCGCAGCCAGGAGGCGTTGCTGCAACGGTTGCTGGGGGATCGGCGCGAGGCCCTGGGGGTGATCGTGCTCGCAGCTGTGGCCGTCACCCTGGCGGGCGGCCTGGCACTGCTGCGCTGGCTGCGGCAACGGGGGGAGGGGGATCCCCAGCGGCGGGAGCTCGACCGCTGCCTGCTGGCTTTCGCCCGCCAAGGCTGGATGCCGCGCGCCGGGGAAACCCTCCCCCAGCTGGCGACGCGCTTGCGGCAGCGCTGGCCCGAGCTGGAACCGGAGTTGGGAGATTTCGTGGCCCGGTATGAAGCCCAGCGCTTCGGCGCGCCGGCGGCGCAGCCCGGCGTGGCTGCCCTGCGCCGCAGTCGACGGCGCCTGTTGCGACGCTGGCGGGGGCTGACCCGGTCGGCGGGACCTGGACCGGGGGGGGTGCTCAGCCGCGACGCGCATGGGAGGGGCTGATCCCGAAGCAGGATTTGAAATCCCGGCTGAAATGGCCCACATGCACATAACCACAGGCCAGGGCCACCTCCGTGACGGAGGGCCGAGGACCCTGGCCGCGGAAGCGCTCCAGGGCCTGCTTGAGACGCTGTTCCCGGATCCAGGCCTTCGGGGTGGTGTTGAGCCGCTCGCGGAAGGCGTACTGCAGCGCGCGTCTGGAATAGTGGCTCCTGGCCTCCAGATCGCTGAGGCGCAAGGGCTGATCGAGGTTGGCGCGGATGTAATCCAGCAGCGCGTCAAAGCTGTTGCGTCCCGTCCGCTCCCTCCAGCGCTCCAGATCCGCCGGCTCCTCGCTCAACAGCTCGGGATACCGCAGGGCCGCCACCGTGCGATGCACCACGTCATCCAGCCCCAGCAGGACGGGCACCCGAGGGCCGACGGCCAGGCAGGCGTCCATGTGACGCAGCAGGCCATGGATGGCCGACGCCGTCGGGCGGTCCGGTCCGAGGGCGAGGGGCGGGAACACCTCCCGGTCGCGAACGGGGAGGGTCAGACCGGCGGGCAGGCCCGCCATGGCCGCGGCCGCGGCGGCCACCGCCGGGGGCCGGACGGTGAGGGAGGCCACGCTGTGGTGACCGTTGCCGCGCCGAAAGCCCGAGGGCAAGAGTGCGCAACCGTTGGGTCCGAGGGACACCTCTCCCGCCGCGGTCTGGAGATGAAGCCGACCGTGAAAGCAGGCAAGAAGATGCATATTCGGAGTGTCCTCCACCAGAAACTCCAGCGCGGTGCCGGCGTCGCTGGCGAGCCTGATTGCGTTGATCGGAACGGAGCCGATCTGGTGACGGAAATCGCCATCAGGCTCCGCGCTACGACACCATTTCAAGGACGCTGAGGGCTTGAGAACCTCCCGCAAAGCCTCCGGGTCAAGGCATTCCGCATGCGAGATATTATTCAGAACTGGCTGACAAGAACTATTCATCAATCACCTGACCCGGCTCACCTGGTAGCGCAATCGCTAATAAACAGCATATAGCCTAATTGGCGCAACCCACGCCTTTAAGATCAATTGAGAAAGGGCTGCGCTTTTCAGGCTTTTCTGCCGAAAATCAGGGAGGAGAAACAACGAATTGCACAATTCTTGCTCTGTTGCGCATGGCTATCCCCGCTGGAGACGGGGCGAGAACGGTTCAGAAACCCAGGCCCAGGATTCGCAACAGGGAGCCGGCGTTGATGATCGGGCCGATGGGTTGCACCGCATCAGACAGGCTGTCGGTGGCCTTGGCCCAGCGATGGCGGTCGACCACCACCACATCCCCCTGCTGCAGCGGAGGGTTCTCGGGGGAGCCAAGGGGCGCGGCTGGATTGAAGCGAATCTCCGCCTGCTTGATCGCCCCGGAAGGCAGCAGGCGCAACAGCCGCACATTGGATTCGCTCGCGCGGCGGGTCAGCCCTCCCGCGGACAGCAGGGCGCCGGAAAGGGGACTGTTGGCCTTCACGTTCTGGGTGCCAGGGCGGATCACCTCCCCCACCACATTCACCGTGATCGTGTCCGGAGCGAAGGTGGAGGAGGCCACAGCGAGCAGCTCCGGCTCGCTCAGGTTGTCCGTCCGCGGAATGCTGATGCTGTCACCGTCATAGAGCAGCGGATTGGTCACGGGACCGCCTCCGGAGAGCACGTTCCAGAAGTCGAACTGAAGCGTTTTCACCGGGGAGCCGGGCCCACCCAGACGACGCTGCACGGTCAGGCGTCTCAGATCGCCATAGGAGGTGAGGCCACCGGCTTTCTGGATGGCCTCCAACAGGGTGGGGGGGCCACTGGTCTGGATCACCACACCGCCGCTGGTTTGGCCACCGCCGCCGCTGGTCAGCTGGTTGGTGCCGCCACGGCCGATGCTGTAGAGGCCGGGCCGTTGCACCTCCCCGGAGATGGACACCCGCACCGGGCGGGCCTCCAGCAAGTCGAGATAGACGATCGGCCGCCGCAGGATGCGCCCGTAGCCCGTCGTGATGCGGGCGCGCGCCTCATCGAGCGTCAATCCCCACACCGGCACGCTGCCCAGGCGCGGCAGGCTGAGGGTGCCGTCGCTGAGCACCTCCGCCTCGGTCTCATAGCCCTGCATCCGGAACACCGACATCTTCAGGCGATCGCCGGGACCGAGGCGATACCGCATGTTTCCCGACAGGGCGGGATCGATCGCGGGGGTGATCACCTCGGAGCGGGGCTGAGGCTGAGGCCTTGCCTGGGCCCCCGCGACGGGCCACACCAGCAGGACCGCTCCCGTGGCGGAGATCAACCCCATCCCCACCCGGCCCTTTCGATTCGAAGCGCCGGTGGTGCCCAGCATGCGCGCCTGTCCTGTTGCGAAACGCAAATTTTCCCATGAATCCGGCGGCCCTCTCAGCGGTGTTCCCCCTCGCCAGCCGTCGGATTCCCCTCCTCCGGCTCGCCGCGGCTCAACCGGGACGCCCGCTGCCGACAGGCCTCCGCCAGGCGTTGACGGGCCTGGTCGTCCTGGATGAGATGCTCGATCGCCGCCAGCCAGTCCCGCTGCTGATCGCCGAGCAGCAAGCCATCCACCCCGTGGCGGATGAACCCCCGATAGGGCGCACGGTCGGAGTAGAGCCCGGCGGCGCCACAGCGGGCGGCATCGATGAATTTCACCGGGGCCCGGGCCGCGTTCAGGGGACTCTCCAGCAAGGGGGTGAGCAGCAGATCCACCCGCCCCGGGCCCGTTTCCGCCAGATAGCTGGACCAGCGCATCGGATGGAGGATGCGCAACCGGGGCAGGTCGCGAAACTGGCGGTTGATGGACAGATCCCCGAACAGATCGACATGGGTGTGGGGTTGCCGCTCCTGCAGCAGCCGCAGCAGCTCCCCCAACCAGGCGAACTCCCGCGTGTGCACGCTGGTGCCCAGATAGGCCAGCTGCACCCGCGGCCGCCCCTCCAGCAGGCTGGGGTGGGGGCGGAGGGGAAGGCGCACGGCGCCGAGAGCCGCGTAGCGCGCCTCCAGCACCGGGCTGGTGACCCAGATCTGGTCGAACAGGGTCGGCACGCGGCGTCGCTGCCGGGTGATGCGCTCCCGCACCCGCCGCCGATAGGCCGAAGGCAATTCCTCCAGCAGCGTCGGATCGAGCAGGTCGTCATCCATGAGGTAGATCAGGCGCACCCCCGCGCACCGGGCCCGGGACAACACGCGCAACCAGCTCCGCGGCAGATAACGCACCACCACCACCTGGCCCGTGTCCCGCAGGAGCCGGGGCACATCCTCCGCCGGCGCCTCCGCCGAATCCAGCTCCAGCAGCTGCCCCCCCAATCGCTCCAGGGGGCCCCGCAGGAAATGGTCCAGGGTGGATCCTGCCCCCTGATGGAGAACAGCAACACACTGACCTGGCTCCCGGATGGAAAGACCGGGCAGTTCGGTTGGCGGCTTCCCGTATCTCACAAAACGAGACTACAAGAGGGAGGATTTGGAAACCCTGTGGGCAGCGCTTCAGGCTCTGGCATGGAACCACCCCCCCCTAGCCTGTTGAGCGGCGATCTTTCCTGCCAGCGCTGTTTCGGACAGGGTCATTTTTCGGCTTATTTTCTCTCGCCCGCCCACTTCCGCGACGTCGCGTCCTGGGTGGGAGCCGTGCGGGCTCGCTCCTATCGCCAGGTCTCTCCCCACGGCCCCACCGAGATCGATCTCGATGGGCGGGATGACCACTACTGGCATCTGTTGATCCTCGATCATCTGCGAGGCACCCTGGCCGGATCCTTGCGCCTGGCCCTCTCCAGCTGGCATCAGCCCCCATGGAATGGGAGCCGCTCCTACCTGGAGCACTGCTACCCGGGTTTGGACCAGGATTTTCGGCAGCGGGGGGCCCCCTATGCGGAGATCGGCCGCACCTTCGTGGCCTCCCCCTACCAGCGCACCAGCCCGGTGTTGTTGATGCTGCTGCGCGCCATGGTGAGCATCCCGCTGGCCACGGGCCATCCGCAGCTGCTGGGCATGGTGGCCTACAACCACTTTCAACACAGTGAGCCCCTGCGCCGCCGCTTCCTGGCCGCGCTTCTGCAGCCCCCGTTCCGGGCCGACCTCACCGTGCCCCCACCCCGCCATCCCTTCCCCGACCTCCCGCTCACCCCTCGGGCCGATGGCGCCACCACGGCGGAAACCCTCGGCCAGCTGGAGCGAGATCTGGAGCAAACCTTTCAGGAACCCTTTCGCGTGCCCCTGCTGTTGAAGAAATACATGACCTTCGGCAATGCCCGCGTGGCCGGGGTGTCTCTGGCGAAAGATTTCAATCAGATCTGCGAGATCCTGATGCATTGCCAGCTGGGAGGCTTGTTGCCCCATCAACGGCGCGTGCTGGTGGTGAACGACCTGCAGCCCGTATGGGACAAGGCCCTCAGATGATCACCTCGATCGACATCTTGCGGCGGGCATAGAGCTCGCGGATGTGATCGGAGAGGGCGGTCTGGTTGGGGAAGGCGCTGGGATCGATGGGCGACCCCTCCTGGCAAAGGATCGTGGCCTGGGGCCCGAGCAGCCGGCTCAGGATCAGGGCAAAGGGGCGATAGCGCAACTCCTCCTCACGGCGTGGAAAGCCGCGATAGGTGGTGAACCAGGGAACGATCAAGGCGCCGCTGCGGCGCCCCAGCACGTGCAGACTTCCCGACACCCGCTGGGTGATGGGGGTGACCAGGGAGCCGCTGGGGAAAAGAAACAGCCGACCGCGCTCCTCCATCAGCCGCAACAGGCGCCGCAGCCCCTCCACCCGGGACTGGCTGCAGAGATGGTCCAGGTGAATGTGGCCATAGTTCTGGGCGCTGGCGGCGAAGAAGGGAAGCAGCCAGCGGAGGTGGCGGGCGGCGGTGGTCATGCTGCACTCGCGGAACCAGCCCTGCACCAGGAGCACATCCAACGGATGGCCGTGGTTGGCGATGTGCACTTGGGGCCGGGCGATGGGCTCCAGCCGGCGGTCCATGAGCACCGTCACCCCCAGGCCCCGGAGCACCTGCTGCGACCCCAGCTCCAGCAGACGGCGCGCCGTGTCCCGCGCTCCGATCGCCAGCGCCAGCAACTGCAGGTAATAGGTGGCGAAACCCTGAAGCAGGCTCAACAGCCGCAGCAGGATCCGCCCCGGCCCCGGACGGGGGCCGACGGCATGGATCGCCAGCTCCGGCGACACGCTGAAGGTCTGGGCGAAAGGGAAGAAGCCATCGAAATTGCCGTTGATCTGGGTGCTGTCGATCAGATGCACATAGAAGCGGCGGAAGAGCTCGCGGTCGGAAGGCCGCGGCGCTTGCCAGAAGGTGTCCAGCCCCTGCTGATCCGTGAGACCCGGCTGGTTGTAGAACGTGCGTCCCATCACCTTGGTGGGCACGGCGTGGTAGAGGGCCTGGAGGCCCACGGTGCTGTTGATCGTGACCACCGCCTTCGCGCGCTTGAGGATCGGGCCGAGGGGAGCGTCGTGGAAATAGAGGACTCGCCCGTCCACCCCGTGGCGGCGCGCCTCGTTACGGATCAACGCTCCGTAGTGGTTGTAGCCCCGATCACGGGGATGGTGCTTGAAGGCCAAGCGATCCCCCGGGGGCGCATGACGGGCAAAGGAGGCGATCAGCTCCGCGATGAAAGGCACCATGCCGGCATAGTCCGAGCCCAGACTCACCTGGGAATCGGTTGAGACCTGCAGGGGGACCAGCACAAACGGCGTGCCATCCAGCAGGAGGCGCCGCTCCCGCCGCTCGCTCACCCGGTAGAGATGCTTCCGCATGAGCCCCCGCACCTGAGACACGAGATAAGACGGCTTCGGCTGCAACTTGTGAGGACCTTCAATGATCGGATAATTCGTGAAGGCGTGTTGAATGAAGGTCGGCATCTTCCAGACCTTTCGCCAACGAATTCCCGCATCCCGTCGCGCCTGGGGGATCACGTCCACCGCAGGGAGATCGCGATAGAAGGCGACAGACTTGTTGAGGTTGGAACGGGCGTTGACACGCTCCAGCTCCAGGCTCACATAATTGGGCCTGATATAACCAAGCTCAAACACCCACGCCTCAATCCTAAACGGCAGAACAGCCTCCGCATTCATCTGCCGAACCAGCTCAATCGCCAACCGATGAGGATCAATAAAATCGCCATACATGAACACATGCCGAATGCCACGCTCGAGGATCAACGCCCGCAAAAAGGGCTGAAACTCCTCCATTCCTTGAGCGAAAGCAACGCGCTGTTGGGGCGTGAGGCCAAATGCATGGAGCGGAAAACTCACCTTGGTCACAGGGACGCCCCTCTGCTCAAGGTGGCTGGCAAGCCGAGAAAAAAACGCCCCAAGCGGACCCATCAGAAGGAGAACGGGGCCAAGAATGGGAACGCTTTTCACCCGTAAACTCTTCTCAAAACATTCTTCACTTTCTACTTTAACGTCCTGCGCCGATTGATTTGTCGGGCAGGATACGCTCCCGCCACTTTCCCCAGTTCCGGAAGAACCAGCGCCACCATGTCAAGGGCCGGGGAGCTTCCGCCCGCCAGCCGGCCAGCTCGGCGATGGCGTCTTCCGCCTCGATGAAGTAGCCGCTGTGGCGACTCACGTAGCGGGGATAGGCGATCAGGCAACCCCACACCAGTTCGTCGAGCTGG
>CAYVWU010000088.1:0-10061 GCA_964455575.1 uncultured Cyanobium sp. | reverse complement strand
TCCAGGAGGCCGCTGAGCAGGGCTGTGCTCGTCATGCCATCGGCGTCGTAGTCGCCGCAGATGGCCACGACCTCTCCGGCGCGGGCGGCCTCCACCAGCCGCGCGACGGCCCGCTCCAGATCGGGAAAATGCTCGCCCGGCTCCGGGGGCTCGGGGGGCTCCAGCAGCGCCTGCAGGGCGGCGGCGTCGCCGAGTCCGCGGCGACTCAGCACCGCCCAGAGCTCCGGCGGCAGACCCTGGAGGGCCTCCTCCAGAGGGGGCAACGGGGCGGGAAGCCTCCAGGCGGAAGGGGGCACGGCGGCGCGGGTCCGAGAGGTTCCCGCATTGTGGAGGCGTTCGGCAACCCTGGCCGTCCGTCCTCCCGAGGGGGCCTGCCCCTGAGGGCCCCGCTTCCACGCGGGTTGGCGCCGAGAATGGGCGCACTTGGAGCCACCCATGGCACTGCGAGCGCTTCTCTGGGATGTGGACGGCACCCTGGCGGAGACGGAGTTCCATGGCCACAGGCAGGCCTACAACGCCGCCTTTCGCGACGCTGGCCTCCCCTGGCGCTGGGATGTGCCCACCTACCGCGACCTGCTGGCGGTCAGCGGGGGGCGCGAGCGCTTGCGGCATTTTTTTCAGAGGGTGGGGGAGGGGACGGTCGACCCTGGCCAGGTGGAGGCGCTGATGGCCGCCAAGCAACGCGCGTATGCCGACCTGGCTCGCCAGGGGGCGTTGCCCCTGCGCCCCGGGGTGGAGCGGCTGGTGCGGGAAGCGGCGGCGGCAGGATGCGCTCAGGCCCTGGTCACCACCAGCTCGCGATCCGCGGTGGAGGCCCTGCTGGCCAGCCAGGGGCCCGCGCTGTCGACAGCGTTTGCGTTCTGGATCTGCGGAGAGGATGTGGCCGCCAAAAAACCCAGCCCCGAGGGGTATCTCCTGGCGTTGGATCGCCTCGCGCTGCCGCCCGGGGAGGTTCTGGCCTTGGAGGATTCCCCTCAGGGCATGGAGGCGGCTCTCGCGGCTGGCCTGCCCTGCCTCCTCACCCTCGGGGAGCCTTCAGCGGCTGAGGCGTCCACCGCGCCCTGGTGGTGTCGGGCCGCGGCGGCGGTGGACCATCTCGGGGAGGCTGGCCAGCCCTCGCGGCTCTTGCGAGGGCCGCGCTGCAGTCCACCGATGGTGACGCTCGCCTGGTTGAACGCGCTGCTGGGGGCGGTCTGATGGGGGCTCCGATGCAGCGCACCCGCCTCGAGCAACTCCAGGGGCGCTGGGGCCGGGTCCTCCGGGCTCAGATCGGCGATCGCTGGGCCACGGCCAGCGGGGCGTCCCTGGCGCTTCTGGCGGGCATCTTCCTCGGCCAGAACCTCTCCTCGGTGCTGTTGTGGGGCGTCGTCGGCGGTCGCCCGGTGGTGGTGCTCGCCCTGGTGGCGAGCCACGAGCTGGTGGTGCGAGTGCGCAGCCGGTTCGTGGCCACGGCTGCCCCGCTGGGCTGGGTGATGGTGGACAACCTGCGGATCGGGGTGGTGTTCGCGTTGGTCTTGGAGGCCTTCAAGCTGGGCAGCTGAGAGGGGCGGCGGCTCCACCGCTGGCGCCGAGGGGATCCGCCGCGGCATCACATGAGGAGGTGAACGCCAAGACCTCCCGACAACTTCAAAAAAGCGCAAAAAAGTCTCTAGGACTTGAAGCCTCGAACTTCAAGCCTGGGACTTCACAGCTCGGCTGTCTCTCTGAAACAGCCGGGCCCCTTCCAAGGCGGCTTCTGGCGGTCAGAGGACCCTCAGGATTCCTCTTCCGCAGTGTCTTCCACCGGGTATTCGAAGCCCCGGGCCCGGCCGCTGAGGACGGCTTTACCGATGGACATGGCACGCAGGGCGGCTTCACCGGCCTTGGCCTTCCAGCGGGCATGGCGTTGATTCCGCTTGCCTTTGGAGGTCTTCTTCTTGGGAACAGCCATCGTTTCGCCAGACGTGCCAAACAGCGATCATCCAGTGTCGGGCGACCTTCCGTCAAATCGCTAGCATCGGACTTCCACGAGTTGAGCAGTGGATCCCCAGCCGCCCATCCGCCCGCTGATCCCCCAAGCTTCCGTTCCAGGGAGCGGTGCCGCTGGGGGCCTTCCGAAGGGGTCCGCGATCCAGGAGAACGCTGACGGTTCTGACGCCCGTCCAGACGCTCTTTTGGCGCAAGTCCAGGAGGCTCCCTCGGGACGGACGACCGCCTCGGAACGGGAAGCTGGCGCCCCAGGGCGTGTCGAAGGACGCCCCGCCAGCAAGGACACCCAGCGGCGCGAGGGGCCTGCCGGAGAGCGTGACGCTTCTCCGCCTCTCCGCTTCGGTCTGAGCGGCTCCCGCTCCACCCCGCCCTCCTACAGCCAGATGCTGGAGTCGATCCGGCAGGGAAGCGTTCGCGAGATCTCCCTTTCGCCACGCCAGCGGGTGGCCACCCTGACCTACGCCGATGGCAAAACCGCCCAGGTCGCTCTGTTCAATGACAACCAGACCCTGTTGCGCACCGCCCAGGAGCATCGAGTTCCTCTTTCCGTGCGGGATGAGCGGCAGGAGGAGGCGGTGGCCGGCTTCGTCGGCAACCTGTTGTTGGCCGCCCTTCTGCTGGGAGGCCTGGCCCTCCTGATCCGTCGGTCGAGCCAGGTGGCCAGCAAAACCCTTGGCTTCGGGCGCAGCCAGCCCCGCGTCCAGCCCGAGGGAACGGTTCCGGTGCGTTTCGAGGATGTGGCGGGCATCGCGGAGGCCAAGGAGGAGCTGCAGGAGGTGGTGACCTTCCTGAAATCCCCGGAACGCTTCACCTCCATCGGCGCCAAGATTCCCAAGGGGGTGCTGTTGGTGGGGCCGCCAGGCACCGGCAAGACCCTTCTGGCCAGGGCGATCGCCGGTGAAGCCGGCGTGCCGTTCTTCTCGATGGCGGCCTCGGAATTTGTGGAACTGTTTGTCGGGGTGGGCGCCAGCCGGGTGCGGGACCTCTTCCGCCAGGCCAAGGCCAAGGCTCCCTGCATCATCTTCATCGATGAGATCGACGCCGTTGGTCGACAACGGGGCGCGGGCATCGGCGGGGGCAACGACGAGCGGGAGCAGACCCTCAACCAGCTCCTCACCGAGATGGATGGATTTGAGGACAATTCGGGCGTCATTCTGCTGGCAGCCACCAACCGTCCCGATGTGCTCGACACCGCCCTGATGCGGCCGGGGCGTTTTGACCGACGCATCACCGTCGACCTTCCTGATCGCCGGGGCCGGGAGGCCATCCTTGCCGTGCATGCCCGCACGCGCCCCCTGGATGACACTGTCTCCCTGGCGGATTGGGCCGCGCGAACCCCGGGCTTTTCCGGGGCCGACCTCTCCAATCTCCTCAATGAGGCCGCCATTCTCACCGCCCGGCGGCAGGAGAGCCGCATCGATGACCGCGCCATCAGCGACGCCCTGGAGCGGATCACCATGGGTCTGACGGCGGCCCCGCTGCAGGACAGCGCCAAGAAACGGCTCATCGCTTACCACGAGGTGGGCCACGCCCTCCTCTCTTGCCTCGTCCCCCATGCCAGCAAGCTGGACAAGGTGACCTTGCTGCCGCGGGCCGGAGGCATCGCCGGTTTCGCGCGCACCGTGCCCGATGAGGACATCCTGGATTCCGGGCTCATCAGCCGGGCCTTTCTGCATGCCCAGATGGTGGTCTCTCTAGGTGGCCGGGCGGCGGAGCTGCTGGTTTTCGGTCCCAGCGAGGTGACCCAGGGAGCCGCCAGCGATCTGCAACAGGTGAGCCGCATCTGTCGGGAGATGGTCACCCGCTATGGCTTCTCCAGCCTCGGCCCCCTGGCGCTGGAAGGCGATGGCGCTGAGGTGTTCCTGGGGCGGGATTGGATCCGCTCCGACCCCCACTATTCGCAGCTCACGGGCAACCGCATCGATGCCGCTGTACGCGCCCTGGCCCGGCAATCCCTGGAGTTGGCTCTGTCCGTGCTGGAGCCGCGGCGCGCGTTGATGGATGTGCTGGTGGAGCGCCTGATCCGGGAGGAAACCATTGATGGGGACAGTTTCCGGCAGGAGGTGGAGGCCTGGGGCCAGGCCCATCCTGAGGTGCTCCTTCCTCAGGGGCCCCGTCAGGCCTCCTTGTCCTCCGTCGGGTCAGCCCTCCCCCGTCAGACCACCGGCGAAGCGAATGTCCAGGCTGCGCAGGTAAGTGTGCAGTCCAGCATCCTGGATGGGCAGTAGGCGGGCGGGGCGATCCCCACGGTTGACGTGGGCATGCCAGTGGCCCGGTGGCGTGACGAACACCCCTCCGGGTTCCCAGTCGATGCGTCGTGGATTCAGGATCTCTCCAGCGGCGTCCAGCTCTGTGCCCACCAACGTGCAACACCCTGGAGGGCAATCCACGATCAAGTCCAGGGCCACGGATTGATGGCGATGAGGTGGCTGGCTGGCACCCGCCGGCACCAGGCCGACCATCGCCCAGAGGGTGGGGCTGATGGTGCGACTGGCCGGCAGTTCCGCATGGGCCAGCAGGATGCTCAGGCGATTGCCGCGCGCCGCTGATGGATCCGCCAGCAGGCGCTCCAGTTCAGCGTTCAAGCGGTCGGCCGGGAAATGGCAGGGGGCAAAGCGGGCACCCGCTGGAACAACCCCCAGGTGGCGGAGCAAGGGCCCATCATGAACCCAGTACAACAGGCTGGGTTCCAGGGCCGCCAGCTCGGGACGGGGGCCATGGGGGAGGAGAAACACATCTCCCGCCCCCCAGGCGAGCGAGGGAAGGGAAGGCTCGCTCGCTGCCCCGTCCTCGGCAGCGGCGGACCAGTCCAGGCGACCCGAGCCTTTCAGCACCACGAACAGGGAGCTGCTGGCGGAAACCTGAGGCCGCAGGGGATCCCCGGGCACCAATTGCAGAAAGTGGGCGGCCAGGGCTGGGCTGGTGGCCGGACCGGGGCACCCCAGGGCTTCGCTCAGATCCAGAGGAACAATGGTCGACTGCAGGGCGTCCAGAGGGGGTGGACTCCACTGCCGGTAGGGAATGGGTTCAGTCAGTCCCTTGCGGACGGGATTGGCCGCCTGGCGATAGTCGTAGATCCGTGATGGACCCTGCCAGAGGCTCGCGGGATCAGGGTCAGGGGGGGGCTGCTGCGAGAGCATGCCCGGGGGGAAGGGGGAGACGGTCATGCGCGGATGTGTTCAGATCCGCTGACCTTAGGAACAGTGGCCTGGATCCGACGAAGGTGGATTGCACCGCGGGAGATCTCCCGGGACCCCTGGCTGGGCAGGTTGTCAGCCCCCGGCCACGGCGGGCACGATGCTCACTTCATCCCCAGCCTTGAGGGGGGTGGCTTCATTCTCGAGGAAGCGAATGTCCTCGCTGTTCACGTAGTAATTGAGGAAGCGCCGCAGGTTGCCTTTCTCATCCCGCAGCCTGCCGCGCACCCCGGGAAAGGAGGTCTCCAGAGCAAGGATCAGCTCTCCGACGTTGCTCGCGACGACGCTGACGCTCGCTTGGTTGTCGGTGTGGACCTGCAGAGGGGTGGGAATCAGAACTTGAACGGACATGGTGGATGAAAACGAGGGCTGGAGCGTGAAGAACGGGGTGGCCTAAGTCAGATGCGGATGGGCGGCCTGAGCCTGTTCCCAGGCGGTGTGAAAGCTGGCCAATTGGGGCTCGATCGTGAAGGGCTGGCCGATGGAGGAGGCCACAGCCTCCGTTGTTTTCAGGCCGTTGCCCGTGATGTAAACCACGGTCAACTCATCGGGTTGAATGCGACCTTGTTCCGCCAACTTCTTGAGCACGGCAACCGTGGTTCCCCCAGCGGTTTCCGTGAAGATGCCTTCTGTTTCCGCCAGTAGTTTGATTCCCTCAATGATCTCCTCATCGGACACGGCAGCAATGCTGCCACCGGTGCGATTGGCAATGTCGATGGCATAGGGCCCATCGGCGGGATTGCCAATGGCGATCGACTTGGCAATGGTGTGCGGCTTGACCGGCTTGATGAAATCTCGTCCTTCCTGGAAGGCCTGGGCAATCGGCGAACACCCTTCCGCCTGAGCGCCGCTGAAGCGCACTGGTTTGTCCTCGACCAGACCCACCTGAACGAACTCCTGGAAGCCTTTGCGGATCTTGGTGAAGAGGGAGCCGGACGCCAGGGGGGCCACGATGTGGTCGGGCAATTGCCAGCCCAATTGCTCAATCACCTCATAGGCGAGGGTCTTGGAGCCTTCGGAGTAGTAAGGACGCAGGTTGATGTTGACAAAGCCCCAGCCATAGGTGTTGGCCACTTCGGAGCACAAGCGGTTCACCTGGTCATAATTGCCCTTCACGGCCATCAAGACCGGGTTGTACACAAGGGTCCCCAACACCTTCCCGGATTCCAGATCTGAGGGAATGAAGACACAACAATCCAGGCCGGCATGGGCCGCGATCGCGGCGGTGGAGTTGGCCAGATTGCCTGTGCTGGCGCAGCTGACGGTGGTGAAGCCGAGCTCGCGGGCCCGGCTGAGGGCCACCGAAACCACCCGGTCCTTGAAGGAGAGGGTCGGCATGTTGACCCCGTCGTTCTTGACGTGAAGATTGTTCAGACCCAGGGCGCGGCCCAGGCGCTTGGCCCTCAACAGCGGAGTGAAGCCTGTGCCCACGTCGATGGGGTCGGCCGCCACGGGCAAGAAGTCGCGGTAGCGCCAGATGGAGGTGGGGCCGGCCTCGATGGTGGCGCGGCTCACCCGGGAGCGGATGAGGTCGTAGTCGTAGACGACCTCCAGGGGGCCGAAACACACGTCTTCACAGACATGGCGGGGCCCCAATTCGTACATGTGACCACACTCCTTGCAACGCAGACCGGTGAAGGTGTGCTCGCTGACAGAGGGAGGGGCAAGGCTTGTGCTCACATCCGGGCCGAGATCTGAGCTGACGCTAACAGCGGCGCCAGCTGGATCAATTAAACCCGACTTCTGAAGTCGGATATTTGCCGGATCGATCGGCGTCGTTGCTGGTCGCGGGCTCGTCCGCTTGCCTACGCTCCTGCTGTGGCATCTCCTTCCCCTTCGCGGTCCTGGCGCTGGCCCGGCCTCGCCCTGCTTGGCGCCCTGGGCCTGGCGGGAGGGGCGGTCCTCCTGGGCCGCCTCCTGGTGGAATGGCAGTGGTTCGCCCAGTTCGGTTTTCAGGCGGTGCTCCTGCGGCGCTGGCTCCTGCAGCTGGGGGCGTTCGTCGTGGTTCTGGGCCTTGGCGCCACGCTGCAACTGAAGCAGCTCCAGCGCTGCTGGCGGCTGCGACAGGACCATTCCGGAAAAGCCCTCCCGCCGCGACCGATCCTGCGGTTGAGCGGCACCCAACTGGTGGTCGGCCTCCTGGCCCTGATGCTGCTGCTGGGCGCCGGCCTCTGTTATCTGCTGGTCCAGGCCCGGGGTCTCATCGCCGCCCCCTTCAGCGGTGAGGTGATCACCGGTTTTTCCCTGCTCAGGGATCTTCCCCCACCGGCCTTCGGCGGCGTCCTGCTGCTGCTGCTGCCGCCGCTCCTGCTCTGGCCCCACTCCTCCCTGCGCATCATCCTCACCGCGGCTTTGGCGGCCTCCGCCACGGCGCTGGCGCGGGGCTGGAGCCTGTGGCTTCCCGCCCTGCTGGCCACCCCCTTCGGCACGGCGGATCCCCTGACGGGGATGGATCTGTCCTTCACCGTGCTGCGCCTGCCGGCGATCCATCTGCTGCTCAGCGTGGCGATCGCGCAGATCGCGGTCGGTTTGGCGGCCTGCCTGCTGCTCACCCTGAGCGAGGGCAGCAGCCTCTCCGATCTGACGTTTCCTGGCCTCTCGCGGCAACAGCAGAAGGTGTTGCAGCCCCAGCTGGCGGTGTTGGCCCTGGTGGTCGCGGCGAGCGCGGCACTGGCGCCCTTCGCTCTGATGGTCGATGGCAGCGGGGTGGCGGCGGGCGCGGGCTGGGTGGATCTCCATGTGCGGCTGCCGCTGCGCCTGATCCTGGCGGTGCTGCTGGCGCTCTCAGCGGCCGGGCTTCTGGTGCCCGTCCCCGAGGGGTGGTTGCGCCGTGGCGTGTTGATTCCCCTGGCGGCCAGCACCGCCAGCGTTCCCCTGAGCGAGTGGGTGGTGGCGCCCCTCGCGCAACGGTTTCTGGTGCAACCGCGGGAATTGAGCCTGGAGGCGCCATATCTGGAGCGCAGCATCCAGGCCACCCGCAAGGCGTTCGGCCTCGAGCGGGTGCGCGCCCTCACCCTCGAACCGCGCCAGAGGGTGACCCGGGAGGATCTGGCGTCCTCCCCCGGCACCCTCGACAACATTCGCCTCTGGGACAGTGAGCCCCTGCTGGCCGCCAACCGCCAGCTGCAACAACTGCGGCTCTACTACACGTTCACCTCGGCCGCGGTGGATCGCTATCCCCTCCAGGGCCTGTCCCTGCGGGACACCAGCCAGCAGGTGCTCATTTCCGCGCGCGAAATGGACAGCCAAGCGCTGCCGAAGGCCTCCCGCACCTGGCTGAACAAGCATCTGGTGTTCACCCATGGCCACGGCTTCACCGTCTCCCCGGTGAATGCCGCCGGGCCGGACGGGCTGCCATTGTTTCTGGTCAAGGATCTGGGCCGCGGCGCGCGGGTGCAGGGCATTCCCCAGCTCGGCATCAGCGATGCGGAAGCGAAGTGGGCGTTGCCGATCGGCCGGCCCAGCCTGTATTTCGCCTCCGGTCCGGCCCCCTATGCCATCGCCCCGACCCGCGTGAAGGAGTTTTCCTATCCCGAGGGTGATTTGAATGTTTATACCCATTACGACGGCACGGTCGGCATTTCTCTTGCGCACAGCTGGCAACGCTGGGCTGCCGCGGCCTATCTGAAGGAGCCGAGGCTGCTCTTCACCGGATCGCTGACACCGCGATCGCTGCTGCTGCTCCGCCGGCAGGTCAACAAGCGGCTGCAGGCCCTGGCTCCGTTCCTCAGCTTTGAAAGCCAGCCCTATCTGGTGACGGTGCGGGTGGACGGTGGCAAGGGGTTTCGACCGGAACAACACCAATACTGGATGCTGGATGGCTTCACCACCAGCCGCTCCTATCCCTACAGTGATCCCAACCCGCAGGGATTGCGGTATTTCCGAAATCCTGTCAAGGCTGTGGTGGATGCCCACGACGGGCGACTATGGCTATATGTCAGTGATCGTGAGGATCCGATCCTCAAAACCTGGATCAAGGCTTTTCCTGAGCTTTTTCAACCTCTCGACGCCATGCCGCAAGGGTTGTTGCGCCACATTCGCGTGCCCCAGAGCCAGTTTGATATTCAGTCCGAGCGGTTGCTGCGCTATCACGTCACCGATGTGCGGACGTTTTACAACGGTGATGATGTCTGGAGCGTGCCGCTGGAGATCTATGGCAACAGCAATGTTGCTGTTCGACCTTATTACGTGACCATGGAGCTGCCGGGAGAGAACCGCTCCGAGTTTGTGATGTTGCTTCCCTTCACTCCCTTGAAGCGCACGAACCTGGTTGGCTGGTTGGCCGCACGCAATGATCCACCCAATTATGGAGAGCTTTTTCTGGTGCGTTTCCCCCAGCAGCGCCTCCTGCTTGGACCCCAGCAGATTTCGGCGCTGACCGATCAGGATCCTGTGATCAGCCTGCAATTTGGACTCTGGAACCGCATGGGCTCCCGCTTGTTCCGCGGCAACATGCTCGTGCTTCCCATCGGCCAAGGCTTGCTTTACGTGGAACCGATTTACCTGCAATCGAAAAACAACAATCTGCCCACCCTTGTGCGCGTGGTGGTGACGGACGGTCGGCGATTCGTGATGGAACGAGATCTGAAGACCGCCTTGAACAAGCTGGTCGAGGCGACAGCGCCCACCAGTCCTGACGCTCTCAGCCGTGAACTGGCCTCTCCTGCCTTGGCGGAGCCGGCGGTGACGGCGCCCCTTCCTTGAGGTGCTGTTGAATCCGCGGGGGGCCGATAGGGATCGAGAGCCAGGCGCAAAAAAAAGGGGTTCCAGAAGGAACCCCAGATCAGAAACGATGGCCCCTGCTCGCGCAGATGGGCTCAGGCGGCCACAGCGGTTTTGGGATCGAGAGCACCCTTGGCATAGAGAGCCGCGTAGTAGTTGATGTCGCGCTGCTTG
>CAYVWU010000087.1:3087-10149 GCA_964455575.1 uncultured Cyanobium sp. | reverse complement strand
GGAAGGGTTCAAAGAAGGGCTGGGGTTCCTCCGGCATCAAGGCCGCGCTCCGCGCTCCGATCGTAGGCGCGACTCCGCCGCATCCTCCCGCTCAGGAGAGGGGGGCCGGGGCGGCCATGTCGCCCGGCAGCCAGATCCGCGCGCTCACCGCCAGAAGCGCCACGGCAAAAAGAAGCACGATGGCCGCCGGCAGCAGCTTGGAACGCAGGAACGACACGGCGGCGTGGCGAGGGCCCCCATCCTGGAGCAAACGGGCGCCCTCCGTTGACGGGCCGGGCCCCGCAGCGCAGGATGGCCCGCGTCGCCCCCTCCCCGCATGCCCGACAGCGCCCCACCGGCCTCCTCCTGGAGGCGCCTGCTGGCGGTGGGAGCGGAAGGCGTGGCCAGCGGCATCCCTTACATGGTGGGCACCAAGCTGCTGCAGAGCTGGCTCACGGCGAGCGGCGTTCCCGTCGGCTTGATCGGCCTGCTGGCCTATGCCGAACTCCCCTACACCTTGAAGATGGTCTGGGCGCCGGCCCTCGACCGCTGGCCCCTGCCCTGGCCGGATCGGCGCCGGGGCTGGCTGCTGGTGGTGCAGCTGGCCCTGGTGGCGGTGATCGGCGCCATGGCCCTGCTGCGGCCGAGCGCCGACTCCGCCGCCAGCCTGGCGGCCGTGGGCGCCATGGCCCTCGCGCTGGCGGTGGTCAGCGCCACCCAGGACATCCTCGTGGATGCCTACCGCACCGACCTGCTGCCCCAGGAGGAGCGGGGGGGCGGCGCCGCCGCCGCCAACCTCGGTTATCGCGCCGCCATGCTCGCCATCGGCGCGGGGGGCTTCATCCTGGCCGGCCAGCGCGGCTGGCCCCTGGCCTTCGCCGCCTCCGCCGGCCTGATGGCCCTCGTGCTGCCCTTCACCCTCACCGCCCCCCGCCTGGCGCCCCTGGCCCACAAGGTGACCAGCCTCAGCCAGGCCGTGGTCGGTCCGGCGCGGGAGTTCCTCTCCCGCACCGGCGCGCCCCGGGCCGCCATGCTCCTGGCTCTGATCCTTCTCTACCGCTGGCCCGATGGCCTGCTCAACGTGATGGCGGTGCCCTTCCTGATCCAGCAGGGCTTCTCGCCGGAAACGGTGGGCTCGGTGCTGGCCGGTTGGGGCATCGTGGCCACGATCCTCGGCACCGTGACGGGGGGCCTCCTCTTCGGTCGCCTGGGCTTGAACCGCTCGTTGTGGCTGTTCGCGCTGGTGGGCGCCCTCGGCAATCTGTCCTATTGGGCGCTGGCCACCTTTCGGGGGGGGATGCCGGCGCTGCTGGCGGCGGTGGGCCTGGAAAACTTTGGTGGAGGCATGGTGGGCGCCGCTTTCGTGGCCCTGCTGATGAGCCTCTGCAATCCGCGCTTCTCCGCCACCCAGTACGCCCTCCTCTCCGGCGTCTATGCCCTCAGCCGCTCGATCCTCTCCGGCCAGGCGGGGTTTGTGGCGGAGGGGGTGGGCTGGAGCTGGTTCTTCCTCCTCACCGTGGCCTCCGCTTTGCCCGCCTTCCTGTTGATGCTCCGCCTCACCCCCTGGAACGGCCGCGGCGTGCGCGGCGCCTATGACCCCGCTCGGGATGCTTGACCATGGCTGACGCTGACCAGCGCCTGACCGGCATCGCCGCCGCCTTCGCCGGCGGCAGCCCCGTGCAGTCCGTCCGTCCCCTCGGCAACGGCAACATCAACGCCACCTATCGCGTTGATCTCGCTGAGGGTGAGGCCTTCGTGCTGCAGCGCCTCAACACGGCGGTGTTCCCCGAGCCGCGGCGGGTGATGGCCAATCTGCTCGTCGTCGGTCGCCATGTGGAGGAGCGGCTGCGGCGGGAAGAGCCGGGGGGGGAGGCGCCGGGGGGGGAGGCGCGGCGTTGGGTGTTTCCGCGGGTGCTCACCGCCACCAGCGGCGCGGCCTGGCTGGAGACGGAGGGGGAGTTCTGGCGAGCCATCAGCCATGTGCCGCACACCACCTCCCTCGATCAACTGGAGACGCCCTCCCAGGCGCGGGAGGTGGGCTATGGCCTCGGCCGCTTTCACGCCCTGCTCCACGATCTGCCCTGCGACCAGCTCGCCGACACCCTGGAGGGGTTCCACATCACCCCCGGCTATCTCGCCGCTTATCACGCCCTTTGCCAAAAGGAGGCCGCCGCCGCCTCCCCGGTCCCCGCGTCCCCAGCCGGCACGGGGAGCCATCCGGGGGCCGCGGAGCGCCGGCCGGGGGCCGACCCCGAGCGGGAGGCCTGGGCCCATCACTTCGTGGCCCGGCGCGAGACCCTGGCCGGCGTGCTGGAACGCGCCAAGGCGGCGGGGGCGCTGCCCCTGCGCCCGATCCACGGCGATCCCAAGGTGAACAACGTGCTTCTCGATGCCGACACCGGCCAGGCCGTCGCCCTGATCGATCTCGACACGGTGAAACCCGGCCTGGTGCACTACGACATCGGCGATGGCCTGCGCTCCGCCTGCAATCCCCTCGGCGAGGAAACCCTCACCCCCGAGGCGGTGGTCTTCGATCTCGACCTCTGCGCCGCCCTGCTGGAGGGATATGGCGCCGCGGCGGGCTTCTTCCTCACGCCCGCGGACCACGACCACCTCTTCGACGCCATTCGCCTGCTCAGCTTCGAGCTGGGTCTGCGCTTCTTCAGCGACCATCTCGCCGGCAACGTCTACTTCCACACCGCCCGCCCCGGCCACAACCTCGACCGCGCCCTGGTGCAGTTCCACCTCACCGCCAGCATCGAGGCCCAGGAGGCGGAGATCCGCGGGGTGCTGGCCCGGCTGCGGGAGGGGAGATGAGCGGGTTGAGTGCTGGCGGGGCATCGCCCGGGCCGAATCAGGTCCAGCCGTTTGTGCTCCATCCCTTCGGAGCGGAGGCGTCCCGCATGGGCCTCGCCCTCGGCGGCCAGGTTGTCCGGAAAGGGGATGACGTGAGGGTCGTCTACCAGCTCCGCGGGGAGCTGGATGCCGTCCGGCTGCCAGCCCCATCGCCGGAAGGGCCCACCCGCCGCGATGGTCTCTGGGAGCACACCTGCTTTGAACTCTTCCTCGCGGCGGAGGGGATGGAGCCCTACTGGGAAGTCAACCTGGCGCCGAGCGGAGCGTGGAATCTCTATCGCTTGTCGGCCTACCGCGAGGGGTTGCGACCCGAGCTGGAGCGCGAGGCGCTGCCCTTCACGGTTGCGCGCGGGGCTGGCTGGCTGGATGTCGCCGTCGACCTGTCTCTGCCGAGTGAGCTGTCTCTGGCGTGCCGCCGACACCCTCTCCGGCTGGGCGTCACCGCGGTGTTGGAACAGCCAACGGGCTCCCTGAGCTATTGGGCCTTGTCCCATGGTGGGCCGGTCGCCGATTTCCACCGCCGCGAGGACTTTCTTCTGCGCTTTCCCCGCCATCGAGAAACCGCAGACGGCGCTCCCCGCTCCAGCCTTGAAGGGCCTCCCGGCCCGGCTGGCGAGAAGGATCTTTGAAGCTTCTTGATGTTCCAAGCAAAGCCTACCGGCTGATTCCAGAATTTGCTGTGCCCTGGCTAGGGAATGGCCGGTGACGTTCCTTATTCTTTCTTAAAACAAGAGCCGGCGGAGTGTATCTCGTGAGAGGCTTGAGACCGCTCCAAGCCTGCTTTGGTGGTACCCATGCGCTACCTCACCATCATCGGCTCTGTTCACGTCGATGGTTGTCCGGCCTGTGCTCGCCAGCTCCGGGTGGAGGCATGGGATGCCGATGATCTCTGCGACGACTTTGTCGGCAGTGCCCTGACCGACGCTGGAGGTGGCTTCCGCATCGCGTTCAGTGAGGATCACTACAGGGGGCTGTTTCGGGAACGCCATCCCGACCTCTACTTCCGTGTGTATCGCGGTCCGCAGCTGCTGAAAAGAACTGATAACGAGATCCTTTGGAACTTGCGTCAAGAGCAATTGAAAATTGTCATTAAACTCTCCAAGGTGGACCTCGGCAATTGTTGCTCAGATTCTGAGCCTGAGAACCTTTCTTCGCTCGGAAAACTCCAATCTTTCATTCCGCTTGATCGTTTCGCGTTGATCAATCAAGCCATCCTCAAAGCAGTCGACTCCAGAGAACAAAGACGTGCCCTTGCGGCCATTGTTGGGCGCTGGCGGAGATCCTCCAGAAGATTGGATTTGTTGTTGACGGATTCAAGGTTGCTGCTCAGGGGAAGCAGCTTGGCGGGAGGCCGGATGCTCCGCCTCCTCCATCAGCTGTCCATAAGCTATCAAGCGGGCCAACGCCGGCAACAGCCCTCCCGTCCGCAGATGGTTCAGCCCATTTCCTGGATCACTGGCTATGTGCCGCAGCTGCCTGGTTTTGGCCGTTTTGATCCTTGTCTTTTCCCTCCCGGAGGCTGGCTGGACCTTTACTTTGGTCTGGAGTTCCTGGAAACCATTAACCCAAACCAACTTGATCTTCTCAACCGCTATCGCGACGTTCTGCAGTGGGAGGTGGAGGCTCTGCAGCCCCTGGAAAGCATTTACCAAGCCGCCATTGCGGTGCAGCTCGACCCAACGGGAGCCCAGGATTATTTTGAACAGACCGTCCTGGCCTTTGGAGACCTGGTGCCGGCGGTGCCGCAATCCCTCATTCCCAGGCAACCCAACCCCTCCATGGGCACTCCACAGCCCATTTCTCTCGACCTGAATGATGGTCTTCCCGGCAGGCTCCGTCCCTGGCTTGATCTTCCTTTCCCCGCATTTGATTTCTGCCGGCTACAGAGATGGTTGGATACGGCGAGGGTCGACGCATGTTGGCAAGCACTTCAGGACCGCAGATATAGCATCGATTCTCTCAATAATCTGACCAAAGGTTCAGGCGTTGGACGCCAGGCGTGTGTTGGAGATCGAATTGAGATCCGAGGGGAGAACTTTGGGGAGGAAGGTCAGATTCTTTTTGCCGCGCCTTTGGGTGTGGTGGTTGTGGACGTCACAACCACCAGTTGGGGTGAGGACCGTATCGAATTTGTTGTGCCAGATGGCGCCCAGGGCGGCGAGCTGTTGCTGGACATTCCGCTCGGCGTGGACGGTTGTGGTGATCTTCGGCGCCTGCCCAGGGGTTTGCCAGACCTGAGATTGCAAGTGTTTTCCACGCTTCAGGCCAGCGATGTTGTCTTTCAACTGGAAAGAGACGGGATGCCTCTCCCAAAATTTGAGGTGGAGGGTACCATTGAAATCAATGATGTTTCGGTCGAGGCCTGCTCCTCTCCGGTTCTTCTCCGGATTGACGTTCCTGGTGCCAGCACTGTCCAAGTGTTGAGAGGAACAGAGCTCTTTTGGGAATCTGCTGAGATGATGATGCCCATCAGGGCTGAACTGCCTGTTCCCACCGATGCCAGGGCGAGCAGGCTGCAGATCTTTCGATTGACAGCAAGCAATCTTTGTTCTGTATACGAAGAGGAAATCCGGCTCTCTCTATTGTATAAAATTAACTACTCACTAGACCCTGCTCGTTTTGAGCCTGACCCTGGGCCTGTTGAATTGGCAAATGAGGGCGATATCTTGCCGCTTCACCTGCGACTCTCCTGTCCTGCTCCGGCAGGAGGAAAGAGTCTGACTGTTGGTGTCAGCGAAGGGGCTGATTATTTATCTGTTGATGGTGAAAGTGTCACCTTTGCTGAGGGACTTGATACGGCCAGCATTGTGTTGCGTGCCATTGGTCGCGGCCCTGCGACCCTCGTGGTGTCGGATGAAACAGGCTTGTATTCAACGCTTCGAATTGCGGTGCGTGTGGCGCCAGTTGTTCTAGAGGTCCTGCCAGGGATGACAAGCATCCGCACCTGGATCAATGAAACGATCAGGCTGCCAGGCCGAGGCTTCACGGTCGGCGAGACATTTGTTATATTTCCGCTCTCTGGGCGCAGGAGAGAAGGGATTTCTGTTCCCGCCACGATCGAAGGAACAACCACCCCTCAGGCCGTGGTGGTTGTTCCTGAGCAAGCAGAGACGGGTGTACTTTATGTCGAAGTTGTTGCGGCCAATGGGAGAGTCATTCGCTCTGATAATAGCTTGCCTATTGAGATTCAGGATCCAGTCATCGATAGCCTTGATCCAGCAGAGGCTCTGCGTGGCCAAGACATAGCTGTCGTGGGGCGAGGCTTCAGTCGCGACACTGATGCCAATACGATTGTCTTTGAAGCCAGCGCTTCTGAGCCCAGCCCTCCCACAACGCAGCTTCGCCCGGAGGGAGAAACTCCGCCTTTTGCGTTCGGTTTTGCCGTGCCGAATGCTCTTTCCTTCTTCACACGCTCGCTCCACATTGATGTGGCTCCTCTTGATGGGCGACGTCGCTCCTCCGCTCCAATGTCATTCAGGTGCATGCGTTTGCCTGGTGCGTTCAGGCAAGTCGTCTTTGGAATCGAGCCGCAATCCTGTCCAGGGGATGGAGGGGGCAACCCGTTTTTGCGGATTGGTTCCTCTACCTGGGTTGACTTTGGGGGTGTTCCGCTGCAAGTCTTCCCCTCGGAGTTTGGGCCAGACGAAACAGACCCGTCGAGCCGCATCTTCGCCGGCCCGCCTTTGCGATTTGCTGGTGCGCAAGGAGGGGCGAATCTCTCCCCATGTTGCCAACATGTTGCCTATCTGAGTTATTTGGATGGTGGCTTTGAATCACTGACACCCAGCAGATGGAGTCTGACAATCCTTGAGGTCGCGAATGACTTCCAAATCCATGAAGGTCCTTATTGGTCCACATCTGGGGAGGGTCAAGCCAACCCGGGAGGCCGCCTTCCCGAACTCTGGTTTTCTCCAGACTGTTGTGTCATGGCCGTGGTGAGTTTCACTATGTCTGACCAGGGAGTTGTGTTTTATGATGTGCCTACTCCTGGAAGCGGAAGAACAGCTCGCCTGCTTCATGCTGATCTCGCAGGTGTGCCACCAGTGTTCAGGGCCGCCATACTGCCAGGAAATCGCCTTGAATATGATATCGTGATGGGTAGTACGATTGAAACTGTGACGGTTGATCTATAGGCATTCAGATGCAGCTCACTGCCCCGCGCGCCCGCCCCGCCCCCCCCCCAGGCACCGAAGACCCAACACCGACAGGCGGCCGCCGCCCACCGGG
>CAYVWU010000087.1:0-3077 GCA_964455575.1 uncultured Cyanobium sp. | reverse complement strand
AAATCGACGCTACGAGGAAGTCGATATAAGCATTTATTTTTAAAAACCCCCCCCCCCCCCCCCCCCCCCAAAAAAAAAAGGTGGCCCAACACTAGTGGCGGTGGTGACGGAACCGTTGTGTGCGGATGTCAGCCGACCCCGCGCAGAAGTCCCTGCTGGATCAGCCGGTCGAAATGCTCCCAGACGTCATCGGCGTGGGACGGGCTGCTGAGATGGAGACCCAGCTCGAAGTTGGAGAGCTGAGCGGCATCGGTCAGGTTGGCGCTGGTGATGAGCAACTCTTCATCAGCCACCACCGCCTTGACGTGACAGACAGCCTTCTCTCCTTCCAGGCAGAGGGCGCGGGGGTCGAAGAACACGGCCGGAGCGGGCGGTTCAGGCCAGAGGCGAGACCAGGTTTGCCGCTGAAACTTGCGGATCAAGGCCTCTGGGCTGGAGGTGTCGCCCCGAGCACGGGGGATGTTGCAAACCAGGCGCACGCGCAACGTCGGCAGCGCCACCATGCGCTCGCGGATGAGGTGGAACAAGTGTTGGATGAAGGGCCCGTTGTAGAAGGCGTAGGTGGTGAGCAGCAGGCGCTGTTCGGCGCGCTCCACCAACTGACGAATCAGCACCGACTGATCGCGGGTGATCGCGCCAGCTCCCGCATCAGGGCCTGACCACACCAGTTCGAGTGAACGAGCCGCGGCGTCACCGCGCCGTTGATCCAAAAGGGCTTGAAGGCACAGGAGCAGAGCCTCCTGGCTCCCGCCGGAGGCTCGCCATCGCTCCAGCCACCCGAGCACGGGAAGGGGCTCCGCCGCAAGCCCGATTCTGGCGAGGAAGGCTGGAGGATCAGCAAGGACGTCGGCGAGAGAACCGGGGGCGCCCCTTTGGAGATCGAGGGCCGCCAGGAGGGTTTCCAGCTCCGCGGTGCTCAGGTTCGGGAAGGCCGCGGCCATCAGGGGCCATCCGCAAAGAAGGCTGCATCGCGTTGGATCAAGCTCGGCACGACCAGGGCCCGATCAAGAAACTCATTGCGGCGTTCACAGCTCGTTTCGGCGATCAGCAGGCAGCCATGACAGGCGGCTCCATGGGCGTAGCGCTTCTCCAGAGGGCTGTTGGGGTCATGGCTGGCGCAGAACGGGTCGTTGGAGCAGAGGGCGGCTCTCTCCAGCGCCAGCGCCAGGAGGTCCTCGATGCGATCCGCCAGGCTCACCAGGCCCCCGAGCGAGCCTTCAGAACCGCTGCCTCCGGTATGGAGAAGAATGCCGTAACCAATGTCATCGAAGGCGTAGATCCTCTCCTTGATCGCCGAGGCGCCATAGCCGCAATCCAGGGCGGCTTCGGTGATCAGCAAATGGGCGAGGCTATCGAGCATCAGATAGGCACCCCCGGGCCATGGAAACTTTTCTTCCGTGAGACCATGCTCTTTGTTCCAGATCTTGAAGGCCTCACGGTGCTTGGAGAGGTGCTGAGCGGCACCCTCGCTCTTGATCCAGCCGCGGATGGCCTCGGGATCGAAGCTGAGGAAGATTCCCTCGCCAAGGTTTTCCACCGCCGGTAGCCAGGTGGCTTCTTTGACATCGATCTGGGCGCGCTTCACCCCCAGATCGAGGGGATCCCCATCGATCTGGCTGACCACAGGCTCCAGGCGGGTGAAGCCGAGCAGGGCCATCACTTCCCGCAGCTGGTGCACTTTCAACACCCGGTTGACGCGTTGTCGGAACCAGGCTGGTTTGGCTGCCAGATCCAGCAGTTCCGCCTCGAAGCGGCTGTTGCCTGTGCCGCGCTGGAGTCCTTCGATGGGACCGATCAAGGCGCGAAGTTCCTGTCGTTTGAGGGCCTCGGTTGTCTCCGGCGCCGTTTCATCGCCACGGATGGCTTCGAGAGCCTCGAAGATCAGGGCAGGCGTTGTGTCCGCCAGAGGCTCTTTGATGTGGTCGGGAGCGTAGTCCTCCAGCCAGATGTCGAGTTTGGCGGCGCTGGTGATTTTCTCGAAGGCCTTGAGGTTCTTGCTGATCACTTCGCGCACCGCATCGATCGATTCGGGAATGGAGATCGCCGAGATCAGCTCGGGAAAGTAGGCGTTGCTGGCGGAACGCACCAGAAGGCGATTGGCGTAGCTGCCGCCCTTGCCCTTGCCGTTGTCGCAGGCCTCCTGGCCGAACGGGCCCAGCCAGGGCCGATTCCCCTGGCAGAAACCCAGGGCTGGTCTTTCGTCTTCCTCGCCTCTGAGTTTCTGCTTGGCCTCAGAGAGCTGTCTGCGTCCCTTCTCTTCCATGCACTTCGGATTGGAGCAGCGCACAAAGATCTCGGTGAAGTCGTTGCCGGCGCCGGCCTCATCCAACCACAGCGTTTCCCGGCAGGTGGTTTTGCCGCGGTGCACGAATTCACGCCAGTCAAGGTCGCTGAGATGGCCATTCGGGCAGGTCTGCACGAAGCGCACCGGCACGACGCGATGGGCCTTGCGATCCGCATCGATGTACTTCTGTTTGTCGAGACGGGCACCCTCCACCAGCGGCCGGCTGCGGTAGGTCTTGCCGTCAAACTCCTTGGTTTGATCCAGCTGGGCCACAAACCAGTTGGGAAACTCGGGGCTGCGGATGCCGCCCGGGCGGCTCTGGCCGCCGGGGCCAACATCGTGGATGGGCGGCTTGCGCAGGCGCAGGGAACCCACTTTGAGGCTCTGGCGAAGCTTGGCGATCAGCCGTGGTTCATCGATCTCCTCGGGAGGCTGGTCAGGGCCATACATCCAAAAGTTGAGGCCGCCGATCACCACCGAACCATCAGGCAGATCCACCATCGCGCCCGGGCCATAGGTGGTGATCAGCTGGCTGTGGCGCACTTCCCCCTGGGGGCGCCTGGACGGTTGAGGGGCCATCAGTTCATCCCCTCATCGCTATCGGGGCGGTGCCGGATCAGAGCGGCGCTGGGTTCCACATCGCGCAGGCTCCAGTTGGCGAGAAACTCCTGTTCCATCGCTTTGAGCTCGTTGAGATCCGGGTCCAGGGGGGTATGGAGCAGTGGGGCCACCTCGCCCGCTTCACGGCCGTACTGAAGCAGGCCGTCCTTGTCACGGGCGATGCGGATCCACT